>JBEKLY010000080.1:0-26250 GCA_050010015.1 Terriglobia bacterium
GAGGACAACTGGGCGTCGGAAAGGCCGTCAAAAGCGCTGTTGACGGATCGGGCAGACCGGTTGACACACCGACCGCGGGTCAGCTGCCCAGCCTGGTTTCTTACTGTCTGAATCGCAGGGAGGAAAACTCCTCGCTGTTTACTCGCGAAAAGCACTCGTCGATGACGAGGCTGATATTTCACCTTGGTTCGTATTTATTTGCTATAGTCTGACGGTTTCTTAAGCGGCATCGCAGGCAGGAATCCAAAGGGTTCAGGAAGCCTGATGCCGGCAGAATGTTAATGGGAAGAGATCGACCATACGGAAAGGATTGATAATTGCACTGGGCGTGGCGGTGCTGGGTAGCCTCCCAACGCCTGCCCTGTGAGGAAGGGTATTCATTCCGAGAACAACCGCGGCTACGATCTCACCGTGAAAAATCTCCCTTGGGGAGACAGCGAATGTTCCGTGCACCGTTACCGGATCAGCGAGAAGGAGAATCTGCACTCGGTGGGTGAGATGTCGAGCAGGGGCGGAACTCTGGTTTTGTCCAACCCGCTTCCGCCTCCAGCAGCTGAGTTGATCGTACTTCAGCGAAGATAGATAATGAGGAGATGAATAATATGAAAAGAATAATCGGCATTTGCTTGCTCGCGCTTGTCGCCATCCCGGTTCAGGCGCAATACGACAACTACGGTGGTTGGCTGAAGTTGCAGGGGAAGAAAACCGGGTTCTTTCATACGGAACAGATCGATGGCCGCTGGTGGCTCGTCACGCCCGAGGGAAACGTCTTCATCTCCAAAGGTGTTTGCGAGGTTACTCCGGCCTGGCACCGCCACGCTCGCCCCATGCCTCAGGATGAATGGAAGAAGTGGGCCCAGCAGACTGTGGAACAGCTCAAGGGCTGGAACTTCAATACAATCTCAGTGGATGAGGGCCGTCCGCTGCCTGGGATGGCCTACGTGGTCATACTGAACCTCGCTGCCGCGCAACAGCCCAATGTGTGGCGGGATGGCATTGTGCTCGACTATTTCAGCCCGCAGTTTCAGCAGGCGGTGGAACAGGAGGCAGCGAAATTATGCAGGCCTCTGGCCAACGACCCATGGCTGATCGGCTATTATCCCGATAGCGAGCTGAAGTGGTTTCCCGACATACGAGGGACGGACACAGTGTTGCAAAGCTTTCTGAAGAAGCCTACGACATCCCCCGGGTATCAACGGGCCGTGGCTTTCTTAAAAGAACGCGGCCACACACCGGCTACTATGACCGAGGAAGACAAATTGGCTTTCCTGGAGTACGCTGCTGCGCAGTATGGCAAGGTTTGCATGGCGGCAATCCGGCGGAACGACCCCAACCACTCGATCCTTGGAATGCGGTTTAACGAGCACGCGCCGATTCCGCTTTCCCGCGGGCTTGGTCCCTACTTCGACGTTCTTTCCATGGACATCTATGAGTACCGGGCGCCACTCTATAAGCTGACCGAAATGAACCGGCTCAGCGGCAAGCCGACCCTTATCACCGAGTTCAGCTTCAAGGCGATGGACAGCGGAAATCCGAACACGATTGGCGCGGGGGAGTCGGTGATGACGCAGCAGGATCGCGCCGGCTTGTTTGCCGCCTACGTCGAAGATTTGGCAAACCTTTCTTCTTGTGTTGGTTACCACTGGTTTGCTTACCGCGACGAACCGAAGCAATCAAGTGGTACCAGCCCGGGGGGCTTCGGCGCCGAGAACAGTAACTATGGGCTCGTGCAGTTCGACGGCACACCCTGGACCCTGCTGACCCGGCGCATGACGGAGGAGAACGGCGCAGTAGAGGCATTACACGCCAAGAGCCATACGCAGTGATCGCGGTGCGGATTACGCCTCCTGAGCTTCCTCCCGACACGGAACGACGAGGCCACGCGCGGGAGCTTTGGTATGCTCATCTACTTGATTGAACACGCAATTTAACTATTGCTGTGGGTTTCAAGTCGATGTACATATACGTGCCTCGGCGCTCGCCCCAGACGGTCGCAGGAACACGAAAAAAATCTCGTAGGGATGACCCTCGCGGCGGTGAGGGCAGGGGCTCCTTGCGCTTGCCGTTGCTTGCGGCGCTCCAGTAACGACGGCTCTGAGCCTGCCGCTTCCGTTTGCCGTTCGGAGACTGGCGATAGCGTCGTGTGGGTCCGCGGTCCCGTCATTTGAGACAGGAGACCCTTCGTGATGCAGGTCATTTTCGTGGCAACGGCCATCCACCGCGATTCCCGAAAATTGCGGTTTTTTTATTTACGATTTGCGAGGCTTTCAAGGGTGGCATTCACTTCCCGCATGCGCGAAGTAATGACCTCCCAAGCAGTTCCATCCTTCTTCACCAGCCCGTAGTTGCTATTCTCTCCATCGCCCTGCCGCCCCTCAGCAGGTTCGTCACGATACTCGAACCAATGGAAACCGACGCACGAAGGCATGGCGACAAGCTCCTGAACGTAATGTGAGAAGTTGTCGGCCCGATCCTGCTGGGTGGCAACCGGGTCAGCGGCGCCCTTGGTATTCGGCAACCCTGAGTCCATGGCTTTAAAACTGAATTCTGTCAGCCTGAACGGTTTTCCAGTTAACTGAGCCAAGTGTTCCAGCTTCCATACCGGCGGTCGAGGATGGTAGTCATTCATTGAGATTACGTCAAAAAACGGGCACATGCCCCGCACCACGGGATCGGGCGCGTATTGCGGATAGCGGCATCCAAGAATGAGATGGTTAGGATCGTAGCGACGGATGGCATCGCGGCAGACTCGAGCATATTCAGCCGCCGCCAGTTCTTCAAAACCGTCCATGTCATCTTCCGTTATCGCGCCCTTCACGGTTCCCCGAGATTTCAAATACTCGACTGCCTTCTGGTACCCGGGCGAGGTGGGTGGAAACTTCAAGTAATTTTCGAGCAGGCTTTGCTGCAGGATCGATGGAGGAATCCCGTTCCATGAATCCCAGGAGATCTTAATGCTGCCCCAGGACTGCTCGTTGTCGGTGAAGTAGCCGAGTAGCCAGGGATCATTGGCCCGGGGCGCACAGAGTTTCGCCGCCCGGCTGTCAGTTGACTCACGAAATTCCTTGCTGAAATAGTCCGGGAAATAGCCTGGCACGGGGAAATAATCGGGCACATCAGCGTTGGCAAAGGGCTGGCGTCGCGCCGACTCGGCCGCGTCAAGAATAAAAGTGTAGGCCATCTCGGTGGTGAACATCTCCCGGTCAGACCAAGCGCCGACGGTATTGAACCCCCAGCCGCGAAGTTGTCGCGCGGCGTTTCTTGTCCACCCGGGCGGCGCCGGGGAAGGCGTCAGGGGACCAGGCTCTTCCTCCCCAAAATAGACGCCAGCGACTCCTTTCGAGATGAACGCATTTCCCTCAGGCGTGACGAGCCACCATCGGCCGTTAATCTGCTGGGTGTGAAAGAATCCGGTCTTCTTGCCCTTCAGCCCGTACCATCCTCCATACTTATCATATTCCCCTGACGTAACCCCTTGCGCCGAAGCCTGCGACGTCATCCCTGACGCCGAAGCAAGAAGGAAGACTGTCACAAGGACTAATAATGACCGATTCATCGTTACTCCCCCTTAGAAAGGCTTTTCGAATGTCGGACCACATAGACAATATCAACGCCTGGACCGCGGCGGGATATGCGCAATCCGCTCCACTTTACCGTGTATGAACATGCTCCTGACGTGCGGCATGTTTTGCACGTCATATCGAGGTTGGCCCGTCCAATTGGCAACGGTATTGAACCCCCATGCCGAAAGTAGTGCCCCGTTCGTCGTTTGCCAACTGGCTACCCAGTTTTCTCCGTACTTCCGGTCCAAATTCGCGGTGAGAAGGAAAACATGCGCAGAGGGTGTTCATTCGCCCCTCGGCGGTCGCTACCGGCTCCCACCCCCGCAGGGTCTGGCAGTGCTTCAGTGTGTCACCTTAGCGGCTCGCGCTAGGGGAGGCTGCCCCACCCGCGCGCCGGCGATACACTTCCGCATGCGTCTTCTTGGCGGCCTCCACCATTTCGGGATACACAGTGTCAGCAGTCGTCACGAAACCAGTCACAATGTTCTCGCCGTCCCCGCCGCGGCCGGTGGGCGGTTCGTCGAGGTACTCAAAAAAGTGGCAGCCCACGAACGCCGGATGGTCCACGACGCTGTTTAGGTAATCCTGGTACATCCGGGCCCGGTCCGCCTGGTTGTTCGCCCCCAATATCTCAGGGTAAATCCCGCGGTCCAACGCTCCCATGGTGAACTCACCGATGATCGTCGGCTTGTCCAGCCGATTCAAGAAATCCCAGTGCGGGCCCACGCCCGGAAGGTAAATATTGAAGCTCATTACGTCGCAGTACTGCGCGGCGGCCTCTTCCACTTCCTGCGTGGCCCAGGAGTACTTCTCAAACACCAACCATGCGAACCGCGCGCCAAGGTACAGATGGTTCGGATCATACTTATGCAGGGCGTCCCGGATCGTTCTAAAGTATCGCCCCGCCAGTTCCTTCACGAACGCGCCCATGTCCTCTCGCATGGCGGGTGTGAACGCATGTCCGGGCTGGTAAGGCTTTTCCAGCAGTTCCTGCCACGACCCCAGCGTTGCGTTCCAGGCCACGTTCAACTTATCAACGGTGCCATACCGAGACTTAAGCTGTTCCACCATGGCGCGTTTGGCCGGGGACGTCGGACCCAGCAACAGCGTCTGAAGCGCTATTGCATACCGTGTGCTGTCGTTGCGCATGAAACCCCAGGGCAACTCGTTATCCACAAAATACCCGATCATCCACGGGTCGTCGCGCCGCTCCTGGGCCAACTTTCGCACACTCTGGCCCACCGCCTCGGCAAACCGCGGATCGAAAGTATCGTACACCCGGTAGGAAGGAAACGGAGGGATGTTCGAAATCTGTTCTATTTTGCCCTTGATGATGTCCACGGTCCCCACGTACGGGATCTTCTTCAGATTGTAAAGACGCGGCTCGCTCCAGTTGCCGATGGTGTTAAACCCCCATGCGGGCAGCCGTGCCATAGCCATCTCCTGCCAGCCGTTGTACCAGTCCTTGCCGTATTTTCGTTCCAGGTTCGCCGTGTAGAAGGAGAAGGTGCGAACCGGCGGCTGCTTGAATCCTCCGGTCTCCCAGTCTCGCAAGTTATGATAATGCGACGCCAGGGGATCGTCTTTGCCCGGCAGCCATTCGAACATTTGCTCTCGCCCCTTGACCACCGTTTCATCCTCGGTGGCCATCAGCGAATCGATGCCTATTGACAAGAACAGGTGCCCGCTTGGCGTCACCAACCACCATTTGCCGTCGCGCTTGACCGTCCGGAAGAATCCCGTCGCCTCCAGCTTGGGCCCGCTCGCCCAGCCACCGTACTCGTCGCGATCCGGCAGCGTCGGGTGCGCCTTTAACTCAGCCTGCTCCGCCGCAAGCTGTGCCCTGAGGTCCCCGTCACTCTTCACTTTGCCCGGCCAGTCACGGCGCGTGTACTGGCCGAAGCGGTCCACCAGCTTGTCACACGACACGCCCGGCCCAAGCCGTAAATTGTCGAACACCACCGTTCGCAGCTTGGTTAAATCGCTCATAGAAATCCGCACCACGGCGATTTTCGCCAGGTTCACCGGATGATGGTCGGAAGACAGCATGCGGAAGTCGTCGTTCGGCGGATCGCTGCTCATGCCCAGTTTCTTCGGGGTCGGCGCATTGAGCAACATCGCATAACTCGCCTTCTCGCCCGGCACAAGCTGCCACCAGCCTTTCGCCACGGTCGCGGCCCCGGCCTGGTCCCGCACTTCAACTGTAAACAGTACAGGCTCATCGGACGTATTCGTCGCATCAAGCGCCAGCGAACCATAGCCCTGCCAGTTTCCCTCTCGAATCGGGATCTCGACCAGGAGGCGCTTGGCCGATTGAGACTGCACTTCCAGCGCATACTGTCCCTCGGTGGCGTGCTCGGCTACCCTCCGCACGCTTGCCCCCGTCGCCTTGATACCCTGCACTTCGTCAGGACTCTCGAACGAACACACTATGCGCGTGCTACCGGCCTGCGCAAGCGTGGCAACCAGCATTCCAAGAAACAACAAAATCGCCGTTCTCATCTTAGCCTCCAGTCTCATTTGCATTCGTGCGTCTGTAAGGCCGCTGCCCTCGTCGGCCGGGCGCGCACTGCATGCGCCCGGCCTCCGAGGCCCCGACGCCACGAGCTTGCAGCAAAGCGCTCAGCGGCTCGCACCTGCGGCCGCCGAGCCGGAGAAGCGCCGGCGATACACTTCCGCATGCACCGCCTTGGCCGCCGTCACCATCTCCGGGTAGGGCGAATCGGTAAGCGTCACGAATCCAGTCCCGGTGTTCTCGCCGCCGTCGGCCTCGCCGGTCACGGGCTCGTCAATATATTGCCAGAAGTGACAGCCGACAAAATCCTGGTGGTCCATCACACTGCGCACGAACTCCTGGTATTTCCGCGCCCGTTCCTCCTGACTGTTCGCCCCCACCACGATATCGGGGTAGATCCCTCGGTCCGGCACTGTGATGTTGAACTCTCCGATGATCGTCGGCTTGTCCAGAAGTTTCAGAAAATCCCAGCGAGCATCCACGCCCGGCAGGTAAGCATTAAAGCTTATTACGTCGCAATACTGAACGGCTGCCTCTTCCACTTCCGTCGTGGTCCACGAGTAATGCTCCCGCAGTAACCATGCGAACCGCACGCCGAGGTACAGGTGATTAGGATCGTACTTTCTCAACGTATCCCGCACCGTGCGGAAATATCGCGCTGCCAACTCCTTCACAAACGCGCCCATATCCTCCCGCGCTGCTGCGGTGAACTCGCCCTTGGGCCGATACGGCTTCTGCTGCAACTCTTCCCATGAAGCCAGTTGCGCATTCCAGGCCTCGTTCAGCTTTGCTATATAGCTATATCGAGTCTTGAGTTGTCCCACAAGGGCGCGCTTGGCAGATGATGCGGCACTGAGCGACAGCACCTCAAGAGCCAGAGCATAGCGTGTCCGGTCATTCCGCATGAAACCCCAAGGCAGCTCATTATCCACGAAATAGCCGATCATCCAAGGGTCATTGCGCCGTTCCGAGGCGAACGCACGCACGCGCCGGTCCACCACCTCGGAAAACCGCGGATCGAATGTGTCATAGTTCCACATGTCAACGGGAAACGGAGGGACGTGCCGAAGCTGTTCCAGTTCGGGACATCGACCCCGTCCCGACTCCTGGGCGCATATCTCCACGGTCGCGACGTACGGCGCCTTTTTGAGGTCGTACAGACGTGGGTCGCTCCAATTGGCGATGGTGTTGAACCCCCAGGCCGACAGCCGTTGCATGCTCATCGCCTGCCAGGGGGTGTACCAGTCCTTCCCGTACTTCCGCTCCAGATTAGCCGTGTAGAAATTGAAAGCGCGGCGGGTGGGCCGACCGTTTTCTCCCGAGGTGCGAAGATGCGCCGCCAGCGGATCACCCGCGCCCGGAAGCCACTCGAACATCTGCTTCCGGCCCTCCACTACCGTGTCACTCTCGTCGGCGCGCACCGTATCCAGCCCGAGCGAAAAGAACAAGTGACCGCTCGGCGTCACGAGCCACCACTTGCCTTCCTGCTTGACCGTACGGAAGTATCCGGTTGCTTCCAGTTGCGGCCCCGCCGCCCAGCCCCCGTACTCGTCGCCGTCGGGCATCGGAGACGCCGCGTTCAGTTCCTCTCGTTCCTTTGCAAGTTGCGCCCTCAGGTCCGCATCGCTTTTGACTTTGCCCGGCCAGTCACGGCGCGTGTACTGGCCGTAACGGTCCACGATTTTGTCATAAGACGCGCCTGGCCCCAGCCGGAAATTATCGAACACCACCGTTCGCGGCTCCGGCAGCTTGGCCATGGAAATCCGCACACACGCGATCTTCGACAGGTCCACGGGATGAAAGTCCGACCCCAGGATGCGAAAGTTGCTGCTCGGCGGCTCGTGCTCCATGCCCATTTTGCTCGGCGGCGGCTGATTCAGCGACAAGGAATAGGTGGCCTTCTCACCCGGCGCCAGGTCCCACCAGACCTGCCCAACAGTGAAAGCCCCAGGTTGATCGCGCACTTCTACGGAGAAGTAAGCCGGCGCGGTGGAAGTGTTTGTGGCATCGAGCGCCAACGATCCGTAGCCCTGCCAGTCGCCCGCCGTAACCGGAATTTCCACTTGCGCCCTCTTGCCCGACTGGAACCGTAGCTCCAGCGCGTACCCTCCGCCGGCCCCGCCTTTTTCGACCCGTTGTACGCTCGCTCCGCTGGCTTTGATCGCGGCCACCTGCTCCTGTGATTCGAAGGTGAGCACCGGCCGCATGTCCTTCACTTGCGCAAACGCTAGCGAGGCGATTCCGCACAACAGCAGCGCCACTTTCATGTTTCGACCTCCGTCTGTTTTACTAACCCGGACTTGTGTGCCATGGCGGGAAAACGGAACTCGAGGATTTGTAGATTCGGGGCTTGCCCCAGCCTGGTAAAACTGCGCGCAGGCTCCGATGCGAATGGGCGGCCACCGCCCGACCCACTCCGCGTCATTAACCAATAGCCGGCACATTGGCAGTGGCGGCGCGCCCTCATTTCTGCTCAAGCACGATCAATTCAATGCCCGGAGGAGGCAAGGGATTGCTCACTGTGAAAGTTGTTCCCCTGCCCGATGCTTCACCTGCAAGGTCAAAGTTCTCTTTTTCGGTGATTCGATAGCGCCGCACCGAGAATTCATGGTCGCCCCACGGCAGGTTGTCGAGCCGCAGCGAATACCCCTGATTATTCGCGTACTTGATGCCGAGCCGGGATTCCAGAACCGGCACATTGGGCGGTCTCAGCGCGACTGGAGGCCCGCCGCCAAGGTCCGGTATCTCGTAGTTGCTGATGAGGACCTGGACCGTTTTCCCATCGGGCGAACGCCCGGCGAGCACTGCAAATCCGATCGTGTCAGCTCCCGCCACTGCCAAACGCTGCGGAGTCTTAAGCATCGCCAAAGTGGCCCTAAAGACATAGGCCCGCTTCCGGTAGGTTCCATCGGGGTTGAACAGGCTGGGGCCAGCCTCGAAATGCGCGAGATTAATCGGTGAATCCTGCATGTAGACCAGCGTCGAGGCCGTCCACGCGGCGGCTGCCATCGAGTAAATGGACTGCGGGTGCGGCCCTCGAGTCGCATCGGTGAGGCACATCTCCCACTCGGTGCAGTAATCTTCCGCATTGTAGAGGCCATTGGTATCCAGAATTTCTCGCACGTCCCTGCCGATCCGGACATAATCCCAGGGATCGGCGGAATCGTCTGTGTAGTGATGCCACGAGTAGAAGTCGAGCGGAACATTGTGTTCGGCGCAGTAACGGATGAAACCCTCGCGATAAGGGCTGCTGCTTTGGCCCCTGGACAGAGCGCAACAGCCCACTTTGAGTTTCGGGTCGTAACTCTTCAAGCTCATAGCGACTTTCGCGTAGAGCTTGTAGAACTGGCCGATCGGTTCTGGCCAATTAACGGTATACCTTTCCTCCACCCCGCTGCCGTGCTCAATCCAGTCCGCGGCCACGTCCGGCTCATTCCAGAATTCCCAATGGTGGATGTTGTAGTGGTAACCTTCCGCCCAACCGCTGTTGTAATGCATCGCCACGTGCTTCACGACGCTGGCGTACTTGTCGTAGTCCGGCACGCGGATCGGGTCGGAGTCGTACGTCCGGCCGATGCGAAAATACACCTCCGCGCCGGTGTCTTTAATCGCGGTGATCACGTGATCACTGGGCCCGAAAATGTAACTCTTAGGTTTCTCGGGATCGGCATCCCAATTGGGGAAGATCGTCCCATCAACCGGCTGGCCCTTTTTGAAAGCATCGATGTCTGTGGGGCCGTCGGTGTCGTGCGTGCGAACTGAATCAATGCCGAGTTCCTTGTACTGCCTTCTCAGGTCCGGCTGCGGACGGGGCCAGAGTTTTACGCCGTTACTCTGGGGTAGAACGGGGACCTGATTAACGCCCTGAAGGGATCGAACTGTACCAGTCACCTGAGCGGCATTCACGCTGAGCTCGCGGAATTGTGCGCTGGCGGAAGTCACCATGCAAGCGACGGCCACGGCACAGGCGAGCACTAAAGTTGCTAAGGTTCTCCTCGTCATTTCCGAACCTCTTTCCGCCTTTCGCAAATCCACGCCGAAATGCTTGCGACAAGAAGCCACTGAAAAGAAGCTGCAGGGGACACTAAGGCAAAATTCTGACTCCAGTCGTGTGCGAACCGCGTTCTCTATGCCTTCTTCGTCTAGGTCTCGTTTGGCCATAGAGAACACGACCCCTTGACTGGCAGAAAACGTGCGGGGAGGCAGACTCTCCGCTGGAGGGCGAGGCGGTAGCTGCTGAGCTACCGCCCTACTGTTTCTGACTGACTGTTAGAAGATGAACTTAAGTGCTAACTGAATGTTTCGGGGCACATTGGCCTGACTGTTTATGACGCCAAAGTTTGACGCGCCAGAAAGGGTGCCGGGCGGGCCGAAGACGGGCGTGTTCGTTAGGTTGAATGCTTCCGCCCGAAACTGGAGTTGGGCCTTTTCCTTAATGGGGAAATTCTTCAAAATGGAAAAGTCCAGGTTTCTCGTCCAGTCCTGACGAACCGCAGTAAGCGTACGGCCAAAATTGCCGAAGGTGAAGTTCGCCGGTTGCGCGAAGGCGTTCACGTTGAACCACTCGTTGATATTCTGCTGCCCCTTCGGAAGGACTGGGTTGCCGACGAGATCCGGGTGCTGCCCGCCACCATATGAGTAACTGGTGTTCACGGCAGTCGTTAGAACCAGTGGCATGCCCGAAGCCAGTGTCAGAATCCCGTTCACCTGCCACCCTCCCACGAATTGATTCACCAGGCTCGGCAAGCTCGAACCCCACCTCTTGCCCCTTCCTAACGGCAGTTCGCCCACACCGCTGAGAGTGAAACGGTGCGGTACGTCGAAAGCGCTCACCGCTTTCTCGCAGCTCAGGCAGTAAATATTGCGGATGCTGGACGACCCCGAATTCCACCATTCATTGCCTCCATCAACGAACGAACCATCGCTAACGTCAGACATCGCCCTTGACCAAGTGTAACCGGCAATAAGAGTGGTGCCGTTTGCGTAGCGCTTTTGAAGCATTGCTTGTAGGGCGTTATAAGTGGAATTACCCCAGCCGTCGAACAGAGGGCTCACAGTGGTCCATCCAGGCCATGGGAGCAACGTCTGCCCATATTGTACCTGGGGCTGGTCCAGCGCCCCTCCCGACGGAATAAGCCCGGCGAAGGGATTTGGAACCAAGTTTATCAAACTATTTCCCAGGCTTTCATCCTTCGCGGGAAGTTGATCCATATTAGGATACATAACGTCGTTATGCGTTCCCTTATTTCCAACGTAGGCCAGTTGCAGCAGCAGGTTCTGGCTCAAGCTCCTTTGGACGGAGAGATTCCACTGTCCGTTGTAAGGGTTCTTCGCTCCTGGGGGGTAGGGGCCGCCAAGATACGTTCCGACAGCGGTAAGCAAGCCTTGTGATGTACCCTGAGGATATGTATAACCCGACGGGAAGGGATTGCTGAAAACAGCGTTTGGGGTGATACCGTCCAGCGTGGCTAGCCACGGTGTAGAAATACTTGCCGACGGGGGAGTGAATTGTTCAACTGCGCTGGCATAGGGCGGTACGCCGTAAAATAAGCCGTAGGCAGCCCGGATCACCGTCTTGTCGTTGAGCGAATAGGCCAATCCGATGCGGGGATTTGGCTTTAGTTCCATCGGCGCGGCGACCCGGCTACCGTAACTATCCGGACCGTTGCCGGCGAAAACGTACCCCCCATAGACATTAAAGCCAACCTGTTGGGAGATAGGGTTGAGCGCGGTGAGGCTGATCCGCGCTAGCCGGTTGAAGCGCTCTTTCGCCATAGTTTCTTCTTCCATGCGAAAGCCAAAATTGAGGGTGAGCTTTGGCGTTACCTTGAAATCGTCGTGAATATACTGGGCAAAGTAGCGGTTCGTGTGGCCAACAAAAGCCTCGTAGCTGGCGGACCCCGACGCGCCGGTTCCCAGCAAGAATGAAGCGATGGAGTCGCCCGCCGACGGGGATACTGCAAGTGGGTTAGGGCCCTGGGTCATGGCATTCGAGAAACTGCTATTGAACGCAAAAGTTTGGATAAAGCTTGTACTGAAATCTCTCGCCTCGGCTCCCATACGCAAAGTGTGTTTACCCATCAGCCTCGAGACGCTGCCTAAAAACTCCTCGACTACGTTGTTGTCAGTGTAGTAGCAGCCACCATTCGCGCAACCTAGCTGTGAATATCCCTCTTGGTAGATACCAGGAAACTGAGGGTGCCCGCTTGTGCCCTTTTCAAGATATGTTTCGAGACCCTGTGGCAGACCAAGCTTTGTGTTGTTGAAAGGTACTCCTTGGCTGGGAGAAAGTACCTCGGTGAGGCTCCACCCCGCGTGCAATTCCAACACCGTCTTTGGTCCAAACGTCTGCGTGTAGCCAAGTGCAATGTTGTGCGCGTCGACCGTACCATTTCCATAGGCCGTGCCTGCCAGGTTCCCATAGTAATTTTGGGTTCCATATGTGGTACCAAAGTAGCCGTAACGGAGAAAACCTCGCGCGGTACTGCTAAAGTTATAGTCGACCCTCGTATTTACCTGCATCTGTGGGGAGCTGGCGACGGCGGTTGTGCCAAAATTGTTCACCGGCATATACAATGTCGTCCCAGGTATAGGCGTGCCCGGCAAGTTCGGAAGCGGATAATACCCGACCGCATTCTTGGCTGCCGGGTCCATGGACACTCCGGGGATGTTGTTGAGGTTGTTGCCGGGAACGGGATCGCGGATATATTGCCCCGGATTGGCAGGATCCGGACGCGTACTGAACGGGTTATAGATTTGGATCAACTGCCCGCTGGAGTTGTAGTCCTGAGAAAAGTCGCCGGCGCGCTCCGCCACGGTCGGTACATTCCACAACTGGAACCCGCCCACATGGTTGAGATTTCTTTCGATGTTAGCGAAGAAAAATGCCTTGTTCCTGATCACCGGCCCCCCAAGGCTACCACCGTATTGATCATAGTGCAGCGGAGGTATCGGAGATGCGCTCTCGTTGGAAAAGAAACCGTTTGCTTGGAAGGCGTTGTTTTGCAGGAACTCGAACAAGTCGCCGTGGAACTGATTAGTCCCCGACTTGCTGATCATCGTCACCAAACCTCCGCCGCTCCGGCCATACTCTGTTGAGAAGTCGTGCGTTTCAACCTTCATCTCGTCAATACTGTCCACTGACGGCAAGAGCGATAAGTAATACTGCCCCGAATTGTCAGCCTGAAAGAAGATCGAGACACCGTCGAGTGTAAAATCGGAGGTATTTTGCAGCCCCCCATTGAAATTATATTGAGCCCCACTAGTAAAGTTGCTGCTCTGGTAGCTGTTGGGATTCGAAGGAGAAACGCCAGGCTCTACCGCCACAAGCGTGAGAATGTTTCGGTTGGCGAGAGGCAGATCGACGATCTGCTGGTTGTTCACGAGCCCACCGAGCACCGCGTTGGAAGGTTCCACCATCTGGACCTTGCTGCTCACCTCGACGGTTTGATTCACCGCTCCGATTTGCAGAGTGACGTTGAGGACTGCCGCTTGCGCCGCCGTCAGTGGAAAAGAACCCACCACATAGGTGCGAAATCCGGGCGCCTCAGCGGTAATTTTGTAGGTGCTCGGGATCAAGCCCGTTATAAGGTAGACACCTGAGTTGTCGGTTTTAGTGTTAACACTAACACCTCGCGAGATGTCTGTGGCGGTTACGGTAACGCCGGGCACCATGGCTCCACTGGTATCGTTAATTGTTCCCGAAATGGTCCCGGGCGACACCTGTGCTCGCGCGATGGCCGCAACCAACAGGATGAGTGAAAGAAGCGACAAAACCACCTTTAGGCTGCCATGGCACACGTGCGCCACTGTCGATTTAGGCTTCATCATGAACCTCCCTGTTCTCAGGTCTAACGATCCAAGGACCGACGCAAAGGCCAGTTTTCAGTCAAGAACATACCCGTCTTGCTGGTGTTACGCCTGTGGATGTTGTTTGTCAAGAAAAAAATAATTTCAGCTATTGAAAATAATTGACGAAGCCACAAAGTAGCGCAATGATGAGTAGCAGCGCTCTGTGCCGGCAGGTCTTCGGGTCGGGCGGCGCTACAAGCACGCCTTGTATTGGTTGTTGGAACATCTACGCCGCTTGAGAGGGCAAGGAGGATAGAAGGAATGCGCAGGAGAGTTCGAGGGCCGGGCATGGAACGACAGCCGTCTCCGAAAAACCGAGAGGAGATCCAGCCTCCTTCCGAAACAGGGTCATCTCGTTATTACACCGAGGTTCTGGGAAAAGGGCTCGATATCCTGGACGTTCTGAGAAGTTCTCGCACAGAATTGCGCTTGACGGACATCGCCCGCTCCGCCAACCTCGACGTCAGCACGGCCTTTCGACTGCTTCGCACCCTCGAAGGGCGCGGGTATGTGTCGCGCGACAAGAGGACTAAGAGGTTCAAACCCCGCCTGGGTTACCGCGCCTATCGCATCGGATATGCCCAACTTTCCGGCGACCAGCATTTTCCCCAGAAGGTGACCCAAAGCTTGGTGGACGCCGCAGCGAAATCCGGAATCGAGTTACTCGTCACGGATAATCGCGACAATCCTGAGGAAGCATTGAAGAATGCCGCTCGGCTGATATCGCAAAAGGTTGACTTTGTAATCGAGTATGATTTCCACTACAGGGTTGGAGCGGTCCTCGCCAATCTGTTTCACGAGGCCGGAACACCGACGTTGGCAATCGACATCCCCATGCCCGGCGCCATCTACTTCGGCGTCAACAACTACGCCGCGGGCTATGTGGGAGGTGATTGTTTGGCTGAGTTCGCCAAAAGCAATTGGCGTGGCCGCGCGGATCGCATCTTGCTCCTGGAGATCCCTGAAGCAGGACCTGTTCCTCAGGAACGCGTCATTGGCACCCTCGATGGAATGAGGAGTGTCCTGCCGAAATTGGACGAGCGTCGCGTGCTTCGCAGGAATGCTAAAGGGACTGAAATGGGGGGCTATTTGGCCACACGACGCGTGTTCGGGTCCGTGTCGAAGCGCGCGCGCTTGCTCATCGCGGCGGCAAATGACGAGTGTGCGCGCGGGGCTATTCGTGCGGTCCACGAAGCAGGAAGAGAAGAGATCACTGCGATCATGGCGCAAGGATGGGGGCCGGGTGATGGCGTGGAGGATGAGATCTCGAAAACCGGCAGTCCTTTAATCGGCGCCGTGGCCTACTTTCCTGAGAAATATGGATACCAAATTCTGCCGATTGTCCTTCAGTGCCTGAGTGGAGAAGCCGTTCCCCCGGCCGTCTACGTCGAGCATAAGCTCATCACCCGGGATCAGGCTGCGTCCTCTGCAGCCGCTTGAACCTGGAACGGTTCGGTTAGCTTCGAGGTGATGAGACGAGCCAAGGATCAAGGTTGCCCGCAGCGGCGCCGTCAATGAGCAAGCTCCTAAGACCTCAAACGCGATCTGAATCACTCCCGGGCTGCCGGATCCCGACCACGGTTGCCCTCCAGCCTGGCTCAGATCCAGGACCTTCCCGGATGCCTTCTCCGAGCCTGCGACTTACCTACTTCACAGTGCTATTAATCCTGACCCTTGGCGTCGCCGCTCATGCGCAAGCGCCCGATCCGCAGAAACTCTTGGAGGAGGCTTCCGAGGCCCAACAACGCGGTGACGCAGCGCTGGCGGTTCGCAAGTACCAAGAGCTCATCCAGCTTCGTCCGGACATGATCGCGGCACGCGCGAACCTGGGCCTCACACTTGCTTCCCTGGGCCGATTTGACGAAGCCATCGCGCAATTTAGCGCTGCGCTCGCCAAGGCGCCCGGCGATCACGAGCTTCGCGCCAACCTGGCGATGGCCTTCTACCAGAAGGGCGACTTGCCCAAAGCGGCCGATGAGTTCAGCTCATTGCATGCGGAGGAGCGAGACAATATTCAGATCACCGTGTTGCTGGGCACCTGCGACATGCGAATGGGCCAGGCCAGCCGGGCTATCTCGATTCTTACACCTGCGGTCCAGGCCCACCCTGATAATCTCGACCTCCAGTGGGCTCTTGGATGGGCGCTGATTCGCAGTGGCCGCACCCAGGAAGGCTTCGACCGGGCTGAAAGAGTGGCGAAGCAGAAAGATGATGCCGAAGCGTATGCGCGGATCGCGGATGCGGAAAGGAAAGTCCTGGCGTTCGACCGGGCGCGTCGCAGCGTCGATGCCGCCATACGTCTTAGCCCTCAACTGCCCGGCCTATATACCCTCAGCGGCCTCATCATGGATGACGCTGGCGACCACGGCGGCGCGGCGGCAGCCTTCGAAAAGGCGCTCGAGGCCAACCCGAACGACTTTCAGGCCCATCTGCACCTTGGCGCCGTTCTTTATAGCCAACGGACGTTAGACACCGCCCGGGCGCATCTAGAACGGGCGCTCGAAATCGACCCCAGTTCGTCGCTTGCCCTCTATGAACTGGCGCTTGTCAAGCGGGCGGAGGGGCAAGTAGAGGCTGCGGTCGAGGACCTTGAAAAGGCGGTACGGGAGACCCCGGAGTGGGTTGAGCCGCACGTTGAACTGGCTGCGCTGTACTACCGCCTCCATCGGTTGGAGGATGGCGCGAGAGAAAATCGCATCGTGGACCGACTCGCTGAGGAACAGCGCCAGTTAAAGTCGCGCACCGTTAATCCCCGGACTCCCTGACCTTGAGCACGCGGCCGCCGGCGACGTTCCCGAGCGTCTGCTGGACGCCCGAGGGCCAGCGAATTTCGACTTGTTCTGCCTTCTCCTCCGCGCCGAGTCCGAAATGGACCGGGCCGTGGCTGGAGGAAGCGTAACCAACGCTGGTGGTCATGTGGTTGTACTGCGTGCCCGCCTGGGTCACCACTTTGACGACGGCGCCGATACCGTCGCGATTGCTCTTCGTGCCCTCGAGAGCGATCTCAAGCCAGTGCCCGGCGCCCTCGCTGCGGTTCATCCAGATCTCCGCCTCCTTCCCGATCGCCGTGGCCACCACGTCCACCCGGCCATCGCCGTCAAGGTCGGCGAACGCGCAGCCGCGGTGGCGCGCCGGAGGACAGACGCCGAGGCCCGCTTCCTCGGTCAGAGCTTGCCATTTCCCGCTGGCGCCCAGGTTTCGAAAAACGGTATTGTACTGGTCGATCGGAATGCCGGGTACCGGTTGCGCCCGGACGTGGCCGCGCGTCACGAACAGGTCCTTCCATCCATCATTGTCGAAATCGTAGAGGCCTGGGCCGTAGCCTGCCATGGAGCGGCTCAACTCTCGCATCCCGCTCGGATACGTTACCTCCTCGAAGACCTTGCCGTCCATGTTCCGAAAAACCGGGAAAGTTTCGTTGTTCAAAGCCACGGTCACAATATCGGGGTAACCGTCGTTATCGAAATCCCGAAAATCGGTGCCCATGCCGGAGATGAATTCCCCGTCCTCGACCAGGCCCACGCCGGCCGGCAGCGCCACCTGATCGAATCCACGCCCCGTATTGTGGAACAGGAAATTGTAGTACCCGTCGTTAGTGACGAAGAGGTCGGGCCGCCCGTCAAGATCGTAGTCCGCCATGCCCACGCCCATCGCCTTCCCCACTTGCGAGCGCAGGCCCCACTCGGCCGACACATCTTCGAAGGTTCCGTCACCTTTGTTCAAGAATAACTGGTTCGGTAGGCCCTTGTAATACTTCGGACTACAGTAATCACGCCGTTCGTCGACATCGCACATCGGCTCGTTCTTGTAATCCCACTGCAAGTAGTTGGCTACGAACAGGTCGAGCCTCCCGTCGTTGTTAACGTCCACCCAGGCGCCGGTGATGGCCCACAGGGGGCCGAACTCGGGGTCGACGAAGTGACCCAGCCCGGCCTTGGCGGTGACATCGCTGAAGGTTTCGTCGCCGTTATTGTGGTAGAGCGCGCGGTGGTGAACGCCCGCCACAAAAACGTCGGGGTATCCGTCGTTGTCGTAATCCCCGATGGCCACGCCAGTGTCGTACCCTGTGCCCGCCAAGCCTGCCTCTTTGGTGACATCGGTAAACACGCCATTGCCATCGTTTCGATAGAGCCGATTCGAGAATTTGGGCAAATCTTTCTTCAGCGTGGCGATATTCGCGCCGTTGGTGAAGAAGATGTCAGGCCGCCCATCCTTGTTGTAGTCGAACACGGCGACGCCGCCGGCCATTGTGCAGGGTGTGTGAGGAACGCGGAGGTTTTCGTCGGTCTCCAGGCGAAACGGCAGGGATTGCAATGCAAATCGAATAGGGGGCGAAGCGCCCGCGGGGGCTCCCCGCAAAGTGCGGCCGCGGCCAGCGCCAAGCAAGGGCGCTCCCAGGAGCGCCAGCGCCTGCCGCCTGTTGAGACTCTTCCACCGGGTCGGACCGGATGGGGCGGTGGTGACCCTGCTCTCCTTCCGTTGCATTGACCCCCTCACCTCGCGGCTCCCTCCCCAATAATTTAATCACCGCGGGTTCAAGCCCAGGCCTTTTGTCGAACTCAAGACAATCTTAGGGCACGACAGGCAGCACGAGCGCGGACGGATGCTCCCGGTCGTGGAGAATCACGTTCGTCGCCTTGACGCAGCGCGTGGCGTGGGCTGGGCTCTCGCCGGTATTCAGGTTACGGTCAAAGTGCGGGAAATTGCTACTGGAGATTTCCAGGCGCAGCTTGTGTCCCTTCAGAAAGACGTTCGAGGTAGCCCAGAGGTCAATGCGGAGCTTTTAAGTCTCCCCCGGGTTCATGAACTCGACTGTCTCCTGCGAATTCCGGTAACGGGCCCGCAGAATTCCCTCCGTGAGGTTCTGCGCGAATCCGTTCGGCCAAACGTCGACTAGCTTGCCGGTAAAGTCCGTGTCAACGGCAGAGGAGCTCACATAAAGCTCGACGCTAACCGGACCCGTGACTTCGAAGTCTCCGTTGAATGGGGGCGTGGAATAAACCAGCACGTCATTACGAACTTCGACGGGGCGCTGGTCAATGGCGCCCGGGGGCATGTGCGCACCGTCACAACAAAGCTGTCCGCCACGAGTGGGCACGGGATCAGAAGGGTCATAAACGTACTGATCCGCAGGCTCTTGCGTGGGCATGTCGGTGCTCAGGGTTCCGTCGCCAGCGAGCGAGTTCGACTTACCCTGAGAGTGCAAGTAAAAGCGCGTGTTTCTGGCACGGGCGAGCGGCCAATCGTCTTCCTCCCGCCAAACATTCTTGCCCATCACGAAGAGCTTCACGGGCTTTTCGCTCTCCAACCCATTTTCCCGGCCTTTTAGCAGGTGGTCGTACCAACGCAAGGTCAAATCGAATTCGTCCACCACTGAGCTAGCGCCGAAATCGACCTCGCCGATGCGGGGGCCCGGGCCTGCGTGCCCACCCGTCATCATTAACAGGCGCTGGCCTCGCCGAGCCGCCTCGCTTCCGGCATGGGCCTTCAACCCGAGGTAGCTCATCAATGTTCCGCCCAAAAAAATGTCATACCAGGCGCCGATGTGGAATATCGGATAAGTGAATTGAGAGAAATGGTCCTCGATGGACACCTGTTTCCAATATTCATCATAGCTTGGATGTGACAACCAATTTATGAAGTAAGGAGCGAGTCCCTGCGCAGTTTCCGTGGAGTTATCGTCGAAGCCCGGATCAAACAAGGGATAAGACGCGAGCGGGAGCTTCAAGAGGCGGGGCACGACGTTCGCTGCAACATGCAGGCGCCGGTTGAGCGTATCCGGAGCCAGATATAAGCTCGTCCACGATTCGTTCAGCCATTGCTCGAACGCACCACCCCGGTAAGTCATCCCCTCATAAGCGCTGGAGCCGGTGACATCAGGGAAGATTCCAGCCAGGTGCGGCGGGGCCGTCGTGGCCGCCAACATCTGCGTAGCGCCGCAATATGATCCGCCGAACATTCCCACTTTCCCGTTCGACTTCGGAAGCGCGGCTGCCCATTCGACGGTATCGTAGCCGTCGTGTGCTTCATGCCGGAACGGGTCCCATTCGCCTTCGGAAGTGTAACGGCCGCGCACATCCTGGAGAATCACCACATATCCCTCCGAGGCCGCGCGGAGGCAGAACTCCACCAGGCCGAAGTCCACGCCGCCGCGCTTGTCGTAGGGCGTCCGATGGAGTAAAACCGGGAACTTCCCATCAACGGCGGGTTCGTAAATGTCGGCGCGCAGCACCGTGCCGTCACGCATCCTGGCTTCTACCGCCCGTTCGATGACAACCTCATAATGCTCGCTCGCCAGGCCGAGCGTCCCGGACATGATGATCAGACCGCTGAGCAAAGATAAGTGAATCCTGTGACGATTCATCGTGCCCTTCCTCTGGTCACTCACAAATCGCTGGTTTGCCCGGGAGGGCCGACCGAAGGCGGCGCACGGCAGGTCACCCGCGCTGGTTGGGCAAACGGTTGCCGGTCTCGAATACCGCCTGAGCGGGAACGTTGTCGTCTTTTGTGACAGCACTCTCCGCCTGGCTGAGGTCGTTGCCAACCAGCGTGACCTGTTCCGTCTTACCGCCCTCCACCCGCAGGAACGTCTTCGTGCCCGGCCCCACACAGCAACCCCGCACGAACGCCCCCTTCACCCCCATCAGGCGCACTAGCGGCTGCCCTGCTCCCGGCGCGTCAGCTTTGAGGCCGTCTATCTCTACCGCCTTCACGTCGTCGCACACTAACGCTGGCCGCTCATCGGCTTTTTCAAGCCTGAAATCCAAGTCATGCAGCTTCAGGCCTTTGACGTGCCGGCAATACAAACCATACGCCGGCAGCCTGCTGAACATAGTGACCTCCGGATAATCGCCCGGCAACTCGGGGACCTCTTTCCTGGCCAAATCGCTCCCGCCCCACTCCTTCGTCGCAATTTCCAAATGCGAGATGCTGACGTTTTCCACGTCATCACCGGGCATGCCGGTGATGGCACTCGTCAGCGTGTGACCCGTGGCGTACACGTCTTCGATCTCGATGTCGCGAATGTGGCCCGCAGGAGAAGCGGCAGGAGCCTCCCCCGCATAGTTGTGATTGCGAATAAAAATGGCGGAACGCACGTCGCGCATCGAGATGTTGGAGATCGTCACCCCCGACAGGCGCGCGCCTCCGTACCCCGCATCAATATGGATGCCAGAAATCGTCCGGCGCTCGTCCGGAGACGGAGCGCAATACAGAACACAATTGCTGAAGACGATGTTCTCAAAGCCAGCGGTCGGTTTCCCCTCATCCACTTTGAGTGAGTTGCAGGTGGTCTCGATTACACAGTTTGTGACGGTGATGTTTCGCGACATACGCCCCAGGTGCAATTCATCATAGTTCTTGACGCAAATGGCATCATCCGCAGTGGAGATGTCGCAGTCAGAAATGAGAACGTTCGTGCAGCCGTCCGGGTCGATTCCGTCCAGGTTGGGTCCGTGGAGAGGATTCCGGATGATGACCCCGCGAATGAATACGGAGTCACAAGCGACCGGGTGCACAGTGTAGTCAGGCGGAGTAGTCAGCAGCACATCGTAAATGCGCACTTCTTTGCAGCGGTGAAACTCCAGCAAGGGGCCGGGACGGTCCAAGGCCACCATCCAGTGCTGCGCCACTCGTCCGCCTTCCATCCTTTCCAGGTAATAGCTTTCGATCTCCGCCGGAGTCTTCTTGCGCCAGTATGCGTCTCCGTTGCCATCGATCCTGCCTGGCCCCATCACGCTGATCTTGGTAGCATCCTCAGCGAATATCAGGGAGTTTGGGTCCTTGAAATCAGCCAGTTCCCGGCTGCCCCAGATCGTCGCACCCGCTTCCAGATAGAGCGTCACGTTGCTCTTGAGCCGAATCCCTCCACTCAGGTAATCACCCGGCGGGAAGTAAACCAGCCCGCCCCGCGCGTCCGCGCACGCATCAATCGCCTTTTGAATGGCTGCCGTGCTCTTGACCTTGCCATTGCCAACGGCGCCGTACCGCGTCACATCGAAAAGCAACCGCCCTTCCCTTCTCTCCTCTGCTGCGGCGTGCTGTGAAAAAGAGGCAAGCATTGCCGCACCACTGACGCGAAAAACTTGTCTGCGATCGAAAAAGCTTGGTACCCACATCGTGGTCAGCTCCTTCTGACGAACCTCTCTGCCGGGGTTGCCTCGGCGCGACGGACAACATACACCGGCCCGCTCCTGAATGCAATCGCCAGCCCAGCGCTGCATAGGGGCATTCGACATCGTCTAAACTCGCTTTGTCTAAAGACAAACCCTGATCCTTCGTCGGCGGGAGGTACTTTATGTGGTGGGCCGAGCAGGTTGTGATCGTGCTGATATTGATTGGCGCGGCGGGCACTGTTGTTGGCCCGTTCCTCACGCTAAGCCGGTTGACGGATCGGCTGGAGATTAACGGCATGTCCATTGTCAAAGATGGTTTCGTCTGCGCCGGATTGGTGCCATTGGATGATCACGCCGTGGCTCTGGTCGATGCCGGCAACGATACCGAGGCGAAGGCCCTCCTGGCCGAATTGTCGCGGCGCGGTCTGGATCCCGAGGATGTAAAGGTCATTCTGCTGACCCACGGACATTCCGATCACACCGGGGGCATTGCCAGGTTCCCTAAGGCGCAGGTAATGGCGCTAGCCGAAGAAGTTGACGTGCTGGAAGGGCACTATCGGGGTGGAGGCCTGATCGCGCGCCTAAGCCCCCAAAAACCCACGGGCATTCGCCTTTCTCGCACCCTACATGACGGAGAGGTGGCGCCGCTCGGCCCATTGCAGGTGCGTGTTATTGCCCTGCCCGGCCACACCCCGGGCAGTGCCGCCTACGCCATTGGGGCGAACTTGTTCTTGGGTGACAGCGCCAACCAGGGCAAACGGGGGCGACTGAAATCGGCGCCCTGGGTGTTCAGCGAGAACGTGCCGCAGAATCAAGCGTCGCTGCTGGAACTCGCGCGCCGCCTCTCGGGCGACACTGCCATCTAGACGCTCGTCTTCGCGCCTTTGCAAAAGGGGTATAGCGCCGCTGGGGGAGTTCGACGGAATCACTCGCACCGGCAGTGGTGGGTAGATGCGTCACCCTTTGGGAGCGCGCCAGATCGTCGGGAGGAACTGTGAGATGGAATGGATGAAACCTTTCTTCTATCTCGCGCTTGTTGTGCCTCTTGTTGTGGGAGCACTCGCAGCCATGGCCGGTGCTCCGGAGCCGTCCGCCTGGGGTCGCCTCAGCGCAGCTGGTCCTTTGAGCCGCCTGATGAAACAATTGGCACACGGATGTTGCCTGATTTGAGCACCCAACTTCTCCACGCGATCCAGACATAGAAATCAAGCACTCCGGGCGAGTTAGCCAGTGCGATCACAACCTCCCGCTCCATTGGAATGCGGTGTCGGTCGATCTCTGTGTACAAGGTGCGTGAGGGAGAGGCGCCACAAACCGCCCGAATTCGGAGTGAGATCGAGACGCTGGTCAGTCGACCGTTCCGATAAACAACTGCAGCGTCTGTGGCTTTAGGCGATCCGACCCCAGGGGACGGCATCCTCGACCGGGAAGGGTTCTCCAGGGACGTCTTACCTGAAGGTGGGGCAAATCCAAACTCAATTTTTCGCGTCGTCCGAATCGCGGGAGACAGTCTTGAAGATTGGATCACGAGCACTTGACCATCCTCTGGTACACGAGCAGGGCATTCGGGCCGGACGACCTTCACCTGCCGCAGCCAATTTTAAAGTTTTCGGCGGAAGAATCGATCCTCGGAGTAATCTGCCGCACCCAATTGCTGACTGAGACCGTGCGGGCCGAGGAAAGGTATCCGGGCTTGGGTTCCATTGACAGTCCAGCTTTTCCATGCCAGCCAGATATAAAAGTCCAAAGTCCCCGGGGCATGAGTAGAACAGGCGATGGCGTCCCTTTCAACGGGAACGCGATGCTCGATCGTCGTTGATAATCGGTGAGTGCCTTTTGGAGATCAGGGGTATGTCAGGGGTCGTGAAGTGGTGCTACCGATGAGGGAAGTCAATGGCCACTCCAGCGGCTCGCCAAGATGTTCTCATCAGCGAATATCTCCGGCGAGACACAGTGGGTCCGACGAATCAAAAGCGACTTGGCAAGTACCCCGTTGCTTCTCGTAATCTAGTCACATGCTGGGAAACTTCGGGAAGTTCTTAGAGTACTGATCCTGTTGCAAAGGACGCGCAAAATTGACACACATCCGTGAAGAAATGTGGCTTTCGCGCAACCCGTGCGGACATACGCGCAGAGTTTCCCGGTGCCTGGATGCACCCTGCAGCAAAGCCCGACATCTGATTGCAACTCATCTGATGTGAAGCATAGTTGGTCCTTAAATTGCCAGAACTTCGCTTTGGGATTGATACAATGCGATCTTTCAATTTTGCACCTCCCACAAACCATGAAGGGACGAATCTTCTCGGTGAACGGCTCGAAAACTATCGAAAAAACTTGCCCAAACTTTGCCCTCAGCCGGCATCGAAAGTGGGCAAACAGGCGCAAACATCAGCACGACGCCGCAAGGGTATTAATTTCGATGAGGGGTAACAAGATGCCGACCGTCAATGAGATAGCCAAGATTGGAGGACTTTCACAAAGGGCGGCAAATGTAGGCAAGATGGCTGGTATATGCTTTGCAACCATGGGGTCGGGAGTTCGAGCCACCCCAGGTCCAACAATCTCCTTTAGATTCATAAGTTTATGGTTTTGGCCGTCCTCTCAGAGCACATGGTCAAAGCCATGTGATCCTAGATCGGACACCTCCGGTCACCACGTGCAATCTCCTTTTGTTTCAATCTGTTCCCTGCGTTTCGAATTCTGTGATCTGGTCGCGTTTCGGGACCGAGATCGCGCAGTGCCAACAATGTGATAGAGATTCTGTTTGTCATGGAGGTTGCGGTGCGCTCGTAGGTTGCGAGACGTAGGCCTAGAAGCAGTTGGGCAGGTATTTCCTGAACCCAAGTCTAGGGACCTTTTTCTAATCGAGAAGATGTTGTTAGCGATCATCTGAGAAAGTAGATTTTTGGACTTTGGTCGGATCGGGGTAATCAACGATATTCCGTACCTTGATGCGCAGGTACCGGAGATAGCCGGCGGGAGTGGGTTGTTCCCGAGGTTCCTCAATCACGGGTTGGAAGTAGGCCAGGGAACGGACTCGCGGCGGCGAAGTACTTCAAAAGCGGCGATTCTCTTGCTAACCCTGTTTCCGAGGACACAATCCTGAAAGGAGTCGCCCGCGCATTCGCCAGGAATCACATCTAGGTGCTCATGCATCTCACGATCACTTTGCCCACGTTATTCGCCCCCTGAAGAAACGCTTCGAATGCCTGCTGCAGGGGTTGCGCGTCAAAGGGTACAACTTCTGTGATCACGGGCTTGAGGCAGCCGCGTACCATCGCACGGCCTGCGTCATACCCTCTAGGACCTTGGGCATCTGAGCTTTGAAGTTTGGGTCGGTACTGTACCTGCCGAGGTCTCCGATGATGAATTTCGCACCTCGGGCTTCGACTTTGGCGCGCATGTCCTGCGCTCCGGTAAGCTTGAACTGCATCTCTGTTCCCAGCCGGACGTATTCGCCGCCAGGGGAGATGACCGCTGTGGATTGGATGTACGAGGCTTGCGAATACGTTGGATCGTAGACGACATCGGCACCCTTACCCCCGGTGAAGTCTTTGACTTCCTGCACCACGTCCTGCTTGGAATGGTCGGCAAGACTTGGACGAAACCCACATCGTTGCCCTACCAAGGAGTGGCGCCGCGAAAGCGATGGATGACCGAGGTGTTGCTGACGTGCACGACGGGACGACCGGGTCCCGTGGTCGTGGTGCTGAGCGTGCCCGGCAGCGCGACAAACCGGTCGCAGATTAGTCTAGTCTTAAACGAGAAGAGTACACATTACATGTATTTCATTGAGGTCGAATCCCGCCAGCTGATGGTCGTGTATGACAGCGTGCCGTATGGCTGGCACGAAATTCCATACTAAGATCGCGATCCCTCGTCGGAACGGTATTGCCGGACATGCTGCGCCGCGAACTCGCTTACAAGAGCCTGCTTTCCGATTCGGTAAATTTGAGTTGGCGGCTGCTGACTTGGATTGAGCTTAACTGAAGGGCTCCGGTTTGCGGTCCCCCCCGAGAAAATCGGCCGAAACCAGCGAGATTTTAACTGTTCCCCTGCAAAAATCGTTGCAAGGAGCCCACACTCCTAGTACTACTACGTTAAGTTAAGGTGATCGGTTTCGCTTGCGAATAATGCTGCCACAATACGCACACTCTCCGGTCCAGGTGAACAACAGGCGTTGGATCTCACGGCGCGTCTGTGGCAG
>JBEKLY010000081.1:0-26200 GCA_050010015.1 Terriglobia bacterium
GCGGCGCGCAGGTCATGGGCTGCAAGGCCTTCCAGAATCTCGTGCGTGAGACGGTTCGCGGCGTTCAGGGCTATCTGCAGTGTCGGAGCATCCGTCACGCCCGTGCCATCGAGGTCGGAGGCTTGTATACCTTGTTTCTCAGCGGCAGCCTTAATTTGTGCTGCCACCCCATGCGCGAGCACCACGCGGATGTTGAGGGAGCGCAACACCGCGACGTCCAAAAGGATGTTCGGGAAGTTTTCGTCCGTAACGATGTCGCCGTCCACGGCAATTACGAAGGTCTTTTCCCGGAATTGCGGAACATATTGAAGAATACCGCGCAGGTCAGTGAATTTCACCTGGACACCCGATGGGTTGAATTGTGGCCGGACTGCCACCTTCCATTTGAAAACCGTTCCACTCTACACCCAAACAGAGAATCTGTCGTTCTCGAACTGGCAGCGCGTCCCTGGTGTCGGGACTCCGCGGCTCTTTCGATGGCCGTGTTCGGACGCGCATATTAACAACAACGAGATTATTTAGTGCTAAAAGCGGCTGACTCTCCGCGGCGGCGAATCTGCGCTGCCCACTACTCGCCGAGCGCACGCGGGGGGCATTCGAGATCAGAGTTTGCAGATTTCAAACTCGCGCCTGCCGCGCGTAGTGACCCGGGTTTACTCAAACGGTATCTCCACCTCGATGTAACTGCCGGGAGTCGCGGCATTGATAGCGGCTACGACCTTTTCGGCATAGCGGCGCAAAGTGGGCCATTGCTGATTGCCGAGAACCACGAAGACGATTTTCCGAGCCTTCAGGTTTTGCTGGTAACGGATGTTCTTGTCAGTGGTCAACAAGACCTCGAAGCCCGCTGCCTCCGCAACCGCTATCAGTTCGCCGTTAAGAAACCGGTCCCATCCGCGCTCGAAGGCTTCGACCACTACATGGCCTTCGAGCGCATGCCGGAGGGGGGCTGGAACGCCGTTGTCAAATAGTATGAGCATCAAGCCTTGGGGCGGACGGCTGAGTGGGTGGCGCATCGAGGCTTCGAGCCGCGAACTCGATGACGGCGGTCACCTGTTCGTGGGACAAGTGAAACCACTCCATGATTTCGCTGATCGTGGCTCCTGCTTCCAGATTGTCAAACACAACTGAAACCGGTGTGCGGGTATCCCGGAATACCCATGCACCGCTGCGTTTGCCCGGAACGCTCTCAACAATGTGGCATTTCGACCAATCGAGCATGTTCCTATCCTCTCACCGTCATTTTACAACACAGTGCATTATTTCCTGAGGTGCTGGTCGAAGAAATCCGAGGCGGCGTGATAGGCGGCGAGCCAGGTGCTATGCCGCAGGAAATCGTGAATCTCGTTGGGGAAAACAAGCTGCTGGAATTCCACCTTCTGTTTCCGCAGCGCCTCCACCAGGCGGACCAATTCCGAGAAGGGCACGTTTCGGTCGTCGTCCCCCTGCACCAGCAACACGGGCGAGCGCCACGTGTCGACTGACGCGAGCGGCGACGACTCCCACGCCAGCCTTGAAGCTTCCTCGCGCGCGGGCGAGTGCGGCCAGTTCTCGATTTCGAGGTTCCAGTCGTGCACGCCGTGCAGATCAACCCCACAGGCGAAAAGGTCTGAAGCTCGAGCCAGGCCCAGCGCCGTCAGATAGCCGCCGTAAGAGCCGCCCCATAGCCCGATGCGACTTGGATCAACGTCGGCGCGCTGGCGCAAGTAGAGGCCCGCGCCCTCGACGTCGTTGAACTCGCTGGCGCCACTCGGGCCGTAATTGAGCGCCTCGCGAAAGTCGAGGCCGTAGCCGATGCCGCTGCGATAGTTGAGCGACAGCACCACGTAACCACGGCTGGCGAGATACTGATTGAGCGCATAGGCGTTATGATAGTAGCCCATGTAATGCCAGCCTAGCAGCATTTCACGCCGCGAGCCGCCGTGCATAAAGATCACCGCCGGGCGCCGCACGCCGGCAGCTCCATCCTTGGGCAGGAAAAGTTGCGCGTGCACACGCAGCCCATCGGAAGCGGTGAGAATCACTTGCTGCGGAGTAACGAGTTCGGCGGAAGGAAAGTCGGCGGGAAGACTCTCGGGAGCGAGGTCGCGGATTTCGCCCCCGCCCGCAAGCACCGCCGGACGCGCCGGGCGCTGGGCGTCGGAATGAAGCAAGGCAATGGCGCCGTCGTGCATCATCACCGGCGACCACTCGATCCCCTCGCCGCCCGTAAGCCGCGTGGGTCGATCTCCCGAAACCGGCTCGGACCACAGATGGCGGCGGTCAATGTCATCCTGGTTTGAGGCGAAAACCAACGTCCGGCGATCGGGGCTGAGGGATACGAACTCGACTTCGAAATCGCCCGGCGTGAGGAGCTTCGCCGTGCCGCCCGCCGCGAGAACGGAATAAAGATGCGTCCAACCGTCACGTTCCCAGGGGAAGGCCAATACGTCTCCTGCGCCCCAGATGATCTGATGCTCGCCGACGATTCCGTGAAAAACGCTGCCCTGGCCCGTCTCGGCTCGCCACACTTCGCGACCATGGCCGGTGGCCGCGTCGGCCACCTGGATCGACCACGGCTGGCCGGTTCGCCTCGGTCCGAAGGTCAGGTCGCCGCCGGCAGGAATCCGCAGGAAGGCAATCTGCCGGCCGTCGGGCGACCATGCCGGCCCGGAATCGTGATCGACCGTCGGGTCGAGATAATTAAGGCCCTTGCTCGATGCGTTGTAGACACCCACGAAGCTGTGATCGCCGCGGCGGCTGACGAACGCGAGACTCGAGCCGTCCGGAGACCAATCGAGCGAGTCGCACTTGCCCTTGTCGTGGATCAGTTGTTCCGGCTTGGCCCCGGAAGCCAGCTTCACCAGCCACACCTGGTCCTTGAAGATATAGGCTACACTATCGCCCTTGGGAGAAACGGCTGGAGAATGGCCCTCGGCCAGCTTGCGCGGCGCTCCGCCTTCGAGCGAGACCGCCCAGACGTCCTGCTCGACACTCTCGGGAACACTCGCGGGATTGGGATAGTTGCCGCCATTCTCCAGGTCGCCCCCTCGAACATACACGATCGCCTTGCCGTCGGGAGTCCACGCGAGTTCGCCAACGTCCTGCCCGTCGTCCTGGGCGTATTGGGTGATCTGCCGCGAACGGTAAGCTCCGCCGGCGCCCGGCTCGGCCACCCAGATGTTGCGCATCCCCCGCGCATCGAACACCCAAGCTACCCTGTTGCCGGCCGGCGAAGCCACAAGCTCGGTCGGAAAGGGCGAGCTCGTTACCTGTTCGATGGTGAAGGAACCTTGCGCCATAGCGGCGCCGATGATAACGAACAACAGAAGGGCGATCGTCTGCAATCTTCTTCGAGTGATGGTGATCCGCATTTTTCATCCTGGCCGGTAGCGGCGATTTGACCCGTCATCTGGCGGGTCAACCCGTCCTGCGTGACCCGAATCCACCAAATCGTAACTTTAATTAACTCCCCTCCTCACCGGGAGGAGGGGCAGGGGTGGTGGGTGGCAGCACCACGACCGGACCAACCGCCCTACTCCCTCCTTAACGAAGGAGGGGAATCGTTTTCATGTGACTGCCTTGAAACCACTCGGGGCAAGATTCCTCACGAAGTTTACCACGAGCACCCAGAGCGAGATTCCTTCACTTCGTTCAGGACAGGCTCTTCGCGGAGTTTACCCTGAGCGGCAGAGCGAGATTCTTCGCTCCGCTCAGAATGACAAGCGAAGGACTCAGGATGACAGCGAAGGGCTCGCAATGACAGCCCGAATGAGGTGTTCACGCAGGCGCGTCAGACCTCAGCGCCAGCACCTGTTCACCGCAGGCAAGCAGTCGGGCGGCAATGTATCCTTCCGAAAAACCGAAGGCGCCTGTAACTATGATAAACGTGGCTCCGTTCATCCTGAGGAGTCCTCTAACTTGTCCGCCATTTCCAGCAGGTTCGTTACACTGTTCCAGTTCCTTGCCGTTCCGGCCTTCTTCAATATGCGATCCATCACGGCCGGCAATTTCGACTGGCCGGCGCCCGCTGGGTAGTAGATATACAACTCGCGGCCGCGCGTCTTGATCTCTTCCGGGCCGACTTTCGTCGCCTCGAGTTGCTTCTGCGCCTCGGGACTAATTTCCTCCGTCAAAAACAGCACGTGAAACTTGCCGGACTCAATCTCTTTCCGCGCGGCAAATGGGTTGTTCGCAATCACCGACCGCATTTCGGCCGCAGTCCGCAGAACCAGCAGGGCGGTGAATCCAAACTTTTTCTCAAATGCGTCTTCGAATTGCTTCGCTAGAGCATTAAGATTGCGTTCCTTGCTTCGAAACACTACATTCCCGCTCTGCACGTAGGTCTCGGCGCCCTGCCAGTCGAGTGAGACGCACAAAGCGCGCAGGGCCTCCATACTGATACGGTTGTGCGGACCTACGTTCAGCCCGCGCAGCATTGCAATTATCGCCGGCATATCAACCCCCTCCTCTCGCGGCGGACCTTTGCCGCGCCCGCCGCCAAATCCACCACCCAGTTCCAAGAAAGAAACTGCGCAAATCCTTCGCTGCGCTCAGGATGACATCTCGGAATGTTTGTGGGGATGCACGTGCGCGTGCGAATGGACTTCGCCGGAGGCGTGAACGTGGCGATGAACGTGGATCAGATTGGTCCGCTCGAGCAACCCCGTGTCGCGCAGAATCTCTCGCGGCGCACCTTCGCCGACCACACGGCCCGTCTCGAAAACGTAGCAGTCGTCTGCGATATCCTCGACGATATCCAGTTGGTGTGTGGTCGTGATCACGGTCTTCGCTCCGCCCCGCCAGCCCACCAGGAAATCGATCATCTGGCTCGCACTCTTCGGGTCCAGCGCCGCCGTGGGTTCGTCGAGGAGCAGCACTTCCGGGTCAAGCACCAGCACGGATGCCAGCGTGACCCGTTTCTTCTCGCCCGTCGACAGTTGATGAGGTGAACGATCTTTGAGTTGGGCTATCTTCATGACCTCGATCATCCGGCCGACTTGCCGGCGGACTTCGTCCTTGGGCCAGCCAAGCTGCAAGGGTCCAAAGGCCACCTCGTCAAAAACCGTCGGGGAAAAAAGCTGGACATCGGGATTCTGAAATACCATTCCCACGCGGCGGCGGAACTGGCAGCTGAACTCAAGGTTCTCGAAACGACTCTCGGTGAGCGGCTCGCCATCGTAAAGAACCTCGCCTCGTTCCGGATAGGCCAGCCCGTCCAGTATACGCAGCAGGGTTGACTTGCCCGAACCGTTGGCGCCCAGCAGTGCCACCCGCCTGCCGGCGTTAATGGCAAGACTCAGACCGTCGAGCGCGGCCACCTGGTGATAGCGAAAAGTAACGTCTCGAACCTCGAAAACCGGAACTGCCATTCGGTTCTCCCTAACGCTTATCGGGTAACATCCCCATGCCCCGAGGCTGTCATTCCGAGCGAAGCGAGGAATCTCGCTCTGCGTATCTCCCCGGGTGAGCGAGGCGAGATTCCTCGCTGCCATGAAAATAGCGAGCCTGGACCCCCTCACCCGACCCGCGCCGGCTGATGAAAGCGCCGTCGCAGGCCACCCTCTCCCCCAAGGGGGAGAGGGCATTTTCATGACAAATGGTGAGCCGAAGGCTCATGAAGTCTGCGCTCGGAATGACAGCATTCTGGTTTCATCGACCGAAATAGAACCCGCCTATCGCCAGCACCCCAAACACGGCCAGCATTAGCCAATCCAGAGCCGAGGTCCGAAAGTCATCCAGGATGAAGACTTCTCCTCGAAAGCCTCGGGATAGCATGGCGCTATAAACATCGCCGCTGAGCTGCAAGCTCTTGGACATCAAAACTCCCGCGCTCGAGACGGCCACGCGACGGCGTTCCGCTGCCTCAAGTTTTCCCACCATCCGGCTCCGCCGCGACTCGAACATGTCATGAGCGGTCTGAAGCAACAGGAGAATGTAGCGATATGTCATTCCCAGGATAACGACGAAGACCACCGGAACGCGCAGGACGCGCAGCGCCTTCAGTACGTGGCTCCACGGCGTGCAAAGGATGAGCAATACCGACAGCGTCGCGGCAGTTTCCACCCGTGCCACGAGATAGCACGCACTGGTCAACCCCTGCGCCGTGAGCGACCAACCCACCCCGGGAAGCCGCCAGATTTCGCGGCCGGGGATAATGAATGGCGCGGGCAGGGCAATGACTCCGGTAAACAGAAGGATGGCCAGCCACACTCGCTTGGCCAGGTTTCCCAATGGAACGCGAGACATTACGGCCAACGCCACCGCGACTGCAAACAGCGCACCCATAACCCAAAGCCTGTGAGCCATCGCGGAGGCCACAACCAGAGCCAGCAGACCCACCACCTTGATGCGCGGATCCAGTCGCTGGAGCAGGCCGTGGCTTTTGGCAAGTTCTTCGGCATAGAGAGCCCGCTCCATGGCATTTACGAGACTCGATAGTGTGCGTTCGACAAAACTCATGCGCGACCTGTTTACGCCCGCGAAAAACCTGGCCGAATTCCCCTCCTTGTTAAGGACGGGTTAGGGGTGGTTGAACGTCGCATCGACCCAGTGCCCACCACCCTACCCCTTCCGTAGAGGAGGGGGATCACCTAGTACTGCTGTGGAGATAGTCGGACTGCCTCTGCGCGCCCACAGCGCGTTGACCATCAGCGAAACGAGGATGATGGTGCCGGAACCAAACATCGCAGACAGCAGGTAGCCGATAGCCGGGCGCCGAACGAAAGCAGGAGCGTATTGAGGAAACGGCGCAGTCCACACGGAGCAAAGGCGCTCCAGGCCTTGAGGCGCATGGAAAGGCGGAGTCACGTTGCTGGAAGCTGCGGCAATCCGCTGCCGAGCCCCTGCCGCGGAGAAGTCGCGGGCGCCCCACTCGCCCCAGGCTGCGCCGCCCGCAAGGATGCCCAAAGGAGTCATTGCCAAGAGCAAAGCCAGAGCAATCAAAAGTGGGCGAAGGGTGCTCCAAACGCCTTGAATCGCAACCTGGCGGGCTTCATCGCCGCGAACTGCGCCGGGGGCGGTGTGCTCCAGCATAGAAGGGTTGGCGCGCTGGAAATAGGCCACCACTCCGCCCGTCAAGACCAACTCCGCGAGGCCGGCAAAGGTCAAGTGCCCAATCATCATGGCGGGAATGGCAATTCCCAAAGGATAGGGAGCATACAAGGGCGCGCCACTCGGGTCCTTGAAGAGCAGCGGCTGAATGCCGAATTCGACGGCGGCGCAAAACGCCGCAGCGTTGATCGCTGCGTAGCCCGCCAAAGCCGCTGCGACGACCCGCCGCGAGGACGTGATGGCTGCCCGCCCGGCCAAGAGCCGGTAAACGAGGTAAGCCACAAGCGAGCCGACAATCGCCATGTTGAAGCAGTTGGCCCCGAGCGTGGTGATGCCACCGTCTCCAAAGAAAAGAGCCTGCATCAATAGCGCAATCGAAACTGCGAGAACGGAAGCCCACGGGCCGAGGACTATGGCGGCAATGCTCACACCCACCGCGTGCCCGGTGGTGCCGCCTGGCAGCGGCAGATTGAACATCATCACCAGGAAAGAAAACGCGGCAAAGACGGACAGCAGCGGAATCAGCCGGGTGCTCAGCCGGCGCTTCAATCGCTGCAGCGCCACGTACCAGAAAGGCGCCGAGCCCGCGTACAACACCGCGCAGGTGCTCGGACTCAGATAGCCATCGGGGATATGCATATGATCTCGTCCGCCAGAATAGCATAGTCTTACTCTGTCGTATTATAATTCTGAAATTCGTGTTACCGCCGGGCCCGCGCAGATCGAACACGACAGCATTTGATGTCATTCCGTGCGATCTAGTGCCAGCGGCTCACACATGGGGATGAATGATTGCATGCGTTCTCAGCCCCGCGCGAGCGAGGGGCCAAGCCGCTAACCAACCGGATTCCCGCATTCGCAATAGTGAAACGATTCTCGTAACCAAAGATCTTGATCTTTATACCACATCGTGGTATATCCTATCTTGTGGTATTCATTGAATCCACGGCCTTCACACGACGATTGAGAGAACTTGCGGGTGACAACTTCGAAGATGTACTGAATGCCATCCAGGATGACCTAATCGCCAATCCTCAGCGAGGAACGGTCGTCCAAGGATTGGGCGGAATACGAAAGGCCCGAACCGGCAATCCTGGGAGAGGGAAAGGAAAGCGGGGCGGATTCCGCTACTGGTATCTGTTCTTAGAGCGCCGCGATCATATCCACCTGCTTATTCTACTGGATAAGGACGAGCAGGAGGATCTGGATTCTCGAGAACGGACAGCGCTCCGCCGAATGGTCGCGGAGCTGAAGGGCGCTAGGAGGTAGCATGGCAAGAAAAATCCGAGTGAGAGTCTTTGACGATTTACGTCAGTCTCTGGTTGACGCCGCAGCCTTTGAGCGGGGCAAGCACGTCAACCTCCGTACCACGGAAATCCCGGCGCCACCCAGGCCCCTCAAGCCGGCTGAAATTCGGAAGATTCGTCTTGCGCTTAATGCCAGCCAGACACTCTTTGCCCGCTTTCTCAACGTCAGCCCCAATACCGTTGAAAGCTGGGAGCAGGGGGTGCGACAGCCTGACCAAGCAGCCCTCAAGCTACTCATGATCGCCAAGAATCATCCCGAAGCCGTGCTTTCTACGTGATTAGAAGCAGTGCGCACGGGCATCGGAGGTCCGCCACCCTACCGTGCGGGTGAAAAGAGCCGAAGACCTTGAAAAGCAGGTCTGCGCTAACCACCGATCATAACCTGGGTAAGCGAATCAAACAGTGAGCTTCTGCAGGTACTCGTAACTCATTTTCGCGCTCTCGAGTGAGTCGCGGTCGCACTCATCCTGCTCCACGTAGAAGTGCTTCAGCCCGCCTCCCTTTGCCGCCTGGAAAATCTTCTTCCAGTCGATGATTCCCTGGCCGACTTCCGTGAAGGCGGCGGGGCCTTCGCCGGTGGTGGGTGGGAAGCCGGGTTTCAAGTCCTTGATGTGAAGCTGCGGAAAGCGTCCCGGAAAGCGATGGAAGTAGTCGACCGGGTCTTTACCCGCGCGCACGCACCAGTAGCAGTCCAGCTCGAAATTGACGAATTTGGGGTCCGTCCGGCGGATCAGTTCGTCGTAGATGACGGCGCCATCCACGTTGGCGTAGTCGAAATTGTGGCCGTGATAGAAGAAATGGCAGCCCGCCTCGCTGATAGTCTTGCCGACTTGATTGAACCATTCCGCGTCCCGCTTGATGGCCTCGAGCGTTTTCCGGTCGCGATCTTCCAAGCTGGCCAGCCCTGCGTAGCTGACGCCGCATTCCTTGGCGCCCGCAATGTTTTTCGCGAGGTCGTGCTTAAGCTGGTACTCCCCGAAATGCGTACTGACGGCCTTGAGGCCGTTGTCAGAAAGGATTCGACCCAGTTCTGCGGGTTTCTTTCCATAATAGGTCGAGCTGTCCACCTCTGCCTCTTTATAGCCGATTTCCGCCACTCGCTTGATGGTTCCTTCCAGGTCCGTTTTTAGATGGTCTCGTACGGTGTAAAGCTGCAAGCCGATCGGCATGCCGTAAGGATTCGCCAGAACTGGCGCGTTTCCGCTCAAGGCCAGGGCGGCGAACCCCATACCAGCGTTTTGCAGGAATTTTCTTCTCGGGATCGAATTTGTCATGAGTTGTGTTGCTCCTCTCTTCAATCCAGTTTTTCTCCCACCACCAGAAGATCGTTCGATTTGGCCGGATCAAACGGCGCCTTGGCGTAATCGCCCCAGTACTGCAGATTGCCAAAGCCGGCTTCCGTCAGAAGTTCGGCAAGCCGGTCTCGAAAAAGTGGGATCTGTCGCGAGCTTCTGACGTCGGATTGCCATTTTCCTCCCCCTTTTTGGCGCGTCAGAAACATGGCATGAAAGTTGATCGCCTGTGGTTCATAGTCGGCGAACTTCACCAGCAAGACTTCTTCTTTGGCAGTCTCGCCCGAAAGCACCGGGAACCAACGAGCTTTTTCTTTCCAGCGCAGATCGTAATTGAGGTTTTGCGTAAAGAACAAGCCCCCGGCGCGCAAGGCTCCGGCGACGCCCTTGAGCGCCGCCGCCAACTGGCCCTCGCCCGAGATTCCGGGCAACGCATTTCCGAGGCAATAGGCAACGTCGTGAGTGGGGCCAAGTTGCCCAGCGTCCTCCATCCTGAGGAGGGATGCCTTCGCTTCGCCGCCGGCAGCGAAGATCGCCTTCGCCTCACGGTCGATTCGTTGCCGCGTCAAAGCCACCATCTCTTCGTCAGCGTCGAAACCAAGCACGCTGAAACCTCCTCGGGCCAGCGCTACGACGTGCGCTCCCGTGCCGCAAGCCGGAATCAAAACCCGCCGCCCCGCACTGCGGGCGAGTTCCACCAATAGCGGGAGTTCGCGCGCCAAGCGCTTCTCCCAGTTAATCACCGATTCGTAGTATTCCGCGAAGTTTTGGGCCATGAATTATTCGGCGTGGCTTGGGCACCCTGTCATTCCGAGCGCAGCGAGGAATCTCGCCTTGGTCAGCGTCAACAGGAACAGAGCAAGATTCCTCGCTCCGCTCGGAATGACACTGCCCAGGAACGCAGTTCCGCGCTCGGTTACTGCGCACTCTTAGCCGCCGGCCCGGCATTCTGGTTCTGCGGCGATTCCGGGGCCGGCTTGAATATCACCTCGGCCGGGTACTTGGGCTTAATTGCAAGGCCGCGCGAATCATTATCGTGCACATTGACCGGCGCGAGAAAAGCCACAATGTTGTCGGTCTCGAGTTCCCGGGCGATGAATTGAAGCCCTGCATCACGACGGTGAGAGATCGTCTCGAGGTCCTTGTTGAAATTCGGAAGCTCGACGTGGAATGCCCCGCTTTCATCCGGCGCCACGCGCGCCACGACAAAGCTCGTCACCGCCCCGTCCGCGATGCGGAAGAAACTGTGCGCCCAGTAAGCCATGTAAGTGATTTCGATCTCATAAGGCCTGCCGCGAAGGGTTTCCGGCAAATCTACTCTTCCGTTGAAAGTCATTGGCGGGAGGTCTTCGCAGGTGACGTCCGCGCCCTTCTCGGCCTCTGAAATCGAGGCAACTGAAAGGGTCACGATCTGGCAACCGGGCGCGTACAAAATCACTTTGAGAGATTCTGCGGCTTGATGGTTCACGGAGGTTTCAATCAGATACGAGTTCCTCTCCGGCTCGGCTTTCAGAAACCCACCGTTGCCTCCAAAAGGACCCGTTAGAAAGTAACGAACCTGCACCTGCTCCGAGCGCACTTCGGAAGGAAGGCGGATTTCGAACGGCGGCGTTTCGTTCTGCCCCAGGCCTGCTTTAACAGAGAAAAACAGCAGGCCCAACAATACGGAAACGGAGAAGGCAGGAATCGCGAATTTCCTCATAGGATGATTTTACCCTACCGGCCGCTATTTCATGTCGTCAGGCACGGGGATGGTCACTTGCCCTGTGGCGGCCCATTCGGTGCCGCGTTCGAGCGTCAAGATAAAGCCGGGGCTCTGCATAGCCTTCACATCATGTCCTAACGCAGTTTGGAAAACACGGCCAGCCCCAAAGGAAAGTGTCCAGATCAGCGGTTCGTCTTTTCCCGTTCCGCACCCCTCGCCAGCCTTGCGACAATTGTTGGGGTCATCGAACGCCGAAGCCAGGACGTGGATGTTGGGCTGGAGTGAAAGCTGGTGATAAAGCTCATCGTTCTCGGCAAAGGTGGCAGGCATCCCCTTGGTGATAGGATGCTCGCGGTCGACGATGGTCACCGTGTAGGGGTGGTAGGGGCCGTGCCCGGCGGTCTCGCGCCAGGTCCCTCCCACGAGTCTGTCGAACTCCGGCCAACCCGCGAAAGCGCTCATCGAAAAGTGGTAAGAGACAAGTCCCTTACCGTTCCTCACAAAGTCGAGCAGCGCCTGGCGCGCGCCATTGTCCCACCAGGGGCCGGCGTTCCGCCAGTCGCTATAATTGAGCAGCAGGACGTCATACGGCGAAAACGTTACGAGCGTGTTTCCGCGCACCTCTTCATTGACGTGGACGTCGAACTTCCCGGTGCGCTCCAAAATCTCGCGCAGCAGCGGCGTGGTGGCGCGCCAGTCGTGCCCATTAACGCCTGTCAAAATCAGCACTTTGATCTTAGGCGGCGTTTGAGCGGGCAAGGAAGCCAGGCTTGCACAGAGCATCAGAAATGCCAGTAGGATTCGAGACATGATGGTGAAACCTCCGGGCAGCCATTATACAGTCGTTCTCTCCTCCTGCACTTCGATCTTTCCGCTGCCCGGCGCTGTTATCCAGAGTCCTTCGCTTGTCATTCTGAGCGAAGCGAAGAATCCCCGTAGTTCGCTCAGGATAAACTCCGCGAAGGATCTCAGCAGTGCGTCACAAGTGGCGAGAAAGAAAAACTACTGCAGAGATCCTTCGCTGCGCTCAGGATGACAGCAGTTCATGGGCTTTGACCCATTGCTTGGTGCACTGGTACCTCGTTGCTCCGAGATGTGATATTGTTTTCTTCCACCCCAATCTTTACGAGGGCTTATGAAATTCAAGACACTTGCTATCCACGCGGGATACGACCCCAAAGAACACTTCGGCGCAGTCATGACCCCAGTCTATCAAACCTCCACGTTTGCCTTTCACGGGCTGGGCGAGCATGGTCCCTTCGACTACTCGAGGAGTGGGAATCCAACCCGCAAGGCGCTGGAGTCCTGCCTCGCGGCCTTAGAGGGCGGGACTGCCGGCTTCGCGTTCGCAACCGGCATGGCGGCCGAGACGACCCTGCTCATGATGTTCGAAGCGGGCGACACCATCGTCGTACACGACGACCTCTACGGCGGCACCTACCGCCTGTTCGAATCGGTGTTGGCGAACAAGCAGATCCGTGCCCACTACGTCGATCTGCGAAATCTCGCCAAGTTCGCCGAGGCGCTTGCCGCCGCGCCCAAAGCGGTGTGGGTGGAGTCGCCCACGAATCCGCTCATGAACCTGGTGGACATCCGCGCGGTTTCCGACTTGGCCCACCGGCACGGAGCGCTGGTCATCTGCGACAACACATTTCTTTCGCCCTATTTTCAGCAGCCCCTCGACTTGGGCGCGGATATCGTCGTGCATTCCACCACGAAATATATCAACGGCCACTCGGACGTCGTGGGCGGCGGGCTGGTGGTGAAAGACCCTGGTCTCGCTGAACGGATTTACTTTTTGCAGAATGCTATGGGGACTTGCGCCGGGCCGCAGGATTGTTTTCTCGTTCTGCGGGGCATCAAAACCCTCGCCGTGCGCATGGAAGAACACAACCGCAACGCCTTGGAAATTGCGCGCTGGCTCGAGAAGCATCCCCAGGTCTCCGCCGTGCTGCATCCCGGTTTGGAAAGCCACCCGCAGCACGCGCTGGCTTTGCGGCAAGCGCAGGGATTTGGGGGGACCTTTTCCTTCCGCGTGCGGGGAGGCGAAGATGCCGTCAAGCGGGCTTTGTCACGTCTTCGAGTTTTTACCCTTGCCGAGTCGCTGGGAGGCGTGGAATCTCTAATCGAGCACCCTTGCACGATGAGCCACGCCTCGGTGCCTCCGGATGTCCAAGCAAAGATGGGAATCACGCCTGACCTGATCCGCGTTTCGGTGGGCCTCGAGGATGTAGGAGACTTGATCGCTGATCTTGACGCGGCACTCAAAGGTGAATGAACGCCTGGCGGGATGTGGAGGAGATCCCTGACCACTGTCATTCTGAGCGAAGCGAAGAATCTCGGCAGTTGTAATTTCAACGAACTACGGAGATCCTTCCTTCGTTTCACTCAGGACCGCCTGCGGCTCCTCAGGATGACAGTTTAGAAGCCTTTCCTGCAGCCTACGAGGCATCGGACACTTGCCCCGCCTCCCGAAATGCTGTTAAATTATGAAGAAATGATTACTCAACAACAATATGAATCGGTGGTCGGCCGCGCGTCGCAAATGCTTGCAGGAGCCGGGATTGTCCTCACGCGGGAGGAACGGGCCCGTTTCGAGGTGGCGGATTTCGGCTTGGGAGAACTCGAAAAGACCGGTCTCGAGATCATCACCTATATCAACACGGACCGTGTGTGCGCCAAGGAACTGGTCCTGCTGCCTCATCAAACGTGTCCGGAGCATAGGCACCCGACGGCAGGCGCCAGGCTTGGCAAGGAAGAGACGTTCCGCTGCCGCTGGGGAACGGTCTATCTCTACGTGCCCGGCCCCGCTGAGGCGCAGCCGGCCTGCCGGCCTCCGGATGGCTCAGAGACTTACTACACGGTGACCCGCCAGATCTGCCTGAAGCCCGGCGAGCAGTACACCCTCATCCCGGATACGCTGCATTGGTTCCAGGCTGGGCCGGAAGGCGCTATCGTCTCCGAATTCTCAACCCGCAGCACCGATGACCAGGATGTCTTCACCGACCCGCGGATCAAACGCGCGCCCGAGGTCGCCCAGGCTTGAATCGGTGTGGAGCGCCGAAATCCCTGACACAGCCCTCGCGCCACGGCGGGGAAGGTGTGGAAGAATCAAAACACCTCACGCAAAGTCGCCAAGACGCAAAGGAACGCAAAGCTGAGGTTCGTACTTTTCTTTGCGGCCTTTGCGCACTTTGCACCTTAGCGTGAAACCGGTTTGCCGGTTTAGCGAATAATTCACAAGTTCTGAGGGATCCTCATCCGCCGCGAGAGGAGCATTCCTTATATGAGGTGGGTTCCTATCTTGCTTCTCGCAATTCCATCCCTTGTTATGACGAACGGACCGAACGAAACGACGCTCGAGACGCGCCGCGCGCAACTCAGTGCGGCGCTCCAGCAACAGTGGGAATATGAGCTGCGAACCCATCCCGAGATGGCGACCTATATCGGCGACAACCGATACAACGACCGCCTTAGCGATCATTCCGCTGCAACCTACGCCCAGGAACTCGAGCACGCCAAGCAAACCCTCGAGAGCATCGAAGCGATCTCAACCGACGGTTTTCCGGCGCACGAGCAGTTAAATAAGCTTCTCATGGTTCGCCGCCTGCGCGAGCACATCGAAGCCTACGGATTCAAAGATTGGGAGATGCCGGTCGACCAGTTTGGCGGCATCCATTTGAATTATGCAGCCCTGCCCTCAGCCACCCCGTTCCGCTCCGTGAAGGACTATGAGGATTATCTTTCTCGCCTGCACGAGATCCCGCGCGTCTTCGACGAGATCAGGGAGAATATGCAGCTCGGGCTGCGCGACAACCTGGTTCCGCCGCGATACTTACTGGAGAAGGTCGTCGTCCAGGCCCAGGATATTGCGGACAAGTCCGCGCACGACAGCCCCTTTACGCAACCCGTGTTCAAGTTTCCCGCCGGCATCCCAGAGGCTGAACAGCAGCGACTGCACGATGCCACGCTTGCCGCCGTGAAGAATGAGGTGGCGCCCGCCTACGCGAGTTTTGCAGCCTTTGCGCGCACTCAATACGCCCCTCACGGCCGCGCCGATTACGGCATCTGGGCGCTGCCGCAGGGCGACGCCCGCTACCGGTTCGACGTTCGGCAAATGACCACGACCGATCTGGGCCCGGAAGAGATTCACCAGATGGGCCTGAAGCAAGTGGCGGAGATTGAGAACCAAATGCTCGCGCTCGCTCGCCGGCAGGGCTTTGCGGACCTGGCCAGCTTCAACGCGCACATCCGCCAGGATCGTGATCTCTATGGGAAATCCGGTCAGCAAATCCTGGAACTCTATCAGCACTACACCGACCAGATGTATGCGAAGCTTCCGCAGCTTTTCGGACATTTGCCGAAGACCAAACTGGAAGTGATCCCCATGGAAGCCTTTCGCGCCCCCGATTCCGTCCCTGCCGACTACTCGCCGGGCGCCGGCGACGGCTCGCGCCCCGGCCGCATCAACGTCAATGAATACGACCCTCAGCATCGGCTGCTGCTCAATGTCGAGGCGATCGCCTATCATGAGGGCATCCCCGGCCATCACCTCCAGTTCTCAATCGCGCAGCAATTGCCCAACCTCCCGCCCTTCCGCAGATTTGCTTCTTACAATGCCTATTCCGAGGGGTGGGCGTTCTACGCCGAGCGTTTAGGCAAAGAAGCCGGCTTCTACCAGGATCCCTATAGTGAATATGGACGCTTGGAAAATGAGATGTGGCGTTCCGTGCGGCTCGTAGTGGATACCGGCGTGCACTACAAGCACTGGTCGCGCCAGCAGATGGTGGACTTCTTCCGGCAGCACACCGCCATGGATGAACCCAACATCCAGACCGAAGTGGACCGCTACATCGCGTGGCCCGGTCAGGCTCTGGCTTACAAACTCGGCCAGATGAAAATTCTCGAGTTGCGCGAGCGCGCCCAGGGCGCTCTGGGTGATAAGTTCGACCTGCGCGCCTTCCACGACGCCGTGCTCGCCGACGGTCCCCTCCCCCTGGACGTGCTGGAATCGAGAGTTAATGCCTGGATCGGCTCCAAGCACTAACCAAGTGTGACAAAGGCTTCTGCTTCCTTCGGCCAAGCCCGCAAACGATTCCATTACCCTTCGTTGAATCTTAGAGGAGCTTGCATGTATACTATCGCCTTGTTTGCTTGGGCTTTCAGCCAATGTAAGCGCACGAGCAGTCGCCCCATGGCTCTGGGCCGCAAGGCGAACCGCCCCTCGAAGGCCGAAAGGGTATCAGCCCGTCGGCTGACGGGCCGCAGAAAGGCGATAAACGAAATGAGAGCAGCAGTCTTTTACGGGCCGCGAGACGTCCGGATCGAGGATGTCCCGAAGCCCACGTCGGGAACCGGCGAGGTTGTCTTGCGCGTACAGCGCTGTTCCGTGTGCGGCACGGACAAGCGCATCTACACCCACGGGCAAAAAAACGTAGTGCCGCCGGCGATCACCGGGCATGAGATTGTCGGTACGGTCCAGGAGATCGGACCCGGTGTGGATGGCGGGCTGCGCATCGGCCAGCGGGCCGTGGTTGCCACGGTGGTAGGCTGCGGAAAGTGCATTTACTGCCGGCGCAAGCAATACAACTTGTGCGACTCCTTCACCGCGGTCGGCTACGATTATGCCGGAGGATTCGCCGAGTACGTCAAGATTCCCGCCGCGGCGGTAGCTCAGGGCAACGTGATTCCAATCCCCAATTCCATGTCTGTCGAGCGCGCAGCGCTTATCGAACCCCTTTCCTGCGTCCTGAATGGCCAGGAGTACCTGTCGCCCCAACCGGGGGATCGAGCCGTGGTGTTCGGGGCCGGACCGATCGGTTTGATGCACGCCAGCATTCTGAAAGCGCGAGGCTGTGCCCCGGTGCTGGTATCAGACGTCTCGCAGGAACGTCTGGATTATGTGAGCGAGTTCGGTGTGGGCCAACCGGTGAACACGTCAGGCGGGAACGCGCTGGATAAAATCACGGCGGCTGGCGCGGGAGAGAAATTCGATCTCGCCATCGTCGCCTGTTCCGTCAAGGCCGCCCAGGCCGACGCCCTCAAGCTGGTTCGCAAAAAAGCGCGAGTTTCATTCTTTGCCGGCGTGCCCAAGGACAACCCGGTTCTGGACCTTGACGCCAATCTCATTCATTACAACGAAATCTCCGTCTTTGGCTGCTTTGCTTCGAACCTCCAGCATTACCACCAGGCGCTCGAGATGGTCTCCCGCGACGACTTGCCCTGGGACCGCTTTCTCACCCACCGGTTCAAGCTTCAGGATATGGTGAAGGCCTACGCCGTGGTCGAGGCGGGACAAGGAATCAAGACAGTCATTGACTGCGAATAAGCAGCTGCGGGGATTGTTCGGCCCCAAATGATGGGGCCTCGGAATGACTGCGATCCTACAGAGACAATCAACATGGACAAGGAATCTCTGGCGCAATTAATTGCTATCTCGCACGCTGTGGGCGCGAATCTCGACTATGTTCAGGCGGGCGGCGGCAATACTTCCGTGAAATCCCAGGACGGGCGCAGGATGGCCATCAAGGCCAGCGGCACGGCGCTGACATCGATGAGTGAGACCGCCGGCTGGGTCGAACTGGATACGGCGGGAGTGCTGAGCATATTCGATCGCACCGACCTCGCCGCGCTGGAGTCGAGCCCCCGCGAAGCGCTCGTGCTTCAGCACCTCTCCTCCGCGGTCATTGGCGCCGTGGGGCGGCCCTCGGTTGAGTCGGCGCTCCACGCCATGCTCGGGCGCGTGGTCATCCACACTCACCCCGTGGCTGCCAACGCTTTGAATTGCGGGCCCGGACTGAGCGCATTAAGGGAAATTACACCGGCAGGCGAACTCCCGCCGCTCTGGGTGCCTTACACCGATCCCGGCTGGCGCCTCGCCAATACCATCAAGGCGGCGGCAGAGGCCTACGACAAGGAGCATCACCAGCGCCCAGATGTGCTCTTCATGGAAAACCATGGCCTTCTCGTCTCGGCTCCCGAGGCGCAGGCCTGCGTGGCGCTCCATAACGAATGGGTGGCGCGTTGCCAACGCTACTTCACGCCGCAAGCTCCGCCACCCGGTTCGCCCGCGAGCTTGGATTCCTCGGCGATGCGCAAGGCGATGGTGACTTTGCGCCGCGCGTGGAAGGAGGCGCGAGGAAGCACGCCTTTCATCCGCTTAACAGATGACGCGGAACTGGCCGGCGTCGCGTGTGACGAAAGGGCGGAGACGTTGGCTGCCGGTTCGCTGACGCCCGACCATATCGTTTACAACGGAGCGCGCGCGATTGTGGGCGATTCGATCGACGAAGTGGCGTCGAAGCTGAAACCCGCATTGAACGAGCTGGCTCCGCCCCGCGTGGCCATCCTTCGAAACGTGGGGACCTTCCTGCTTGCTGACAACGCCGCAAAGCTCGATGCCGCAGAGGCGTTGGGCGTTGCCGCTGCCAAGATTACACGTATGGCAATGGGGCGCGGCGGCCCGCACAACCTCGCCCCGGCGTTTGCCGAGTTCATTATCAATTGGGAAGTGGAACACTACCGCGCGGCTCTGTTTGACGCTGCTGCGGCTCCCCTGGCCCGTAAAGTCGCATTGGTTACGGGCGCGGCATCCGGCCTGGGCCGCGGCATTGCCCAGGGTCTGGTAAAAGCGGGCGCGGCGGTGGCCTTCTGCGATGTCGACGATCCAGGCACAGAAGAAGCGGCCGCTGCCTCGGCGGACACCACACGCGCCCTCCCCGTGCACATGGATGTTACCGACGAAAACTCTGTGGCCCGCGCCTTTGACACGCTCTTGCGCCACTGGGGCGGCCTGGACATCGTGGTTTGCGCGGCGGGCGTCGCCCCTGCTTACGAGTTGGTCGAGATGCCGGTGGATAAGTGGCGCCAAGCCCTGGAAATCAATCTCACCGGCTATTTTTTGGTGGCGCGGGAAGCGGCTCGCATCATGCGCGCGCAGGGCGATGGCGGCGCCATGATCATGCTTTCGTCGAAAAGCGGCTTGGACGCTTCGAAGGCCAATTCCGCCTACAACGCAACGAAGGCCGGCGAGCTGCACTTGATGCGCGGCTGGGCGCTCGAATTGGGGGCCGACGGCATCCGTGTCAACGGCGTAGCCCCTGGCAATGTCTTCGAAGGGTCCAAGATCTGGAACCCGGAGTACATCAAAACCGCCGCGCGCAAAAAGGGGATTAAGCCCGAAGAAGTCATCCCCTACTACGTTTCGCTGACTGCGCTTAAGCGTGACATCAAGCATGATGACGTTAATGCCGCCATCGTCTTCCTGTGCTCCGACGCCGCGCGTTGCATTACCGGCCAGACGCTGGTGGTGGACAGCGGGCAGGTGATGGTTCGATGAGCAGCTTACCATTGCAAGATACGGCCCAGCTCGAGACGCAGCTTTATCAGGGAGGACTGGAACAGCGCCTGCGCGCGCTCAACGAATTGTGCGCCCAACTCGGCCCCAGAACAAAGCGCGGCACCAACTGTCACATTCACACCAGCGAATCGTTCAGCGTTTTTCGCTCGCCGACGGAAGCCGTGTGGCAGGCAGCGCGGGAAGGCCTGGCGGTACTCGGCATCAACGATCACTACACCATTGCAGGTCACGAGGAGTTCCGCCGCGCCTGCGAGATAGCCGGTGTTGCTGCGGCGTTTTCGCTCGAGGCCGTAGCCATGGATCGCGACGCCGAGGCGCAAGGAGTGCTGCTGAATGACCCTGACAATCCTGGCCGTGTCTATCTCTGCGGTAAGGGTGTGACCAGGACTCCGCCAGATTCCTCAACGGAAATGCAGAGTCTGGCGCGCATGAGGGCGGCCCTCGAGCGCCGGAATCGCGAGATCACCGCAAAGGTCGGCGCGCTCTTCGAGGAGCGCATGCATGCCGAAGGCCCCACCTGGGAGTCTGTGCGGAGCTTGACGCCGCGCGGTAATGCCACGGAGCGACACGTGGCATGGGCCACTCTATCGAGCTTGCGCCAGTGGGCCGCAACCGAGGGAGTACCTCTCGCTGAGGCCATCACGAAATGTTGTGGCGCGGCGCCGACGCCTGGCGCCGACGATGCCGCTCTCCAGATCTTTCTGCGCGCCAAACTTCTAAAGGCGGGCGCTCCGTGCTTCGTGCGCGAGTACGAAGAGGCGTTCGTCTCGGTTGCAGAACTGCGCAGGATCTTCCTGGCTTTTGGATCCATCCCCACTTATCCAATCCTCGGGAATCCCATCACTTCCGGCGAAAAAGATGTCGAGGCGCTTCTTGATCGACTAGAGGCGGCGGGCTTTTACGCCGTCGAGGTCATTCCACATCGCAACACACGCGAGCGTCTGGCGGAAATCGTCTCGACGGCGCGGCGCCGCTGGTGGCCCGTCTTCAATGGTACCGAACACAATACGCCTGAGGCTAAGCCCATCCTCGACCCCTTCGCGCTTGACCCGGATTTTGAGCCCTGGTTCCGGGAAAGCACCACGCTGCTGCTCGCCCACCAACGGCTGGTCGCACAGGGCCAGCCAGGCTTCGTCGATCTTGAAGGCCGGCCGACGATTGCCGACGCCCGAATGCGGTTCGAGCACTTGAGTAAGGAGTAAGAAGTCAGGAGTCAGGAATCAAAATAAAATAACCGAGGATGAACGCAGTCCGAGGGTCCTATGTCATTCTGAGCGGAGCGAAGAATCTCCGCAGTTCGCCCGCCTTCGATACGAAACAACCTACGCCGCGCTATCTGCTTGCAATTTCGCCCTTGTTGGCGGAATATAACCCGTTTGGTTTGACGAATTAATTATCTAATTGAGAGGCGGAGGACGAGCAAAGTGGCAAAAAAAGAGATTGCGATAACGAAACCAAAGGGGAAGTTGGGGGTTCTTACGGTTGGCATGGGAGCGGTGGCGACGACCATGATCGCCGGTGTCGAAGCGGTGCGCAAGAAGATAGCGTTGCCGATTGGGTCGCTCACTCAGATGGGTACGATACGCCTGGGAAAGCGGACCGAGAAGCGGATTCCGTTGATCAAAGAGTTCGTGCCATTGGCTAATCTCGACGATCTAGTTTTTGGCGGCTGGGACCTTTTCACGGACACTGCTTATGAAGCTGCCAGTAAAGCCGGCGTATTGGATAAAGGCCACGTCGAACAGTTGAAGGATTTTCTTCAGGAATTGCGGCCCATGCCTGCCGCGTTCGAGCAGAAGTGGGTGAAGCGGCTTCATCCGAACAACGTGAAGACCGGCAAGACGAAGATGGACCTTGCCGAGCAAGTGATGAAGGATATCGAGGGGTTTAAGAAGCAATCCCGCGCTGATCGGCTGATGATGATCTGGTGCGGCTCGACGGAAGTTTTCTCGAAGCCCCATCCCGTTCATGACACGCTCGAGACTTTTGAGGAAGGCCTGAAAACGAACAGTCCCGACATCTCTCCCAGCATGATTTATGCTTACGCGGCATTGAAGCTGGGCGTTCCGCACGCCAACGGCGCGCCCCACATCACCACGGATATTCCTGCTCTGACTGCCTTGGCGTTGCAAAAGAAAGTGCCTGTCTGTGGCAAAGACTTCAAGTCTGGGCAAACCTTCATGAAGACCCTTCTGGCGCCCGGCATCAAGGCAAAGCTGCTGGGGTTGAAGGGATGGTTTTCAACCAACATTCTGGGCAACCGCGACGGTGAGGTGCTGGACGATCCCGAAGCTTTCCGCAGCAAGGAAGAAAGCAAGCTTTCGGTGCTCGAGTACATCATTCAGCCGGATCTCTATCCCCAACTGTACGAGAATTACTTCCACAAAGTGCGGATCGAGTACTACCCGCCGCGGGGCGATAACAAAGAAAGCTGGGATAACCTTGATATCTTCGGCTGGCTCGGCTACCCAATGCAGATCAAGGTGAACTGCCTCTTCCGGGATTCGATTCTTGCCGCTCCCATGGCCTTGGACCTTGTTCTTTTCATGGATCTCGCACAACGCTGCCCGAGCCTGGCGAAGATGGGAATCCAGGAATGGCTGTCCTTCTACTTCAAGAGCCCCATGTGCCATACCAGTGTTTACCCTGAACATGATGTCTTTATTCAACTTATGAAACTTAAAAACACACTCCGGCACCTGCGCGGCGAAGAACTGATCACTCACTTGGGATTGGAGTATTACGATTAGGCTGGGCAGATCGGCAGGTAGGCAGATGGGCAGTAGATAGGCAGATGGGCAGATGGCCTCTATAGCAGCCGAGCCCGTCGATGTTGCCCGCCTGATGAATGAACTGATGAGCTCCTCTTCGATTCTCGTTTGCGCGCCTGGTGTTGAGCCGGAGCGCTGACTGCGACGGTTTCAGATCTGGAATCTGGAATCTGAGATTTGCTTGCGCTTCAAGCGCGGTAGCGATCGATGAGTGCGATCCTGCCTTCTGCTTTCTGCCTTCTAGTTTCTGCGTGAGGCCACATGACCCTGCCCATTCCCTCTGAAATGCGCGCCCTGGTTCTCGATGGGAGCGGCTTCGCTCACCTGCGAGTGCGGCGAGTGCCGGTTCCTCGTCCCGGACCGCGTCAAATGCTGGCCCGGGTGGATGCGGCGGGGATTTGCACATCCCTCATCAAGCTCGTCGAGCAGGGCCCGGCGCACGCGCAGGTGTACGGCTGGGATCTCGCGCGCTTTCCGCTGATTCTTGGCGACGAAGGTTGCGTAACGCTCGTCGAGGTGGGCCAGGAATTGACGAATCGATACCACCCGGGCGAGCGATATGTCGTTCAGCCCGCCGTCGATCACCCCCCCATCAATTACCGGGAGCGTTATCGAGACGGGGGTCGAGGCGTCGCCAAGGTCGCCGTCGGCTACACGCTGCCGGGACACCTCGCGGAGTATATCCTCATCCTGGAAGAGGCGGTGGCTGCGGGCTGTCTTCTCCCCGTGCCGAGCCCCTCTTTCCCCTTCGCACATGCGGCACTCAGCGAGCCGGTGTCTTGCTGCGTCTCCGCTCAAGATCATCACGTGCATCTGGTGCAGCAGGCACCGGCGGGGCCACGACAGGTCGTTAAAGGGCTGAAGCCGGGCGGCGTAACCGTTGTGGTCGGCGCAGGTTCGATGGGACGGATGCATGTGGACGTTGCGCTCAGCCATCAACCGCGCGCCCTCGCGGTGGCCGACCTCGTTGAGGCACGTTTGGAGTTGGTGAGAATGCTGTTCGGTTCGCGCGCCGCCAAACTCGGAGTTGACCTTCAGGTCGTCAACCCGGCATCAACGGATTTGCGCAAGATCGTAAACGAACTCACGGACTACCGCGGAGCCGACGATGTCATCGTTGCCGTAGGCTCAAAGCAGGCGATAGAAAACGCTCTGAACCTGGTCGGGCGCGGCGCTGTCCTGGACCTGTTCGGTGGCCTGAAAAAAGGCGAAGACATTATCGGCTTCGATACAGGAATCATCCATTACAAGGAAATCAACGTCACGGGTTCCAGCGGAGGCTCTCCCTGGGACATCGCTCGGACTTTGGAATTGATGGCGAAGGGTGAAATCAACGCCGAACGCCACATTACTCGCATTGGCGACTTGGAACACGCTATCGAGTTTTTGAGAATGATCAAGGCCCAGGAGATCGATGGCAAAGCGGTGGTTTACCCACACCGGCGCAGCGGTGAAATCAGGGCTGTGGCCTCTTGGAGCGCCAAGGACGAGGCGGAGTACTTAAAGCAGTGACGAGTGACGAGTGACAAGTGACGAGCAGAAGCCAGGAGTCAGAAGACACGGGGCAGAATCGGAGGACTTTGGACTTTCAACTTTCGACTCTCGACTCGTTCAGGGCAACCCTAGTCCCCAGCCCCTAGCCCCTAAGCCCTTCCCACTACGCACCTTCGTTGGCTTCGGCTTCGGGCCGATCCAAGCGGGCCTTTTTCTCTACGAAGCTTTCCGGTCCGGGAGTTTCGGCCGGCTGGTGGTTGCGGAAGTCGCGCCTGAACTCGTGGACGCGGTGCGGAAAGCGGGAGGCCGGTTCTCGATAAACATTGCCCACTCGGACCGCATCGAGCGCGTGGAGATTGGACGCATTGAAATCGAAGATCCCGGCTCTCGGAATGGCCAGGACCGTCTGGTGGAAGCGATCGCGGAGGCGGCGGAAATTGCTACCGCGGTCCCCAGCGTGGAATTCTACGCCTCGCCAGGGCCCGGCAGTATTCATCAGCTCCTGGCCGAGGGCCTGCGGCGCAAAGCCGCTATGAAAGGCCGGCCGGCGATCGTTTACGCCGCTGAAAATCACAATCACGCGGCGGAAATCCTGGGAGCGAAAGTCCTGGAGGAGATTCCGGAAGACGAGAGAGCGCGTGTCTCAAGCCGTGGTCGATTCCTGAACACGGTGATCGGAAAGATGAGCGGCGTTGTCTCCAACCCGGAGGAAATACGGATGCAAGGCCTGGCCACCGTAACTCCCGGCGGACAGCGTGCCTTTCTTGTCGAAGCGTTTAACCGGATCCTGATTTCACGGATTCGATTCTCACCGAGCGGCGATGAGCCTCCCTTCGAGCGCGGCATAAACGTGTTTGAAGAGAAGGACGACTTGTTGCCTTTCGAAGAGGCCAAGCTCTACGGGCACAATTCCACGCATGCGCTCGCCGCCTACCTCGGCGCCTTGCGCGGCGTGGAGCGCATTGCCGATCTCAACAAATACCCTGATATCCTTTCGTTCCTCCGCACCGCCTTCATACAAGAATCCGGAGAAGCCTTGGTGCGCAAGCACGCGGGCCAGGGCCGACTCTTCACCCGCGAAGGCTATCGCGAATACGCGGATGACCTGCTCGCACGTATGGTTAATCCTTTCCTTAACGACACCGTCGAAAGGGTCGGACGCGATCCGCGGCGCAAACTGGGATGGGACGACCGCCTGGTGGGCACCCTGCGCGCGGCGCTCGAGCAGGGCATCAAGCCGGCGCGTTACGCTTTCGGGACAGCAGCCGCCCTGGCTGCGTTGGACCATAACACGCTCAAGACGGATGTTCCGGCCGCGCGCTGGCTCGACCCGTTGTGGCAAACGGCCTCTCCTGATAAGCTGGAAAAAGAGAGCGTCGTCGGGTTGATCGAAGAAGGCCGCAAACGGCTCCGGCAGTGGCGGGCTTCGGGCTTTCAGAACCTCGAGGCGTTGTTTTTGACATAGATGGGTGAAGGTCTCCGGAGAGGGACTGAGTCAAATTGATTTGGCATTATCTCATCGAAGGACCTTGGATCGTCTTTTGCGTCTATTGGGCCCTGGGCGCGTTGAAGACGCGCAGGACTGTGAGTACAGAGTCCTTTGTCGCGCGCGCCCGCCACCTCCTTTTGGAAATCACCGGCTTCGCCTTGCTGTTCGGGGGCTTCATGGGCATCGGCGTGCTTGGTGAGCGTGTTTTCCATCGTACCTACGCGATCTCGCTAACGGGCGTCGCTCTCACTTGGATTGGAATCGTTCTCGCCATCTGGGCCCGCTGGCACCTGGGGCAGTATTGGAGCGGTAGAATCACCCTCAAGGAGGATCACAAGCTCATTCGGACCGGCCCCTACGCTCACTTCCGGCATCCGATTTATTCCGGAATCATTCTCGCTGCCATCGGCGGAACCTTAGTTATGGACGAGTGGCGATGCGTTGCAGGTCTCGCTGCAATTGTCCTTGCCTACTGGATCAAGGGGACGAAAGAGGAGTCCGTTCTGGCCGCACAGTTCGGCGAAGAGTTCAAGGAGCACCGCCGCCACACCGGTTTTTTGATCCCCAAGTTCTAAACAGAGAGTAGCGCAGAGGTGGGCGTCTTTTGCCCTCCTCTGCGGATCTCGGAGGAACAGCCGGTAGAGTAGGAGAGAGGACGACCCAATGATGGGCGATCCACTCTCCCCTCTTCGAACCGGACGTGCAGGTTTCCCGCATCCGGCTCTCCGTGAAGCATACGACCGCAGGCATG
>JBEKLY010000082.1:0-26094 GCA_050010015.1 Terriglobia bacterium
GATCGTTCATCATTCCTCTTCGAGGTAAAACCACCGACTGGAGAGCCGGATGCGGGAGATCCGCCAGTCCGGTTCGGAGGGAGGGGGATTCGAATTCAATCGTTTCTCCCTACCCCTATCTCCCTTAATCCCCTTCGGGGATAATCAGGACTTATATCACGCTCCGCATCCATCTATGGGCGCACGGCGACCTCGGCATTCGCGCACGCTTTTCGCATTGATTATCGGTGCAGTCCTTGTGATTTCCCCCACCCGAGGGTGGCCACAAGGGGCGCTCCTGCCCGATTCCTGCCTCAAGGCCGCGAGCGCGTCAACCAGGATCGGCAACCTCGTGGAATCGCTTTCGAGCCATCCCACTGCCGAAGCCTTTAACACAGTGGGCGCCCGTGGGCGCAGGATAAAGAGTTTGAGTGCGCCGTCGCCGCCTTTGACTCTGCAATACGTCTGGACCCTGGCGTCTGGGATGCACGCTACAACAAGGGCTTGGCGTTAATCTCGAGCCGGAAGTTCGAACAGGCGGCCACGGAGTTACAAATCGCGGCGAAAGACAGGCCGGGCGCCTTCGCCGCGCACAATGCCCTGGGAATAGCCTACCGTTCGCTCGGCAATCCCGGCGAGGCCGCGGAGGAGTTCAAGAAGACCCTGGCATTGAACCCTGGCTTTGTTGACGCCTCGCTGAACCTGGCGGACTTGGCGCTGGAGCAGAAGCGCGAAGTGGCGGCCATCTCCTACTTGCAGCAGGCGCTGGCCAAAGCACCTCCCCAGCCTTTCGCCGAGCGCCTCCAAGTGGAGCTTGGAGCAGCTTACTTCCAGAATCGTGACTACGAAAAGGCCGCAGGCGTCGTCAAAAAGTTGCTCGCCACGCATCCGGGCTCGGCGCAATTGCACTTCAATCTGGCGAACTCCTATGTTCATTACGATGAATGGGCCAAGGCGCCTGCGGAATACAAGGAGGTGCTCAGGCTCGAGCCCCATAACGAGTCTGCCCGCTTGTCGCTGGCGAAGGCCTACCTCAGCCGAAATCAAGCCGACGAAAGCCTGCCCTATGTCGGCGATTATATTCGCAACCGGCCAGAGGACCCCGAAGGCTACGAGATCGAGGGGGAAGCCTATCGCAAGTTGGGGCGGTTTGCCGACGCCGTGCCGGTTCTGCGGCGAGCGGTGGCCATGGATGGCAAGAGCTACGAAGCGCACTATAACCTGGGGCTTTCCTTAGCGCGTCTGGGCCAGACGGAAGAGGGCATTAAACAGCTCCGGGAAGCGGCGCAGCTCAAACCTGAAGCTCCTGAAGCGGCTTACGAGCTCGGGCTGCTGCTGTCAAAGAGCGGGAGCGCCCAAGCGGGACAAAGTGAGTTCCAGAAGCTTCAAGCAGTGAAGGAGGAAGGCCGGCGCGCCTCCCGCGCCGACACGGTAGAGTACCTCGCTCGCTTTAACCAGCTCGAAAATCAGCGGCAACTCAGCGACTGGGCTCAGCGCCTGGGCAATTTTGGTTTAGAAGCTTACAACGCTCGCAACTGGACTCAAGCCATCGAGGACCTGAAAGACGCTTTGCAAATCCGTGGCGACTGTCGCTTCAGCGCTGACCTCCATCGCAACCTGGGATTGGTATACTGCCATAAGAGCAGACGATTCGGGCCGAGCGTGGAGGGCGCGCCTGGGAATCCTGCATGACCATGAACAATAGCTGGGGCTACACTCCGGCCGACGATGACTGGAAAAGCGCGAAGACCGTTGTCCGCAACCTGGTGACCTGTGCGAGGGGCGGGGGCAACTACCTGCTGAATATCGGCCCCAAGCCGGACGGCTCCGTGCCTGAGCAGTCCGCCAGCGTACTCACGGAGGTTGGCCATTGGATGGACAAGAACGGACCCACCATTCACGAATCGGGGCCCTGCAATGCGCGAGGCCACACGTTCGCCGGATACACGCGCAAAGGCAACACGCTTTACATCCACGTCCACTTCTGGCCGGCTCAAACGATAGGGACCCAGGCGCTCGAGTACTACAAACCGCCCACGGTCGTGGCCATCGGCGGCATGCGCACCAAAGTGAAGGCGGCGCGCTTGTATGCCTCCGGGAAAAAGGTGGACTTCGTCGAGGACGATATCTCGGTACGATTTACCGGCCTCCCGCACGCTGCGCCGGACCATCCGGTTACAGTAATTGAAGCAGAATGCGAATCCGAGCCGGTCATCGATGCCACCTACGTGCGAAAGAACCGGCCGAGAGCCGGAGTGGGGGTTGCGTAAAACGTATTGCACGCGCGTCTCACCATTAACTGGCATTGGCGAGCAGAGGGAGGGGTCCATGCAGGATCGGTCGCGAAGGGATTTTCTATTGGGCGTGGGGAGCGTACTGGCTACAGGCGTGGCGCCGCCTGGTGCTGAGGGATATGCGTCTGACGCAGGGGAGAAAGCTCGCATCGCGAGTTTGCCTGCCTCGGACGCCCGCGACCTCCCATCCCGGGATCGCCGCTTGGAGGTGCGCACACTGGATACGCCGAGAGTGCCCCCGTCGTTCAAATCGCAAGCCGCCTGGGAAGAGCGGGCGGCGAAGCTAAGAGAACAGATCCTGGTGGCCGCGGGACTCTGGCCGTTGCCGGAAAAGACTCCGCTGCGGGCCCAAGTGTTCGACCGCATCGACCAGGAAGGCTACTCCGTTGAGAAGGTTTATTTCGAGAGTCATCCCCGGTTCTATTGCACGGGGAACCTCTATCGTCCGCTCGGTAGGTCCGCTGCACCGCCGTTCCCCGGTGTCCTCTGTCCGCACGGGCACTGGAATTACGGGAGACTCGAACACTGTCCGGACGACATGAACGGTTGCTCGGTTCCTGCCCGGTGCATGAACTTTGCCCTGCAAGGTTATGTGGCCTTTGCCTACGACATGGTGGGGTACAACGACAGCTTCCAAGTGCCGCACGATTGGGGACGCGACATGAAGGCTCCCTGGACCTTGTCGAAAGAGGCGCTTCGCCTGGGTCTATGGGGAACTGGCCTGCTCGGGTTGCAGCTTTGGAATTCGATTCGGGCCATCGATTTCCTGAGTTCACTCCCTGATGTTGACTCGCAACGCATTGCCGTGACCGGTGCTTCTGGCGGAGGGACGCAGACGTTCCTGTTGACGGCTGTGGACGAGCGTGTGGGCGTGGCGGCTCCTGTCAATATGATTTCGCACTTCATGCAAGGAGGAGACATTTGCGAGAATGCTCCTAATCTTCGCATCGACACGGATAACGTCGAAATCGGAGCCGTGGCAGCACCGCGCCCCTTGCTCATGGTTTCGGCGACCGGGGATTGGACTTGCGATGTTCCCCGCGTCGAGTACCCTGCCGTCCGCGCCATCTACGCGCTGTTCGACGAACCGGCTCGTGTTACCTGCGTGCAAATCCCGGCGCAGCACAATTACAACCGCCTCAGCCGCGAGGCCGTTTATGAGTTCTTCGCCCGCTGGCTGAGAAAAGACCCCATCAGGACGTCTGCCGAGGCGCCCAAGGAAAAAGGCCAGGACTTTTCGCTTGATCCCGGACGCCTGCTGGTTTTCAATCGCCGGCAAGTGCCTGCCGAGGCGCTCGATCCCCAACAACTGGCTGAGTATCTTGTGTCCGGCGCGCGTCAGCGGCTGGAGAAATCCGTTCCCCAAAATGCTGCGGAACTGGAGAGGTACCGCAAGCAATTCAGACCCGCCTTCCGGGTTGCGCTCATGGCCGCTTCGCCGACCGCTGACGATCTGAGGTGGTGGCCTCTGCCGGATGGAGCGGGGGGAGGAAACGAACCGCGGCGGCGCTTGATCATCGGACGCGCCTCCGTTCAAGACCGCATCTCGGCACAGCTTGTGGTCCCACCGACGCGCATTACATCCGCGGCGATGATTGTTCACCCGCAGGGCGCAGAAGCCGCGCTCGGATCGCCTCAGTCGCCCACGCCATTGGCACAGGAACTGGCGAAGCGCGGCTACCTCTTGTTTTCTGTCGATGCGTTTCAAACCGGCGAAGCAGCCGACCCATCTCGGAGAATGGACGGGCCGTACTTCTCTACCTATAATCGCACCGACGATGCCGAGCGAGTGCAGGACATCCTCACGGGCCTCGTTTACCTCGAAGAAATCTGGCGGCCCGACAGAATCGTGATCGTCGGACAAGGCCTGGCCGGACTCTGGAGCTTGCTGGCCCGCCCCTTCTTTCAGACTCCTTCTGCTCTGGTGGCGGATGTGGCGGGGTTCGACGGTGGCGATGACGGAGCCTACTTGGAAAGGTTGCACATTCCGCTGCTTCGGCAAGCCGGCGACTTCCAAACGGCAGCATTGCTGGCTCATCCCTCGCCGCTTCTGCTGCACAACCTTGGCACGCACTTCTCAAGCGAGCCGTTCGAACACTCCTTCAAGGTTCAAGACGCCCCGAACCGGTTGCGGGTGTCAACCCAGGAATTGTCAGTTGCCGAAATCGTGGCGTGGATCACTGCGGGTCCAAGATAAGGGACTGGAAGTACATCAGGTCGTGGCCGGAAACTGAGGTGGGCCGCACGTTGACGGTATATGCGCCTGCTTTGGGGAATTTCACCTCACCAATGTCGAACATTCTATATTGGAACCAATCACCCGTCGCCTCGACAGCGGCAGTCAGGGATTGCGTGCCCACTGTTACCACGTACGTATTCCGCGCCCAATCCTTTCTCGCGGCATAACGGATACTAACCCTGTAGCTCCCCGGCAGGCTCACCAGCAGATGCCAGGTGATCGAATCCGCCGGGCCGGTCCATTTGGAGATAAAGAATCCTCCATCTCGATTGAACCGCTTCACCGCCTTCCCTGCGGTCACTGCCTCGAGATAATCCAGTTCGAACGGCGCATCGCTTTCCTGAACAATGAGAGGCGGGTCTACCACCGGCTGGCCCGAAATTTCCATCACGATTACGGTGTCGTTCTCATCCAAGCTTCGGGTTGGGAGACTGATTGTTATGGCGCCATTTTCACGGCCCACTGAAAGCCCGCGCGACGGATCCGCAAGGGGATAGGCGGCCGTAACCTCGTTATGTAATCCGGATATCCGGAGGACAGCATCGGCCGGCCAACTGAAGATATGAAGATAAACTTTCTTTCCTTTGACCGTACAGCGCCCCCACGGGAAATCTTCGAGGGGGCAGGCACTGGTCCCGTAAATGCTCTCCCCGTTGGTGTGCATCCAGGCGCCCACTTTCTCCATGACGGCTACACTCGGGGGCGGAATGGTTCCGTCCGCCATCGGTCCGATGTTGAGCAGATAATTGCCGCCCTTGCTCACGATCTCGACAAGCCGTTGAATGACGTTGGCAGGCGTCTTCCATTGTTGGTCGAACTTGCTGTACCCCCAGGTTGTATTCAGAGTTTGCGGCGTTTCCCAGTCCTCCTGAAGTCCTCCCATCGGCATGCCGTTGTCGCCCATGTCTTGATAGTCGCCCATCAGGTCCTGGGCGTAATTGCCCACCCGCCCATTTACCAAACACTGTGGCTGTAAAGTTCGGACCAGGTTCACGAAGTCTTCAGCCTGCTGCGGGGTATAGAGGCCGCGATCGAACCACACCAGCCCCAGGGGGCCGTAGCCGGTCAGCAGTTCACGAAGCTGGGGCTTGGATTTTTGCTCCAGGTAACGATCGAAGTTCTTCTTGGATCGATCATAGTCCCAGTTATTGCCGTAGCCGTCCGGGTGGTCCCAATCTTCGCGATGCGAGTAATAGACGCAGAAACGGATTCCCGCTCTCCGGCATGCTTGCGAGAGCTCCTCGAGAGGGTCTCGTTTGAACTGAGTCCAGTCCACGATGTTGTACTCGCTCACACGAGAGTGATACATGGCAAAGCCGTCATGATGTTTAGCCGTGACGACCAGATACTTCATTCCCGCTGACTTAGCCAGGCCCACCCACCGGTCGGCATTGAAGTTGACGGGATTCATCCGCCGCGCCATTTCGCGATATTCCCGAAGCGGAATGTTGAACCGCTCCATGATCCATTCCGCCTCCGTACCGACCGGAATACGCTGCCCTTTCCACTCCCCGGCCAAAAGGGAATACGGACCCCAGTGGATAAACATCCCGAACTTGTCGTGTCGAAACCACGCCATCCGATCCGCATGGGTAACAGAAGCGTCGGGCGCCTTATCCTGGGCACTCGACGCCGCTACCCAACTACTACAGATTATTAACGCTGCCAAAGTGATTGAATTTGGAAATCGTTTCCTCATCAGCGGCTGTCCTTTCGCTCCGGGGGCAATGCCAATAATCATACAACGGCAGCCTGGCAGTGGAGGTTACGTTTTCTGTTTGCTGCTCTACCGAACCGCGGGCGCCATCGGCCTCAAGCTTCATGAGGACTGGGGGACCACTCCCGCGGCGATTGACTGTGCACTGGGCGTCGCCGAGGAGTATGACGCACAAATCGCGATTCACAGCGATACGCTGAACGAAGCCGGGTTTGTGCCAGATACGATCCGCACGTGGCAGACGGCCGACAAGATGAAACGGCAGCGGGGCCCCTCCAGTTAACGAGCATCATGCAGACTCTCTCGGACTGCGTCCGCGAAACTGTTCTGAACAGACCGCCGCTCTTCCGAAGGAAGTACTAGTGTAGTGCGTCACAGATGCCTTTACTTAAGGAAATAGGCTGGCGCAGAGCGGAGCTCTGCGGTTTCCATTGATTCGATTGATGCCAGAACGCAGAGCTTCGCTCTCTGCCAGCCTGGATAAATGTAAAGAAGTGTTGGACGCATTGCACTAGGAGCCTCGCCCCCGGCTCAGGTTCGCCTGTGCGTGTATGATATCCAACCCCGCCATCTTCCTTTCGCCCGCTCCAGTTTTCTCCTTGATTATTGGTGCGGAGTATTGTAAATAACTTAGGATTGTAGATGAATTAGGCATTGGTCGAACTATGAGTAAGCCGTCGGATTTGATTCAGGGAACGCTGGACCTGCTCATCCTCAAGACGCTTTCGCTTGAGCCAAAGCATGGCTGGGCCATCGCCAAGCGCATCGAGCAAGTGAGCAATGAGGCGCTTCAGATCACTCAAGGGGCCCTTTATCCGGCCCTGCATCGTCTGGAACATCAGGGCTGGATTCGCGCCAGGTGGCGGACCACGGAAACCGGGCGGGAAGCGAAATACTACGATCTGACCCGTGCCGGCCGCGTGCAGCTTGAAAAAGAGCTGGCGGAGTGGGAGCGCTTGTCGAATGCGATTGGACTGGTCATCCGCATGGTTTAGGAGACACATACAACGTGGAGCCTGGGCGCTGGTGGGATCTCGCGAGTATGCGGTTCAGTTCGCTCCTACGACGGGGCCGAGCGGATGAGGAGCTCGACAAAGAACTTCGTTTCCATCTCGCGCAGCAGATCGAGGAGAACCTGGCTGCCGGCATGCCACCCGGTGAGGCGCGATTCGCAGCGATGCGCCGGCTAGGCGGTGTGGCCCAGATCCAAGAGGAGTGCCGTGATATGCGCCGAATGAATTACGCCCACGATCTCGTTCAAGACCTCCGCTACGCGGCGCGGACTTTCGTAAGGGAACGTGGCTTCGCTGCCCTGGTGGCGCTGACGCTCGGGCTGGGAATCGGCGCCAATAGTGCTATCTTCAGTGTCATCGACGGGGTGTTGCTCAAGAAACTTCCGTACCGGCAACCGGACCGTATCGTGCGAGTCTTCTTCAGCAGCAACACCTATCCAAAGTTTCCACTGAATCCCTTTGACTTTCGGGACTTTCGAACCCGCAGCCGCTCCTTCCAGGCGCTGGCTGCCTTCACCCGCAGCGACGTGCAACTCTCCGGTTCGGGCGAGCCCGTGCGCCTGTCCGCTTTCCGCGTGACTGCCGGGTATTTCGAAGTCCTCGGTGTTACTCCCGCCCTGGGACGCGAGTTTGATCAGAGCGACGAAGTGCCGGGCAATGGCAATTTGGTGATTTTGAGCGACCGGACCTGGCGCACTGAGTTCGGGGCGGCGCCCGACATCATAGGGCGAAAAATCACTCTCGATTCACAACCCGCCACGGTCGTCGGCGTAATGCCGGCCGGCACGGAACACCCGGGGAACAGCTACCACGCTCTCCCTTACGGGAATTCCGTCGATGCCTGGCGGCCGTTCACTTTCGACGGAAACCCGAGCGACCGCGGCTCACACTTCCTGGAGGTTATTGGGCGATTAAAGCCCGGCTTGACCTGGGCGCAAGCGCAAGCCGAGCTGAACACCCTGCTTCGAGAGATCGGACGCGAGCATGGCGGCTACGAGGGGTGGCACATGCTCGTGATTGAGCTCTACCGTGAGATCGTCGGGCCGAACGAGCGACTGCTATTGGTTTTGCTGGGAGCGGTCGGACTGGTGTTAATGATTGCGTGCGCAAACGTCGCTAACCTCTTGATGGCGAGGGCCACGGCGCGACGGCGCGAAATGGCGGTGCGATCTGCTCTCGGTGCTCGGCAGTCCAGGCTCGTGCGCCAGATGCTCACCGAGAGCTTGTTGATTGCCCTGATGGGCGGCGCGTTAGGCCTCGTATTCGCCGCAGGTGGCGTCAAAGCGCTGGTCTCGCTGCTGCCGGCAGACTTTCCGCGCGTCGATTCGATTCATGTTAACGCCGCCGTCCTCGGGTTCACCTTACTCGTAGCTCTGGCTGCCGGCTTTGCCTTCGGCCTTGTGCCTGCCTTAGAGGCTGCCCGCGCCTATCCACAGCAAGGCCTTCGCGAGGGCGCCCGAGGTTCGACGGATACTGGCCTGCATCTTCGGCTGCGAAGCGTGCTAGTTGTGGCCGAAGTCAGTCTGGCTTCGATCCTGCTGGCCGGCGCCGGACTGATGCTGCGCAGTTTCGTCAATCTCTTGCGCATGGACCCCGGGTTCCGCCCGGATCATGTCCTGACTGCAGATCTCACCCTGCCTTACACCGAATACAAGACACCTGCCGCTGCGCGGGCATTCGAGGACTCGCTGATCACCAACCTCTCCTCAGCTCCCGGGGTGAAGTACTCCGGCATGGGCACGGACCTGCCCTGGACGGGCTACGACGAGAACCGCGGCGGCTTCACGATCGAAGGCAAGAATCCGCCGCCCGGGGAAGAATTTCACGGCAGGTATCACGCCGCGACACCAGATTACTTTCGCGCCCTCGGCATATCGCTTGAGCGGGGCCGTTTCTTCACCAAGGCCGACAATCAAGACGCCCCGCAGGTGATGATTATCAACTCCACCATGGCGCGGCTCTACTGGCCACACGGGGATGCGTTGGGCGCTCGCATAACCTTCAGTGATACCCCCAAGGAAAAGGACTGGATGACTGTGGTCGGAATCGTCGGCGATGTTAAAGACAGTCCGGCATCGAGTGGTGCTGAACCCGCCTTCTGGTGGCCCGCGCTACAGGTGCCGTTCGTCATGAATAACGGGGTGATGTCCGTAGCTATTCGCTCCGGCTCCGACGCCTCGCAACTTGCCAACGTGCTGCGGCGCGAGGTGCACCGTCTTGACCCGGCTTTGGCAGTGTATGACATTCGCCTGTTGGATCAGATTACCGACGCCAACCTCGCCGGTGCACGGTTCGCGTTCTTCCTGGTGGGTCTGTTTGCTGCTCTGGCGGTCGGGCTGGCGGCCGTCGGGACTTATGGCGTAATCGCTTACTCGGTTAGCCGCCGCAACCACGAATTCGGGCTGCGCATGGCATTGGGCGCGAGCCGCTGGGACGTGGTGCGGCTCGTGTTCGGCAGAGGTGTTACCTTAGCTGCCATTGGCGTGGCCCTCGGCCTCCTGGCGGGGTTGGGTCTCGCGCGCGTGCTGCGAAGCCTGATCTACGAGGTCAGCCCGGCCGATCCTCTGACGTTTGGGTCGGTGGCGCTCCTGGTGTTTTCCGCGGCGGCTTTGGCTTGCTACCTCCCTGCACGCAGGGCTACAGAGGCCGACCCGATGACTGCCCTGCGAGCGGAGTGAAAAAACGGAACTCTCACGAAGGATCGGCTTCAAAGCACCTCGGCGAGAACCGAAAAGATTCGCATGGAGCATCGCTCCTGAATTGCCTCCCCTTGTTTGCCATAAGGCTTGCCAGTCATTTGGCCGGCTGGCGCGATGCCTGGAAACTAGCCTCTACCCAAATCCTTTTTAGCTTGGCAGCTAACCGGGCCGGGGTCCCATCGTCCAACCGGAGGGATGATGAGAACGGAAACCGAACAGCCAACGTGTGCCGTTTGAGACAATCGACGTGGTTGTTAGCGGAACTGAAAACGGGTGGAGGAATACATGCTGCGAGAGCTTCGATTTGCCATACGGATGCTGTTGAAGCAGCCGGGCTTCAGCCTGATTGCGATCCTGACGTTGGGGCTCGGAATCGGCGCGACTTCGGCGGTGTTCAGCCTGATCCAGGGCGTGCTGTTGACGCCGCCGCCGTACAAGAAGCCGCAGCAACTGGTGCTCATTCCGACGGCGCGGACGGACGGCCGCAAGATGGACAGTCCGCGAGGGTGGGCGGCCGAGCAGTGGCTGGAATGGCAAAAGGAGGCGAAGTCTTTTGAAGGAATCGCCGTGTACGACTGGACGTTCAACTTTCTGATTCGGGATGACGGCAGCCAATCGATGCAGGGCATGTGGGTCGCTAAAGACTACTTGCCGGTAATGGGGCTAAAAACAGTCGCCGGCCGTGGCTTCCAGGACTCGGACTATTCCCTGGGACCTACGAGGGCGATTTTGCTCGGATATGAGTTTTGGCAGCGGGCGTTCAACGGCGACCCGCAGATTATCGGCAAAACGGTGCGCGTCAGCAGGTGGAAAGTGTCGCCCACGGTGATTGGAGTGATGCAGCCCGGCGTACGCTTCCTTCCGTCGCCGGCAAATGCCAAAGAGCCAAACTACGACGTGAACGCAACGGTGGATTTCTGGGTTCCTGCGGTGCCCGACCCGGCCGAAATGAAGGATGCCTTCTGGAACCTTGTGGCGCGAGTGCGAGAAGGGACAAGGCCGCGGCAAGCCCAAGAAGAGTTAGCACTGCTGGCGAAAAGGGAGGGACAGTCAGAGCCGCAATTTGAAGGGTTCACACCGCAACTCGAGCCCCTGACCGAAGAAATGAATCGGGATGGGAGAAGGATTCTGCTGCCGCTGCTGGGGGCCGCGGCGATGGTTCTACTCATCGGGTGCGGGAACGCAGCGGCCCTGCTGCTGGTACGCGGGCTCGAGCGGCAGCAGGAATACGCGGTGCGTGGCGCACTGGGCATGGGGCAGGCGGCGCTTTTCCGGCAGGTCTTGACCGAGTGCTTGTTGCTGGCGTTGCCAGGGGGCACACTTGGAGTGGGGTTGGCGTTTGGTATCGTGAAGATATTCAAGTTGATTGCGGGACATGCGGTTCCGCGCCTGGACGGAGTGACAGCGGGCTGGGCCGTACTGGGGTGGGGATTCGGCGCGGCCCTCGTGGCTTCGGTTCTCGCGGGGATTTTTCCAGCGCTGCGGGCTTTCCGGCTGGATCCAATGGAGGTCCTCAAGAATGCCGGGCCGAAAGGCACCGCGGGAACAGGAGAACGCCGGCTTTTGCGCGGCGTGACTATGGCGCAGACGGCGCTGACTCTGGCGCTGCTGGTCGGCGCAGGACTATTGATTCGCACCATGGTGAAAATCGCGGGGGTGCCGTCGGGCTACAACACAAGACGGATCTTGACGATGAGTGTGACGGAGGTGCAGAGCTGGTCGAATTGGGGCAGCTTTCACCGGCAGGCTTTGGAGCGTGTTGCGGCGATTCCCGGCGTACAATACGCGGCGTTTGCGTGGGGAGTGCCGCTGACCGGAAACAACTGGCCGGCGACTTTGGAAATTGAGGGGCAGCCGCCCGCGGTCAAAGAGAGCGACAAGACAGCGCTTCCCCTGCGCGCAGTCACCCCCGACTATTTCAAATTGATGGGCGAGGTGTTGCTCGCGGGGAGGGAGTTCCGCGCGACAGATGACGATAAGGCGGCGAGGGTGGCTATCGTGAACCAGGCGTTTGTGGATCGCTATTTCCCGCATGAGAGTCCGGTTGGGCGGAAGTTCTGGCTGGACGGGCGGGAAAAAGCGGGCAACGAAATTGTGGGAGAGATTTCGAATAGCCGAACCGACGATTTGACGCAGGCAGCGTCTCCGGAGATTTACCTGCCGCTGTGGCAGGCACAAGCGTTTTCGAAGCATCTGGTGGTGAGAACGACGGCGGACCCGCGCACTGTAGTGCGGGCAGTTGAACGCGAACTGCGCTCTGTGGATCCTACGGCGGCGATTGAAAACGTGAAGACGCTGGAGGAGATTCGCGACGAATCGCTGGCCTCGCGGGCGTTCGCGATGCAACTGCTGGTTGGGTTTTCGGTTATGGGGAGCGTCTTGACGCTGGTGGGAATTTACGGCGTGCTTTCGCTGTCGGTGGCTTCGCGACGGAAGGAATTCGCGATTCGGAGCGCGGTTGGCGCGGAACCCAAAGACATTCGGAACCTGATCTTCGGCGAAGGATTTCGATTGATAGCGGCAGGCGTGCTCGCAGGGGTGGCGCTGGCAATGGTCTTGTCGCGCGTGCTGAGGTCGTTCCTGTTTGAGGTGCAACCCGGCGATCCGGTGACGTTGGTCGTGGTGGGGCTATTGTTTGTGGGCGTGGCGCTACTGGCGTGCTGGGTGCCCGTGCGGCGCGCTGCGAAGGTGGATCCGGTGGAGGCGTTGCGGTATGAGTGAGGGCTAGACCACGCTTCCCATAAAATCCCTACGGTTCATGTGTCATCCATTCCAGAATGAGGCTTTCATTAAACGACCGGCGATGCTCATACCTGAACCAACCCTTTCCTGCAGTCTCAGCGACGCGCTTGAATCGGGCGGCGATCTTTTCTATTCCCGGGGCGGAGTTGTCGCGCGCCTGGCAAAACAGGAGTCTGCGCGGCGCAATCAGGGAGGCGATTTCCGGCACGTCGGCAATTGCCAGTGCCCCAGGGATGACCGATCCGAAATCCACGTCGTAGTCGCCTGCATCGAGACGCCCGGTGACCTGCGGGTCGTTCCAGGACTCCGACATCTCTTTCCTTTCGCCTGATTTCCTCGCTCTCATTTGCGAGACGAAGCTGTGAACATACCCAACCACTGCCACCCGTTCGACTCGTTCGTCAACGGAACCTGCAAGAAGCGCCGGCAGGGCGTCGTCGCCGACTCCCACCACCGTCACACCATCCAGTCGTTGCCTCAACGCCAGATGATCCAAGGCACGCTGTAGGTCGTAAGCGCGCCTGCCGGCGAGGGGCTCTCCCAAATCCACCTGGTTGGCCAACAGACGGAAGTTGGTGCTCCACCTCGCGCCAAAATGCCCTAAGGTCTCGCCCCTCCCTCGCAAGTCGAGCGAGACCAACGCATATCCCGCTTCAATCAACGGCCGGACAAGCCCTGATTGCGCGGTGGTCGCCTTGCCCCGGTCGTCCACGATGATGATGGTCTTGCTCGGAACGGCGTCGGCGTCCGTCGTCCAGCGCCAACCTGGTATGTACACTCCATCTTCGCTGGAAAACGAGAATTTCTCGAGCCATCCGCCTTGAACCGGGAGCGGCTTGTCCCAGTCCGAATCCAAGAACTGCGGCAGTGCCTCCGGAGGAGCGATCAGTTCGCGGAGCCAGTTGCGAACGGACGAACTGGATCCACTCGAGCTACCTCCCTCAAACCCAGCTACACTTGTCATCGCCTTATGGCGCGCGAGATCGACCACGGACGGAGTGTGGGGGAAGGTTGAGCCATCGCGGTCGCAGAGCAACCGCGGGTCGTCTTCGCTTAGGTTTTGGACCGGCCCCTCCGCGATCGGGTCGCCGTTCCCTTGCCCCAGCAGGCGCCACGCCATCCATCCGTACATCTGCTCGCGGTACGGAGGTGAGTAGGCATGCGGTTGGCCGGCGAGCTCGCGGAAGCCGACCTGATCCGATGCCTCGAGCGCCTTATACACGGCTGCGGTGTTGTGCGCGGACCGCCTTGCGCCGCTGATGAGGAAAATGCCGTCGCGGTCGCCTTGCATCATCAGCAGCGCCCGGGGAGCGATGAGTCCCGCCACTTCAAACCACTCGAAGTTACGAAACATGGCGGGCAGGTGTGTACAGGTGCAGTGCGTACCGCCGTACTTCAGCCAGTTGTTAAATTCGAAGGTGAATCCAACCACCACGGCCGCCCGAACCCGTGCATCGAGCGCCGCGGTAAACAACGTGTTCAATCCCCCGCCGGAGTTGCCTGTGACGCCGATTCGGCCGCCGTCAACATCCTCGAGAGTCTCGAGGTAGTCGATCGCCCGCATGCTGTCCCAGACCATCCATCCGGCAATCGTTTCACCTAAAGGAAGCAACGCGAAGCCCGCGTCGTGGTGGATGTTCCCTGGGGCTAACCGTTCCCCCTGGCCGAGGGCGTCATAAGTTAAAACGACGAAGCCCATCCGAGCGAGATTGATGCACCGCGCCTGAACGTCGGTGAACGCTTTTCCCGCGGAAATATAGTGGCCGATCGGACACAGGATGGCCGGGCGCCTCTCGGAAGAAGCCGCCTTCGGCCGGTAAACATTGGCGGACACCGGGAACCCGGGACGGCTTTCGAAAAGAACGTTTTCGAGAGTGTAATCGTCCAGATCGTGGCGAGCCAGCACCCGCGCTTGTAAGGGCGTACGGGGTGGAAGCTCGCTCAATCCGATGGCCTTGCGGAATGCCGATTCCACCTCCACCCGGCGCGATTGCCAAGCCTCCGCGCTTGTGGACGGCCTCCAGCGCAAGACGTATTCGGCAGCATCGCCCAGGGATTTGACCAGCACTGAGGCGCCGGGAGTGCTGCTGAACCGCTCCATCAGGAGACCCTCTGGATTGACGAGAGACGGGTTCTCCTCGGGACCTCCATGCGCTACTTCCTCGCGTGCCGGTTCGCCGGCCTGCGCACGCGCTGGCCATGCGGCGAAGCCGAGAAGCTTGCTCCCCAGCGCCGAAGCCGCGCCCGTTCTCAAGAATTCCCTGCGTCGAACACTTTTGCTCATGCCGTCCCAACCGAAACGGAACTCCCACGCGCATCCCTGTGCCGCAGGCTCAGACTCACCCGCCCAGCATGCAACTTACTTCCCGGTGGCGCCCGCGTTCGCCGCCGTCCTGAAACTGAATGCCGGCCCCCAGTCGCCGATATCTCCGCGGCTATTGCGCGCCCGAACCCTCCAGTAGTAGGTGGTTCCAGGATTCAGAAACGTCGGCGGCACCGTCCATTCCAGTTTATCCGAACCCACGTGCTGTTCGAGGGTCGTGGAGACAGGCCAGCGACAGTCCGGACGGGGGCTCACCATCACTTGGTAGTCAACAATTCTGGCGGAAGGGTCGCGCTGGGGTGGGGGCGACCACTTCAAAGTTGGCGCCAGACTGGCCACTTCCGCGCCTTCCGTAGGAGTTACGGCGGCCGTGACTTTCCCCGGAGGCCAGCGTCCATCCACCTCCCGCCAGCGTTCGGTGATCCTGACTTTTACCGGCCCCTGCGATTCACTCCAGAAACGGACGGTATTCTTGCCCAAAGCCAGCGCCGGAATGCTTTGTGGGGAAATCTGCAGGTCAGTGACGGAGCGAAATGCCTCGACGCCGGCCTCGGTGGGCGGCATCGATTCAGCGTTCCCGCGCAGGGCAATGCCGATTCCATAGTGGCAAACAGCCCCCTCAGCCGCGAGCTTGTGGTCGAGGTAAAGATCCACACTCTCGGAGCCTTGGTCCCCGCGGAACGTGTGTAGATCGGCGGACTCCCAGCGCGGCGCCCCAAAATACACCGAGGCCTCGCCCGGCCCCGAAGATCCTTCCTTGACCAAGGTGCACGAGAAATGTCCGCCCACGATCGGATACGGGCTGACCACAGGAATGGTGAAGACCGAGGGCCGGGTGTAGACGGAATCCTGCAAGTCCGCAACATGAATGGCGGGGCCGCGCCCGTCCTGCTGGCGTGTCGCGATGTTGCTGTAGCTTTCGACGGTTAAGTAGGGCCGCGCGTCGATCCGCCGTAAATCGGGTTCCCAGATAAGCTGGCCGTTCGCGTAGCGCCAGGGAACTTCCGGGTTGGCGTCACGCGCCTCGTACTTGCCCAGTTCCGGCGTCCACCAGCGGATGAACTTCTCCCCAGGCTTCAGCGTCATGGCCATCGTGTAGTCCTTGGCGAGTTCCCGGTCGTACGAGTGCTCCTCATAGTTGTCCATGTAGGAAGTAATGTAGTGAACAAACTGCTGGTTGCGTTCCGGCGGATCGGGGCCTTGTAGCCAGGGATCATAAGGAATATCGCGCGGGTGAATGGCGCGCTGTATTAGCCACGGGTCGTGCTCGAGCGTGGCCAGGCTGGCAATGGTGCGATTGTCCCGGTCGAGGTAGAAAACCTTGACGTTGGCGTCCAGCATGTGCCATGCGCCGTCATAGTACACCTCGGAGACGGTGTGCCCCCAGAGTTCCTGGATGCGCGCCGGCAAGCCTGCGGCTGTCCAGAGGCACTTCATCCAGCAAGCAACATGCCCGCAGATTCCATAGCCAAAGCCGTTCATGGCCCGCACCGGGTGCACCGCCATCGGGTCCTGGGGCGATCTCTGGTAGGTCTTGTACCGCACCCAAGCCCATATCGCCCGCGCTTTCTCTTCGTCGGTTTTGCAGTTCCGCGTGATTTCAGCGGCCATCGATTTTGCGTCGTACCAGTCGTAGAGCCCATTGATCGTAAGCCGGGGGTTGACAATGGGCTTGTCGCCCAGATTCTCGATGGTGATTTCGAGGTTTTCAGGGTCCATCGTGCCGCCCACATCGACGATGTATTCTGCCGCAGGCTTGTCGATGATAACCGAGAAATCCTTGACATTGTTCTGTCCGGCCGCCGGTCGAACGACTAGCGTTGCCACAACCAATGTGAACACACCATAGTTTGTTCTGTGCATCAACCTAAACCTTCGCGGCTAGTCGCCGCCTTTGTATCTTTGGGCTTGAGCTCGGGCCGCCGCTCTCAAGAGCCTGAGTGAAAACGCAGGTGGCATGTCATCCTGAGGATCCGATGGCGACGAAGGATCCCCGCAGTTCCTTGATTTTACTAGCCACCACAAACTGCAGGGATCCTTCGCCGCCATGAAAATAGCGGGCTCGGACCCCCTCACCCGGCCCGCGCCGGCTGATGAAAGCGCCGTCGCAGGCCACCCTCTCCCCCAAGGGGGAGAGGGCATTTTCATGACCAGTGGTGAGCCAAAGGATCATGGAGTCTGCGCTCCGGATGACACGATGGGCGAGTTTCCACCGAGACTCTCAAGAGCCTCACGACTTCGCTTGTAGTCAATTCGCCTGCCGGGCGCGGAGCGTGCATTTCCCATCCTTTAGGCCGGGTGACGAAACCGTTACGGTAATGTCTCCCGCGCTGGGCTTCGACATCACGTTAATCGCGGCCATGCCCCACACGGCATCCAGCACTGGAGTGCCGAGCAGGCGCCCCGGCCCTTCGACGTGAAACGTCAGCCAGGGCATGGCGCTGGGCACCGGCACGCCGTCCTTATCCGCGATCACCGCCACAATGCGCACGGCATCGCGCCCATCGCCGGTTATGGAATCGCGGTCGGGCTGAAGAAGGATCTGGTAGGCATCGCCGGCCGTCTTTCGCTCATCCACAAACTGCTTGCCATTCTTTATCCCGACGGCGCGCAAGGCACCGGCGGCGTAGGCAACGTCTTTCCAGATGAAGGGGCCATGCCCGAGTTGTGTTCCCGGAGGCATGCCGGGCCAACTTTCCCACACCCCGTCGCTCTTCCACTCGGCAACAAGATTCGCCGTCGATTCGGGTTTCCGCCTGCCCAGCGACTTGCCGTTGAGGAAGAGTTCGACCTCGTCGCAAGTGGAATAGACGCGGATGGTTTTCGCCTTCCCTTCCTGGCCGGGCCAAGTCCAATGGCCCACGATGTAGACGAAGGGATCCTCCGTCCACTGGGCTTTCACGAACCAATAGCTTGCTTTGGGGATGCGCCACAAATCGCTCAAGCCGCGATAATCGCCGCCGTTGAAGTGCGTTCCCCAGGGGCGCCGTTCAGGCGGCCCGTAGTAGTCGAAAATGCCCTTCGTTCCGGTGCAGGCGGCGCAGCCGGCATCGAACATCTCCCACTTCGCAGTGGCCATCCAGGGCATTGCCTCAAACTTAATCCAGCTCGCCTCCTGGGCGATCGCGCCGAGCAGTTCGGAGGAATTGGTGCTGCGGCGGTATTCGGAGACTATGCCCACGCCATTTTCCGGACGCTCGTTCCCCTCCGGTTCGAGAATCAAGCCGCGTTCGTTCTTGAACGCCCCCCATTCGTTCCAGAGCCACATCCAGTCCGGGTGCTCCGCCGCGAGCTTTTGAAAATCGTAATAAGCGTTGTTGGTGGGATCGCGAACATCGGTCAGAGTGGGATTAACGCGCCCCGCCACCCAACGCGTGGGATCCAGCTGGTGGGCCTTTTCCACCATTTCACGCTGGTCCTGAAGGTAGGGGTATCCGGTATTGTCGTCGGCGATTCCCCAGATGATGACGGAAGGGTGATTGCGATCGCGCCGGATCATCTCCTCCATCGCCGCCAGGCAATTGTCAATGTACGCACGCGTGTATCGGGAGTCGCCCTGCTCGGTCATAGGACCGGGCTGGTAATCGTAAATCTTGATGTTGGGAATCTCTTCCCAGACCAGCAAGCCCAACTCGTCTGCCGCTTCCACAATGCTCTTGTCTTGAATGTAGTGCGCCGTCCGCACCAGGTTAGCGCCGAGTTCCTTGATGATTTCCATGTCGCGGCGGTTTAGAGCGTCGGGCAGCGCGTCGCCCAAGTATCCGTAATCCTGGCGCCGATCGACACCGTGCAGGTTAATGAACTCGCCGTTGATCGTATAACCTTTGCCGGGCACGTAGCCCATCACCCGTACGCCGAAGGGGGTGGAAACTTCGTCGGCAAGCGCTGCGTCGCGATAAAGCCGGCTGCGCAACGTGTAGAGGTAGGGATGATCGGGGCTCCAGAGTTTCGCGCCGCTTACGGTCAGTTCAGCCGGAGCGAAGGGGGCCGTCGAGTTGGGTGCGATCACCTTCTCCTGTTCAACCGTGGCGGCCACTTCGCCGCTGCTGGTCATCACCTGCGATATGACCTTGATCTGTGCGGCGGCAGCGAGCGAATTCCTGACCTCGGTCGTCACGCGGACCGTGGATTCCGTCTGGCTGATCCTCGGCGTGCTAATGGATATTCCCCCGTCCGGTATGAGAAGTGGCCCGGTAATATGCATCCAGACATCGCGGTACAAACCGCCGTAAATCGCAATGTTGGTCTCATTCGCCGGTGGGATGTCCGGGCTGTTGGTATCGTCCAACCTCACTGCGAGGAGGTTTTCCTGGCCCGGCTTGACCAGATCGGTGACATCGAAGACAAATCCCGTATAGCCGCCCACATGCTCGCCTGCCGGGCTGCCGTTCACCCATATTTTCGCGACTTGCATGGCGCCTTCGAATTCCAGGAAAACGCGCTGTCCGGCCGAGAGCGTAGGAACGTTGAACGACTTGCGATACCAGCCGATGCCGCGCCAGTGAGCGAGCGCCACCCACGGCATGTGCGCCGTCTGGTCCCAAGAGTGGGGAAGAAAGACTTTCGACCATGCGGAATCGTCGAACTCAGGCTTCCAGGCATCGCGAAATTGCCACTCTACTTCCGAACCCGGATTGACCTGGCGCTCGAATCGCCAGTCTTCGTTCAGGCAGAACTTTTGACGAACCGCTTGCGCCGGCAATAAGGCTGAGGAAAGCAGGAACGTGAGGGCGAGTTGCGGAAAGTACCTCATGAGTTTCTCTTGGTAAAAGGTAAATAGCGGACCTGAGATCAGGTGTGACCGTTTACGGGGGTGGCGCATACGTTGAGGTCAATGTATGCGCCATCCTCCCTATTGCAAGGAATTAGCCCGGACACCACACTAGAAGTCGTAGCGCAGGCCGATTTGAATCGTCCTCGGTCCGGCGCTCGAGACCAGCCAGTTCGTGCCGCTGATGGTGCCGGCATTGTAGTCGGTGATGGTGGTGTCGGGGCTCGAGAAATTCGGATGGTTGAACAGGTTGGTGGCCGTCACCCGCAATTGCAATCTCCCCTTCTCCTTGATCGTGAAGTATTTGAACAGTCCAAAGTCCATGGCCTTCACGCCAGGCCCCACAATCGTGTTGTTGGCCGCCGTGCCAAACCGCCCAACGTCCACCGGGGTGGTATTGGCGCAAACGGAACAGTGCGGGTGATTCCGGTCTGGGTTTCAGTGAGGGTGATCTCAGCGCCGGGAACCATCGCCGCGCTCGAGTCAGTGATAAGCCCTTCGACGGAGCCGAGGGAGGTTTGACCCATCAGGGCCGTTGCGCTTGCCAAAAACAAGATGCACAGAACCGCAAGCTTCACTGCGGCGCCGCGAGCACTATGAGCTCCATAGAGCATGTGGTTTTCCTTCCTTTCGGAACCTCTGCGGAGGCCTTTCGCGAGGAATTGCCTCTCTTGCTAATACCTAAGGGGAATGGGTGAGCAATTTCTGAACCGCATTGGTGGCTGGGGATGACATTCTGTCTTTGTGAAGCGCCGGGGTTTTGCGCCTTGGGTCGAGATTCCGTAATCAAATCATCGGTCTCTGCGGGATTGGGTTGGGATGGACATTATGTGACCTAACGCGTGATCTGAGCATTCGCGGGCGTTCGGAGAGTCTCGCAAGTGCTCATGTAACGTCGAACTAACGCCCTTAGACTGGTGCTTTCACGCAATTCAGGGTCTTTTTGCCCGCGTGAAGAGAGGAAGGATTTGGGGCTAGCAGGTTTCAGGGGGAGTTCCCGTACGTCTTACCGATAATCCTGCCGACGATGTCGACCCGACTTTCTCACCGGATGGTTCGACCATTGCCTATCGTGCGGAGGGTGCGGGGGATGGAATACTCCTGGTGCCCTGGCGGTCCGACCCATAAAAAGCGACATCCACCCGGACTTTGTTGCCGGCGCGTCGACCTACGCCGCGCCCTATATTCTCGGACCTTCGGTGATTCTTTCCAGATCATCCAACCAATTCCGTTCCCCGCCGCGCATCGACTAGTCGTCTTCGGGTATGGAGTTTTCACTTTCCGACAATAGGCCGAAGTGTAATGTCGTGGTATCGGAAGTATGCGGAGCGCATCATGCTGCCACGTGGCAAACGGCAGTCTGGGAAAGGAGCGCAATTCTTACCTCAGCCTGCACATTATGCACGCTTGTGGCTTCCACTCCCACTCAAGAACCCCCTGTTAGCGGAACAACTTACGAGGTTCGCAAGCATACTGCTTTGGTTACGGTGACGCGGCTTCTAGGCTAATGCAAGGGGTCTTCCCCGATGAACCGGCAATTACCCGTAGTTTGCATTGCATCGGTCCGCGCCAGGGTCCAAGGCTTGAGGAGAGTCAGGCATTTCCGGCTTGCCTTGGAATTAAGGAGACCGACATGAATAACGCATTCCGAAAGGCAAATTTAGCGGTTTGGGGATGGATTGTGATTTTCGCTTTTCTTCTACCCTCCGCCATATATGCGGGAAGAAATGATGTGATGGGAGAGGTCCGATTGACAGGAAAATCCGGAGTTGAAAAGACTTCCGGCGTCTGGGTGGACGGCCAGTACGTAGGCTACCTTAAAGAGCTCAAGGGATCGAAGAAGCTTCTGCTGTTGCCCGGTGAACACCTGATTGCCGTGCGCCAAGATGGCTACCAAGACTTCACCCAACAAGTGCAAATCCAGCCCCAAGAGACAGTGTGTGTTTATGTAGCGATGGAAAAGGCCGCGAGGGGGCCAGTCTCGGCGGTGATGTCCACGGTCAAGGTCGCGGTCAAACCGTCGCGTGCCGCAGTTTTTGTGGATGGCCTTTTCGTGGGACACGTGGCGGAGTTTGATGGTATGGGCCGAGGGATGCTCGTTGCGCCAGGGACGCATCAGATCAAGATTGCGCTTCCCGGTTACCAGACCTTTGCGACGGAGATCAATCCGTTGGCCAATCAAACGGTCGAGATTAAGACTGACCTGCTCAGGAGTGATGGCCCGCTGTCGGAGCCCCTTGTCAACAAGGAAACAAGTGCGGCCACGCCACGGACGAGTGACACAGCGACGGCTCAAGCCCAGTAAAATCTTGTACGCGATCTTAAGCGAGTAGCGCGGACCGCCGGCTTTGTGATCCGCGTCCTTTCCGTCGCGTGAAAGCGCCAGGCGGCGGATCATGGCAAGCGACAGGGCGCGATCGCGGCGGTGGGCTTCGTGGGGAACGCTGCCCACTCGCAAGCCGCTTAGCTTTCCTGGATCAAATCCGACAGTGCTCTCGCCCCGCTGTACCAGTACCATGACGCCAGCCTGACCGCGCGGACTACATCGGCCTCTTGGAGTGGCTTGCATAACACGTCGTATCCCCCGTTACGCAGTACCTCGTCGCGTAAGTACGTATCCAGTACGGTGGAGAGCAAAATGACACAAGCGCGGGCGGGTGACGCTGCCAACTCTTCCACCGTCTCACGCCATCCCTTCCCAGGCAGGTCGCGGTCGTACAGGATCACGGGCGCGTTCAGTCTGTCCAGGGCACTTTTGGCTTCCTCGCAGGTTTCCGCGAAAAACAGGCGCCAACGGTTTCCCTCGCAAATCCCATCAAGCAGTTGACGATCCTCGCGATTGGTCACGAGGCCAACAACCGCAATAGGCCCTACCGATGAAGGGCCTTCGAGCGACGGTGATGGAGCAACAGCAATACCAATCTTCCTGCGGTAAACGGCAGCAATTGTCCTGATGAGTGAACGCACCCCCTGAGCCTACCGTCCTGCCGCCGTCTGAACAATACCTGCTAGATGGTATGCCGGGCCCAAAAAATGCAGTAACCCTCCGATCAGCGAGGTTTTCAGCGGTACGCGGGGACTAGCACGCGTATAACTCAACTAAACAAGCAGTTTTCACGGTGTGCAAGTACCTCCAACACTGGATAGCAACTACCGCTCTTCCCAGTCGCAACTCATAGGCAGTTGGTATGAATTGACTCTTCGCGCCGCGCTAGCCTCACCTTCGCAGTTCCGCACATTTGTGAGGGGAAGTTGACCTTTCTATCGGTGTAACCTCTTATCCATCAAAGCAGTTACCAGGTCGACCTACGAGCAATAAACCCTACTCCCCCACCCGCATGAACGCTCGATAACCGATACGCGGGAGAGCGATTTTCGGGGTAGCCGCAGGAGACGAACGAACTGCGTAGTTCGTAGAAACTACAACTGGCGGGATTCTTCGCTGCGCTCAGAATGACAGTATTCAAGCGTTTTTGCGCAGCCTGTCCAAGCCAGAACTTGCCGACCCTTCGCTCTGCTCAGGGCAGGCTCTGAAGGTCGGCGCCGCGTTCAAGATAGGACAGAGCCTTTCTGAGTTAGCCGGTGTAGCCCCAGGCGAGAAGTGATAAACTGCAACGAGCGAGGTTCGATGCGGTGCGGACCGTCGAACTCCCGGGCAACTATGCACATCACTCTTAAGGATGAAGTTGTTCTGGTCACAGGCGGGTCCCGCGGGATTGGCGCGGCAACCGTCAGGGCATTTGTTGCGGCGGGTGCGAAGGTTGTATTCAACTATCGTCGAGATAACCACGCCGCCAAGCGAGTCATCGAAAGCTGTAGGGACCTGGAGGGCGAAGCCTTTGGGGTGCGGGCCGATGTGGCGAGCATGTCCGGCGCCAGGAGCCTGGTTGCGGCAGCGCTCAGCCGTTTTGAAAGGGTAGACACACTGGTGGCGAATGCGGGGATTTGGAATTACCTGCCCGCGCCTATCGAGAGAATGACGGAAGAGCAGTGGGATGAAATGATTGCCGTGAACCTCAAAGGCGTCTATGCGCCGGTGCACTACGTCGTTCCCGCGATGATCCGACAGAAAGGCGGCAAAATCATCGTGGTCTCCTCGACCGCGGGGCAACGCGGAGAGGCTTTTCACACCCACTACGCAGCCAGCAAGGGCGGCCTGATCAGCTTTGTTAAAGGGCTTTCGACAGAACTGGCGCGGCACGGCATTCTGGTAAACTGCGTCGCTCCCGGTTGGGTGGAAACTGATATGAGCGCTCCGGTGATGAAAGACAGGCGAGAGTATCGAAAGGTCCTATCAGTCATTCCCCTTCGCCGTTTCGCCCGGCCAGAGGAAATTGCATTGCCGATCCTGTTCTTGGCGTCGCCCATGGCGACGTTCATTACCGGCGAAGTGCTGAATGTAAACGGCGGGAGCGTGCTTTGCGGGTAGTTGTCGGGGCGGCCCTTGTGGCCGTCTGGGGCAACCGCAAGAACTACTCGCACCGACGAGCAGGTTTCACGCAAAGCCGCAAAGTGCGCAAAGCTCGCGAAGAACGAGACGAAAAGGGATGGATTATGGCCAGGCAACGGCGCAATCTCAGGGTTACAATCGGCTTGGGAGCGGCGCTGACTTTCATGCTCGGTGCGGCGAATTCAGCCAGATTGTGCGCGGGACAAAATCCTGCGGCGGCTCCTTCGAATCCCGCTGCTTCGAATTCGACCCCGCCTCCCTCTCACATCGATCCTAAAGCCCAACAAATCCTCGATCGTGTCATACAGGTTTTGGGCGGACCGGCCTTTCTGAAAGTGAGAAGGCTGACCACTCGCGGCCGCACCTTTTCCATCCGGGACGAGGCCACTTCCGCCTACGCCCCTTTTGAGAGCTATTTTGAATATCCGGACAAGCGCCGTTTCAGCTACGGAAAAAGTAAGCCGGTTATCCTCGTCAACAACGGGGATCAGGCGTGGGAACTGGACCAAATGGGCATGACCACCCAGTTGCCGGAGCAGGTGCGGCGCTGGAGAGTGTCCACTCGCTACTCGCTGGAGAATCTTCTCCGCCTGCGCATCCACGAGCCCGGCACTCTGATACAAATGGGAGGCGTTGACTTCGTGGATAACATCGCCACTCAGTCACTGGACATGGTGGACGCGCAACAGACTCAAGTGAAGCTGGACCTGAACCGTCAGACGCTTCTGCCGGTTAGCGTCACTTATCGTGTGCACGACCCAGAGACAGGGGGCTGGAACGATTTCGCGGACGTTTACAGTGAATACAAGAATGTTGACGGCGTCATGACCCCCATGCACATCGCAAGGTTCATGGATGGGGACCGGGTATCTGAGGTCTTTCGCAGTTTCGCCCACTATGATGACGATTACCCTGCAACTTATTTCCAGCCCGTCCGCTAGGAGTTTCATCTGCTATAATGGCTGGCTTGGGGCGCGCGTGAACAACCCTCTTCCAATGCGGCATACGACGATCCTTTGCGTCCGGCGCGATGGACGGCTCGCCATGGGAGGCGACGGTCAGGTGACCATGGGCGAGAATATCGTCAAGCAGAAGGCTCGTAAAATCCGGCGTCTGTACAATGAGAAAGTGGTGGCAGGCTTCGCTGGGAGCACCGCGGATGCCCTCTCGCTGTTCTCCAGGTTCGAGCAGAAGCTCGAGGAGTATCACGGCAACCTCAGCCGCTCCGTGGTTGAACTGGCTAAAGAGTGGCGCACAGATCGCGCCCTTCGACATCTCGAGGCATTGCTCCTGGTCGCCGACGAAAAGTACACTTACTTGTTAAGCGGCACCGGGGATGTGATCGAGCCTGATGACGGAATCGTGGCCATCGGCTCCGGCGGGCCTTTCGCGCTGGCGGCGGCACGCGCCCTGGCGAAACACACCGCCATGTCCGCCAAGGAGATCGTCGAGGAGGCCATGCGGTTGGCGGGGCAGATCTGCATCTATACGAATGATCAGGTAACGATCGAAGAATTGTGAAAACGAATGCACCACCCCTGAATCCCCTCCTCAGTGAGGAGGGGACCAACGGGTTGTGCCGGGGCGAGTGTTCAATCTTATGGTTTTCTATCTGCCGGAGAGTATTGAGACCGCAAGTTCGCTCGATGAGCTTACCCCCCGCCAGATCGTCACGGAATTGGATAAGTACGTGATCGGCCAGAATGAGGCCAAGCGATGCGTGGCCACGGCGCTGCGCAATCGACTGCGGCGGCAGAAGCTTCCGCCGGAGCAGGCGGAAGACATCCTTCCCAAGAACATCATCATGATTGGTCCCACCGGCGTGGGGAAGACCGAGATCGCGCGCCGCCTGGCTCGCCTGACGAAT
>JBEKLY010000083.1:0-25389 GCA_050010015.1 Terriglobia bacterium
GGCCCTCGCGATAGGACTCGCGGAGGTAGATGGACTGATAAACTTTGCCGTTCGAGGAGGACCAGGAAGCACGCGATATATGCATGCCTACATAATATGCAATAAATATCATAAAGTCAAGGTATAAATGCGATATATACCTTAATATACATGTCTACACAATTAAGACCAAAATCACACTTAACCCCGCCAGGCAACACAAGTTACCTCAAAAACTTAGAGGTGAACATCCGCTCCAAGGCCCGTAGTAAGCTGGCCAGGGATCTTGGATTTGTCTTTCGAGCTTGCGGGGTACCTACAGTGGCAGGTAGCGGATCTGGCCTTCCCATTCTCCCGTAAGGCTGAGTTCCACCAGTAAGAGGATGTCTTCAATTGCGGTCCTCACTGTGACGCCACGACCCACTTCGAAGACTCCCGGTATTGGCAAGCGGGCTTTAACCCGTTGGTAAACCGAACGTGTGAGTGTGGAAACATCGTGCGTGAGTAATACGCGTCCCTCGCTGGCCGTCCATTCAAGTACGGCCTCATCGCTAGCACCGGACAGTCCCGCGTCCTGTATCCGGACAATATCCACGCGCGGATTTCGCCGCCGCAGTCCTCTTACGATGTCATTGTTGAAGTTCTCGTCGGCGGCCAGCGAGAGCATGGCTTCCACCGATCTATTCCGAACGGCGGGCTAGTAGACGCGCGCGAAGGCCCGCGGGGTCGAACTGACCTTCGTTTCCCCGGCGAACTCGGCGCGAAACCTGATCGCGCTCAGCGAGGTAGGTCTCGACCTCAGGGCGGTGACGCAAATAGTAACTAATCACCGCGTAGGTGTCCGCGAGGTGCAGCGACGGATATTGCTGCACGATCTCTTCCGCAGTGGCTCCCTGTTCGAAAGCAGCGACGACGGTGTCGAGAGTCACTCGTGTGCCCGCCACCCTTATCACGCCCTCTTCTGTCGCCTGCAGGGGAACCGTTTCGTGCGTGATCATCAGACCCATCGCCGTTTTCTCCTCCAAACCATTATACCAGCGGCGAGCCGCGTCGGAGTCTGCCTTTCTGGGGCCTCCGGGCGCTGTGCCCGAAAAGTCTCAGGAGTCCTACTCGCGCTCTACAGCCGCGACCAGCCCTTCACCCGTCGGGCGACGACTATTGCTGCTCAATCTCCACGATGCTATCAGAAGGAATGTTGTAGGACTCCGAGCGCAGCAGGACGCGTTTGTACTCGCCTCGTTTGTCAGTGGGGAGATAGAAGATTACTTCGAGATTGGGCTGCGCGGCGAGGTACTTGCGGGTGCCGTCGACTCCCATCACAAAACATCCCGCCGAACGTCCGTCGGTATCGGTGCCAGTAGCGGCCAGCACCGCGGCGGAGAGCACGCCCTGGACCGGCCAGCCGGTATGCGGGTTCATAATGTGGCAATAGTTCTTCCCGTCTATCTCAAAGAACCTCTCGTAGCTCCCGGACGTTGACAGCGAATAATTCTGAAGATGGATGACATCCGCGGGCTTGTGGGCGTCATAGGGATCGCGCAAAGTGATCTTCCAGCCGTGCGCGCCCGGAGGCGAGCCGAGGGCGTAGATGCTGCTTGTACCGCTCGAGACCAGCGCGGAAGTGATCCCGTTCGAGCGGAGAATATCCACGGCGCGATCCACCGCGTAGCCCTTGGCGATTCCACCCAGGTCGATCTCAACTCCGCTTTCGTCAAATCGGATGGTGCGCCGTTCGGCATCCAGTTTGATGTGAGAATACCCGACTCGCTTGAGCACTTCCTTGAGCTCTGCTGGCGTGGGAAGGCGGCCACGGCCGCGAAAGAATCCCCAGGACTTCATGAGCGGGCCGACCGTGATGTCAAACGCGCCGCCCGTCTGTTCGCTGCGCCGGACGCAGATTTCAAGCAGGTGAAACAGCCCGGGCTCGACAATTACGGGATGGCTTGCGGCCTCGCGGTTGATGACGGAGAGTTCGCTCTCCGGCTTGTAGTTGCTCATCTGCTCGTCCAGCCGGTCGACTTCTTCGAAAACTTGCTCCACAACTTCCGAAAGGAAAGTCCGGTCGCGCCCGTAAACAGCTACCGTAAAGATGGTGCCCATGCTTTCGTGCGAGGCCTCGTAGCGGACTGGGGGTTCGGAGGCAGTGGCGAGTGGCGAGTGACAGGTGACGAGCAGAAGGAAAGTAAATAGTGAATGGCTAATTGTGAATAGTAAATTGCGAAAATAGGTCATACAAGGACGGGAGTCAGAAGTCAGGAGTCAAGGGCCTCACCGCTCATCGGATGTCATACCATTCCCGCAAACGCATCGGTCATTCCCGCGAAAGCGGGAATCTATTGTGCCTCGATGCGCGAACCGTAGCCGGGGAACCTGTGAGAAAATCGGCCGACTGTCATCCTAAGCGAAGCGAAGGATCTCCGCAGTTTCATGCCGTTCAGTGAATTTCGAACAACTGCAGAGATCCTTCGCTTCGCTCAGGATGACACGTCATCGGTTGTTCTTCTGACTCCTGAATCCTGACTCCTAGCTCGTGACTCCTGACTCCTGCTTTTTCGGCCAAAACACTTTCTGGCCGGATTCGACGGCGCGGTTACCGTAGATGACGCCCTGTGCGTCGGCCACGCCGATTTCGAGCGGAGCGATGACCGGCTTTCCATCCCGGATGGTGGCAAAGAAATTCGACATTTCGCTCCACCATGGGTCATGGGCTTCCTCATACTTATAGATTCCCATCGACGCCAGCCAGCGTTTGGCGTAGAGCATTTCGCGGTCGACGAAGCCGGTGGACTGATTCGCGGTGCGGTCCGGGAAGATGGGGATGCCTTCCTGAATTGCTGCCTTCGAGACCGTCGCGCCGGCCCACCAGTTCTCCTTCAAACCGCTATTCGAGACTCTCACCACCGGTTCACGATAGAAGAGTCCCTTGCCAAGCGTAATCACGAGAGTGCCACGATCGCCCATGATTTCTTCCTGGAACTGGAAGTGTTCGTTGAAGAGGATGCCGCTCCACAGGAACTTCTGGCCGCCCGGGTATTCGTAAATCGCCTGGATGTTATCGCAGACTTCACGCCCGTCCTTCCAGTAGTCGATTCCGCCCGTTGCAGTTACTGAAATGGGATCCGCTCCGAAGGCCCAGTTCGCCACATCCAACTGGTGCGAGCAAAGTTCGGCAAATAACCCGCCCGAATATTCCTTGTACATGCGCCAGTTGATCAGGCGCTCGAATTTGGGGTCGGGCACCGGCCGCCGCCAATTGCTGTTGCGATGCCAGTTGGCGCGCACGAACAACACCTTGCCCAGGGCGCCTTTGTGAACCATCTCCATAGCTACCTGGTAAAGATCACTGGAGCGGCGTTGCAGACCGACTTGAAGTGCCTGTTTGGGATGATCCTCAGCCGCCTTGCGAATCTGCCCTTCTTCGTCCTCCTTGAAGTACATGGTCTTCTCGACGAAGACGTGCTTGCCGGCGCTCATCGCGTCCACCACCATCTGGGTGTGGAGGTTGAGCGGCGTCACCACCATGACGGCATCGAGATCCTTCCTCTCGAGCATCTTGTGGTAGTCGTCATAGGTCTGCGGGTTCGATCCGATAGTCTCCACACCCTTCTTGAGATTGGGAGGGTAAATGTCGCAGGTGGCGATGCACCGGCCTTCGGGAATGGTGGCCAGGAATTTCAGTAGCGTACATCCCTCGGTTCCTGTGCCAATCATCGCGTAGTTGACGACACTGTTGGGGCTGGGACTCGCCAGAATGGCGGGCGCTCCGCCACTGGGGAGCGCGGAAGCCGCTGCCACCGCGGCCGCCGTCTTCAAAAAATCGCGGCGGCTTACATCTTGGTCTTTCTCCATTGTCAAAGCTCCTGTCTAAAACGCTATATCTGCCGGGAATATTCTACACTCACGACGGACAGATTGCACCTGCGTTATACTGAGCAAGGAGGCCGACTGGGATAAGTTGAAGCGCTGGACAAAGTTCGTTGTCTCGAACCTTCTGGGGATCGCCGCCTTGGTTCCTGTCGCGTTTGCTCAGAGCTCTTCTTCCTCTCCCCCCTCGGATGCGGTCACCGTCGAGAGCCTGAAGTTTACGCAAGCCTACGGCGCCATCCAGGAGAACTTTGCGGACCCCGTTGATCCCGATAGCGCCGTTCTGGATGGCGGCGTCCGGGGCATGCTCTCCGCTCTCGATCCCTTCTGTTCCTTCTTCGACAAAGATCAATTCGAACTGCTGAAGCAGCAAACGCGTGGCGAAGCGCTGGGTTTTGGCTCCATTCTCTACGTGACGCCCGGGAAGCTACTGGTGCTTCAGACGGCCCAAGGGTCTCCCTCGGGGCGCGCGGGACTGGGTCCTGGGGATGAAATCGTGGAGATCAATGGTACGCACGTCAATCAGATCGACTTTCAATCCCTGGTTGAGTTGCTGCGGCGTTCCCGCTCGCATCCCGTCCGCCTCGCGGTCATCCACCCGGGCAGATATGTCTCGCAGGATTACGATCTGAAGCCGGCGGAAGTGGCCCTGCCGAGCGTGGACAAGTCGTTTTTGCTTTCGCCCGGAATCGGCTATGTCCACTTGAGCGGCTTCGAGCAGAAGACTCCGCAGGAGGTCTCGGATGCCGTGGGCACGCTCGAGACGCCGCCCCTCCAGGGCCTTGTGCTCGACTTGCGCGATAACCACGGCGGCGTGGTGGACGCCGCGATTGGCGTTGCCAGCCTCTTCCTGAAGCCCGATGCCCTGGTGATGACCATGCGCGGCAGGGCGTCGCCGGAAAAGGCTTACCGCACGTCTGCAGCCCCAAAGCGGTTCGACATGCCTGTCATCGTCCTGGTGAACGGTGATACGGCCAGCGCCGCCGAGGTGCTCGCCGCGGCGCTTCAAGAGCACGACCGGGCCGTGATCGCCGGGGGGCCAACCTACGGAAAAGGCGTAGTGCAATCCGTAGCCTCCCTCAGCGAGGATACGGGCCTGGCGCTGACGACGGCTCAATACTTCACCCCCAGCGGCCGATCCGTGCAACGGCCTATTCCGGGAACTGCCCTGGCTTCGCCGGGCAAAGAACTCGACCCGGCTTCGACCTCCAGCCACTTCGCTACCGATGACGGCAGGCCACTCTCGCCTGGAGGCGGTATTGCCCCCGACATCGATCTGCCTCCCCGCCCTCTCGATCCGTGGGCTAGCTTCCTGAACCAGTCTGGAGCCTTCACGGACTACGCTTCTGAATACTTGACGCTCCATGGGCGTGCCAATAAAACCTTCGAGCCGGACGACGCCATGCTCAGCGATTTTAGGGACTACCTCACCCGGAGAGGCATCCGCACTCCGGCGGAATTCTGGGATAGCGACCAGAATTACCTGAAGCTCCGAGTCAAGGTCGAACTTCTTAACCTGGTCTACGGCCTTTCCAGCGGCGAGGAAGCGGAAACCAAAGGCGACCAGCAAGTTCAAAGCGCCGCACGCTTGTTCGCCAGAATCCCCGAAATCCTGAAGGGACCGCGGTCCAGCAAGTAGCGTTGGATCATCGCGGTCCTTTATTTTCATAGACATTCTCGTGCGAGGTGATGCCGTGTGCGAAGGCGAGTTCCTGAAATCGGGCTAGGGCGGCGTCTGGCCAATCAGCAATACGTCTTTCCTGATCGTCTCAGGACCGTTGATACATCAATCAGTCGCTGATCGTAGTGCAAAAGAAAATGATCCGAAAGTCTCCGGCACGCTTCCGGTAAAATCCCTTCCACTCCTTACCCGTGAGGGGCTTCACGTCTCCGCGGAATGGATCTTGTTCAAGATCGCTGATGCTGCGGGATACTTGGCGACGAGTCTTGTCGGGAAGGCCCTGAATAAACGCCTGCTCGCCCTCGGCAACCCTAACGGTCCAGCCCATCTTTCACGTCCCGCCCCAGCTTGAACCGCCCCGCTTTGATCTGCTCCATCCCCTGGCGTACCTTCTTCGCTTCCGCAGGAGTGAGCACGTCATCGGGGTCGACCAATCGCTTGGGCTTGACCAGAACACCGTTGGCCTGCCGGCTGAACGCGACGAAGTCGCCTTCCCGCAGTCGTAGGCTATCGAGCATCTCGCGTGGGATAACTACCTGGCGGCGCTGCCCCACCCGTCCGATGCGTTCCCGAGTTGCGGCACTCTTAGGATTCATGTCGTCAGATTATCTGATTGTCAGATGCGAGTCAAGCAGTCTTGGTTACTGGCGCGGCAGTGCGAACGCTGGATCGGCAGGTTCGGAAGCAGAATGGCTGGGAAGTGACCCCTCACCCGGCTCGCGACGGCTGATAACAGCGCCCTCGCAGGCCACCCTCTCCCCGGGGAGAGGGCTTTCGATTCCTCACTCCTCACTTCTCATTCCTGATTCCCGACTGCTAATTTCCGAAACCCTGACTCCTGAATCCTGACTCTTGACTCTTGACTCCTGCCTTTTCTAACTGACCGCGGCGGCTTCGATTTCCACCAGCATCTCGGGGTCGATAAAGCGGGAGACTTCGACTAGCGTCGTGGCGGGATGAATTTCGCCGAAAAACTCTGAGTGAGCCTTGGCCACCTCTTCCCAGCGGTCCATCTTGGTGACGTAGATCCGTGTGCGCACCACGTATTCGAGGCCCAGGCCAAGGCGTTTGAGCGCGCTCTCGATATTTCGAATCGCCTGCACCGTTTGCGCGTACATGTCGCCTGGGGCAAGGACCTTGCCGGAAGGGTCGGTTCCGGTAGTTCCAGAGACATACACCATGTCTCCGACCTTGATGGCGCGCGAGTAGCCGATCTTAGGTTCCCAAGGGGTTCCTGAGAAGATTTTTTCCCGTTTGATTTTCATGTGCGTCTCCGTCAGTGGGGAATTGGCCTAAATCCATCACGCCGTGGCGGCCGTTCCGTTCGTTCGGTTGAGGGCGGTCACAAGGGCTGCCCCGGTAACTGCCCCGAGGCGGCCTAGACTGTTCCTATGTGCTGCCGTTACTTTTCCGGCTCGAAATAGCGGCGATGAGCACTGGCGGCAAACGCCAGTCGGCGCCGCCGCCGCAGCAGTGCCTCCCGGTAACGGCGTTTCTCGTCTGCCGTAACGGGGATTATGGGTGGAACCTTTGTTGGGCGGCCGTCTCGATCGACGGCAACGTAAGTGACGAAGGCTGAACTCGTCTGACGGCGCTCGCCGGTCAAACCATCTTCCAAGAAAACATTAACCTCGACTTCCAGAGAGGTCTTAAAAGCGCGGGTGACGAAAGCTCGCAAGATGATCAGTTGGCCCACCTTGATCGGATGAACGAAATCCAGATTATCGACCGAGGCGGTCACCAGAAGCGAGCGGCAGTGGCGGCGGGCGGAGATTGCTCCAACGATATCAATCAGGTGCATAACTTTGCCGCCCAGGATGTTACCCAGAGGATTAGCATCGTTGGGAAGAACTATCTCCACCGTTTCTGTAAACGAGTCGGCGACAGTTTTGGCCGTCTGGTTCTTCATGCTGGGCTCTGTTTAATCGGGCTATGCTTTCTATACTATGCGAGCCTCCCGCCGGATGCAACACGAATCCTCCATCGCAACCGCGGGTTTGCGCACACCACACCCGCCGCTGCACACGGACGCGGGCCACTGGCAAAGGGGGATCCAGTCCCTACGGCTTCGGTTTGGTCGCTGGCTTGGAGACGGAAGGCGTACTTGATCGCGTTCCAGGCGCCGCCGGTCCACCTGAAGTCGCGGCGTCAGCTGGGTTCGCGGCGTCATAGAGCTTCACGATCTGGTCCGTCAAATCGACTTCGGTCGCCGCGTAATAGATCGGGACCTGGTCACTTCCGATGACCAGAGAGTACCCATTCTTGGGCGCAAAGTCCTGAATCACTTTCACCATCTTCTGACCGATGCGGCGAAACATCTCGTCCCGATCGGCCCCGAAATCAGCCTGCGCATCCTCTTGCGTGCGTTTCAAGAGCTTTTGCTTTTCTTCCAGTTGCCGGTTCAGGTTCCGCTGTTCGTCGTCGCTCAGGGTGGCGGCCTGCTTCTGCAACTGGTCGGTGATGGCTTGGATGTCCTGATTTTGCTTCTGGATCTCCTGCTGGCGAGGCTGATACTTCCTCTGCAGGTCAGCCATCGATTTCTTCCCTTCCGCCGTGCTCAGAATCGCCTCCTGAATATTGACCAACCCAACCTTGGTTGGCGCGCCCGAACTCTGAGCCAGCAACCCCGCGGGGGCAGTTCCCAGGAAGAACAGAAGTGTAAGAGTAGAAACTCGAGTCTTCATTCAATCTCCTTCAAGGCATTTAGGTACCAATTGCAATAACACATTCTAACTCATTTTTTCTCTAAAATGTGCGGACTACAGTGAACCCCACCCGCCCCTTGCGCTCCCGCAATTTAAACGGGTTGAACAAGCCCCGGGCAGCTTCGTAAGTAGCCACATTGGGAAACATCGTCTCCGGCGGCAGCACTTGGGGAGGCGTGATGATAACATTATCCTCCCGCAGCCAGTTGTAACCGTAATAAAGATGAAACGGCGCGTTGACCACCGGCAGGATGACTGTCATGTCGAGTCCGGTTGAACTGCGGGGACGGAGGTTGGTGGTCGAGATGATTCGAAGCCGGGTGGGCAACTGGAAGTACGGGTACTCCGAACTCAACTCCGCGAGGGTTGCAATGGACGTATCAATCTGGAGTTGGTTGGTCCGCAGAACAAAGGCGCTGCCCGCATCGAGAAAAGCCGCCAGGGTGACAGGGCCCATAATGGGCACGCGGTATTCGAAGTTGCTGACGATTTCCGTATCCCCGCCGGGGTAGATGGGCGTGTAGTAGGGGAATTGCGAGTAAGAGCCGCAGGTGCCTCCCTTCTGTCCATTGGCGCCGGTCGCCAGAATGGGATTGCCGTAGTTGTCGCGGTTACAGACCTGCCCAAGTCCGGGGAAGAACGCCAAAGGGCTAATGGAGCGGATGTCAAAACCTCGAATGTCATACTCGCCGCCCATATAGAAGCGCGAGAAGGGCGGGGGCACGCGGCCTCCGTACCCTTCAATCGAGGCGGCCAGGATGTGCATGCCGAAGGCGGTGGGTTTCTCGGAACGAACGTTGCGGACCGGATGCCAGTATTTGAAGTCGATGGACGGGGTGGCGGTGTAAACGTTCCCGCCTATTCCGGATATTCCCAGCGACAAAGAGAGGTACTTTCCCCGAGTGGGATTCCAAGCGTCATTGATGGTGTTAAAAACGTAAGTCGGCATGATCGAACTGGAGACGATGCCGCTCAGGGCCGACGGACCGGCCAGGCCGCGGAAGTTGATCGCCTCGAAGAACGACGCGGAAGCCGCGTTGAAGGCCTGCATGCTGCTGTAGGAGTAGCTGTAGGTCAAACCGACGCGGGCGAAATGGCGCCGCAAGGGATAGCTGGTAAAGAGGGTAAATCCTGAGGAATTCTGCTGGAAATTCTGGGCATAGTATTGGCCATACGCGGAACTGGCGAGTTGGGTGGGATTGACGCCGTATTGATAAGCCAATTGACGGAGTTGGTCATAGCGATAATCGCTGCGGTAGACCGTAAAGCCCAGCGTCATGTTCCTGTCAAAGACGTACGGCTCCGTGAACCCAAAGGAATAGAGCTTCTGATAGGTTCCCCACTCGGTTTGAATGCTTAAGGTTTCGCCCAACCCCAGGAAGTTGTTGGTGGCGTAATTGGCCCCCACGAAATTCCCGGCCAAGCCGCTGACCCCACCCGAGAACCCGATCTGGTTCTTGCCTTTTTCCTTGACCTTCATGGTGATGTCGACGGTGCCGTTCGAGGCGTTTTGGGTGATGTCGTAGTCTTCTTTCTTCACCGTGTCGAAGAAGCCCAATTGGTTGACTCGCAGCACGCTCAAGTCCCACCACTGGGAGTTGAACATATCTCCTTCGCTCAGCAGCAACTCCCGTCGAATCACTTTATCGCGCGTTTTGGTATTACCGGAAAATTCGATGCGATGAACGAGGAATTGCTTGTCTTCCTCGAAGTCCAAGGCCAGGTTGATGATTCGCCGCTTGTTATCAGGCTCCGGGTCAGGGGAGGCGGTGAAATTAATGTAGCCGAATTGGCCATAAAGCTTGGTGTAGTTCTCCATCGCCTTGCGGACTTTGGAGAGTGAAAAAATATCGCCCTCTTTCATCCGCAGGATGGGCGCCAGTTGTTGTGTTGTGAAGAGTTTGTTTCCGCGGATGACGAACCTGCCCAGCCGATACTGCAGCCCTTCCTCTACCGGGATCGTCAGGTCCACGCGCTTGCCCCGGCCCCAACTGTAGAAGAAGAACGGATAGCGAATCCGGGTGTCCACCATCTTTGTTTCCGGCTCTTTCGCGATCGCGAAATAGTAGCCGTGGTCCCGGTAAAGATCGCGGATGTTTTCGAGGTCGGCCTCAATCCGTTCCTTGTCGTAGGTTTTGTGGAACCAGTAAAACCATGGCGGCGCGCCGGCTGCCCGGGAGTATTTCATGGAGCGCTCAAGTTCGTGCGCCGAGAAGACATGATTCCCGGTGAAACGCACGTTCCCGACCTTCACCTTGGGACCTTCCACCACGATGAATGTGAGAGCGACGGAATTGGGCGGAATGTTTCGCGTGCGGTGCCGGACAGTAGCAAACATTTTCCCGTGCGCCGACAGCATATCCTGAAGCACCACCTCCGCCCGCCGGACGACCACGGGATCGTACTGGGACTGAATGGAGAGAGGGACCTTCTCCTTTTTGAATTCGTCCAGCACATCCGATTGTTGAACGCTGCTTAGCCCCTTGTAGTCGATGCTGCGAACCAGCTTCTTTTCCCGCACAAAGAAGCTGATGATCATGCCGCCCTTTGGGGACTCCGTTGCTTCCAAGCGGATGTCGTCGAAGTAGCCCGTGTTCCAAAGCGACATGTAGTCTCGGCGGAGGGCTGCCTCGTTGTAGACGTCGCCTTTCTTTGAGAATACGCGGGCGCGCATGACCGCGGTGGTAATGCGCCGGTTACCTCTGAACAAGATATCTTGAATGATTTGCTGGCTGGCAGGTTGTGCCGGCTGCCCGGGTGCGGTTGGAGTCGTGAGCTCAGGATTTTTTTGCTGACCAGGAGCCGCCTGGGGCGTCTCAAGTTGAAGCTTCTGCTGAGGAGCCGCCGGTGGAGTCTGTGAAGGTGGCGGAGCCTGCTGGCCGGAAGAGGGCGCGCTCGAGGGCGCGGGCGGATTCTGATTCGCGGGCGGGCTTTGCGAGGGTTGTGCCTGTTTTTTCTCCGTGGAAGACGACGTATCGGGTGAAGAGGGCGGGTTCTGGTTTGCCGGCGGATTCTGGGCATGAAGCGCCAGGCCAGAACTCAAGAGCAGAGCGGCAAGCGCCAGCCCTGCTCGCCCATTCCACGGTCTACACTGAGATGCTTTACGAGTGGCAAAACTTCTCTTCAAGAAACGGTCTTCCCCCTTGTTGATTGGGCTCAAAGAGTCCGATGCCGGGAATGCTTCGGAAGTTGGCCGGAAGACTCAAAAACGTTGAGTCATTGAGTCATTGCGCCATCGAGCCATCTAGCCATTTAGCCATTGTGCCATGAGATTTGTCAACAACCTCACGCGACCACGGTGCAGAGAACAACAGACGGCCCACTGTTCTCCGCACCTTTGAAGCCCCGACGCGGAGAGCGAAGGCTCAATGATCCAATGGCCCAATGGCCCAATGGCTCAATGATTCAATGGCACAATGGCTCGATGACTCAATGGGGCAGGTCGCATTAACGTGCGAGTGGCGTGGCCGCAACGAGCTTGTCATTCATCGATCGATAACAGAGCCCCTGGTTCTCTAACACCACTTCCAGAACCGAGGGAGGGTGAATCTCCCCCTGGATCAAGGCCTCCGAAAGCGGGTCCTCAACGTACTTCTGAAGAGCCCGGCGTAGCGGACGAGCGCCATAGGAGCGGTCATCACAAGTCTTCTCCAGAATCCACTGGCTCGCCTCACGCGACAGGCTCAGCGAAATATTCTTGTGCTCCAGATTCTGGTTCATTTGCCCCACCAGCAATTCCAGGATCTGTATGAGTTCGTTATCACTGAGCGCATTGAAGACGATGACTTCGTCCAAGCGGTTGAGGAACTCAGGATTGAACAGCCGCTTGACTTCCGACATCACCATGTCTTCAGCCTTGCGTTCGCTGGCGCCTTCCGCCGCGGATTGGAACCCCAGGTGGGAGCGGCGTTGCAAGTAGCGAGCCCCGATATTCGAGGTCATAATGAGGATGGTGTTCTTGAAATCTACCGTATTACCCAGCCCGTCGGTCAGGTGCCCGTCCTCGAAGACCTGAAGCAAAATATTGAACAAATCAGGGTGAGCTTTTTCGATCTCGTCCAGGAGAATCACCGAGTAGGGAGCGCGCCGGACTCTCTCCGTCAATTGACCACCCTCCTCATAACCTACGTAACCTGGAGGCGACCCGATCAGCTTGGAAACCGAGTGCTTCTCCATGAACTCCGACATGTCGAAGCGAATCAGCGCCCGCTCGCTTCCGAAAAGAAAAGCTGCCAGCGAACGTGCCACTTCCGTTTTTCCTACTCCCGTGGGACCCAGGAACAGGAATGAACCCACCGGCCGGCCCGGAGGTTTGAGGCCGGCGCGGGAGCGGCGAATCGCCCTGGCCAAAGCCGAAATCGCGCGGTCCTGGCTGATAATCCGCTTGTGCAGTTCCTCCTCGGTCCTCAGGAGCTTGGAGCTCTCCTCTTCCTTGATCGAAGTTACCGGTACGCCCGTCCAGCGTGACACCACGTCCTCAATGTCCTCGCGGGTCACGCTCCCCATGGCCGTTTCGTCGATGTTGTATTTCTCGCGCAGCAACCGGAGGCTTTCGCGTTCCTTTCGTTCCTCATCCGAATAGAAGCGGGCCTTTTCGAATTCGTGGTTGGCGATGGCATTCTCCATGCGATGAACCACGAACTTAATTTTCTTCTGCACGTCGATCATTTCTTCGGGCAGGGAACTCTGCCGAAGCTTCACCCGCGCCCCCGCCTCGTCAATCAAATCCACGGCCTTGTCCGGCAGGAATCGATCGGGAATGTAGCGGCTGGAGTGGTAGACGGAAGAGCTGAGGGCCTCGTCGGTGTAGCTGACCGCGTGGAACTTTTCGTACCGTTCCTTGATGCCGAAAAGGATCTTGATGGCTTCGCCCTCTGACGGTGGGGCGACCTTAATGGCCTGGAAGCGCCGTTCGAGCGATCGGTCCTTCTCGATCGACTTGCGGAATTCAGCCGGGGTGGTTGCGCCAATGCACTGGATTTCGCCCCGCGATAGCGCCGGCTTGAGGATGTTCGCGGCGTCCAGTGAGCCCTCCGCTGAGCCCGCTCCCACCAGGGTGTGCAGTTCGTCGATGAAGACGATGGCGTTTTGCGACTCCATCAACTCCTTCATGATGGTCTTCAGACGTTCCTCAAACTGGCCGCGATACTTTGTGCCTGCGACAATCAAAGAGAGGTCCAATGCCAGGATTCGCTTGTCGGCGAGAAAGGAAGGCACATCGCCGTCCGCGATGCGTTGCGCCAGCCCTTCCACGATGGCCGTCTTGCCCACACCCGGCTCCCCGATGAGGACGGGATTGTTTTTGGTCCGGCGGCAGAGGATTTGGACGGCCCTCTCCAGTTCGGCCTCGCGGCCGATCAGGGGATCGAGTTGGTTCTCCATCGCGCATTGGGTGAGGTCGCGGCTGAATTCGGAGAGGAGGGATGCTTCCTTGGGGCGTGAGCTGGAGGCTTTCTCGCTCTGCGCACGGTTCAAGTCCTCGCGCAGGGCGTTGAGGCGCAACCCGCGTTCGTGTAACATTTCCGCTGCGAACGATTTGTCCTCGCGCAGCAGACCCAATAGCAGGTGCTCCGTTCCTATGTGTTTGTGCGAAAGGCGCTCGGCCTCTTCCGCCGCGAAGGCCAGCACCCGCTTGCACTCCTGGCTCAAGGGCAGGTCCACGGAGGTCGAGACCTTCTCGCGCACGGGAGTTCTGCCTTCAACCTGTTTGCGGATGGATTCAATCGAGGCGTGGGAGCGGAGGAAGCGGTTGGTCAGGGCCTTGTCCTCGCGCAGCAACCCCAGCAGCAGGTGCTCCGTCTCGATATAGGGGCAGCCGAATTGGCTGGCTTCGTAGCGGGCGAAGAAAATCACACGCCGCGCCTTTTCAGTGTACCGTTCGAACATAGATTATCAGCCCTCTCGGTAACCCCTCGCCCCGGCCCCCCAGGGGTTGGCAGGTCATTGAACCAGTGGAATTAGAGGCGCAGACCCCAAAAAACCAAGCTTGCTCTACCCGTCCTGCAGTTTCCCATTCACCAGGCGCAATACCCGTTGCGCGCGCCCGGCCAATTCCGGATTATGGGTGGCTAGCACCGAGGTCAAATGGTGATCCCGGTGCAGTCTCTCCAATAACTCAATCACCCGTTGCGCGGTGCGCTGGTCCAGGCTGCCGGTTGGCTCATCGGCCAGCAGCACGGCCGGCTGATTGGCTAACGCACGGGCCAAAGCAACTCGTTGTTGCTCGCCCCCCGAAAGCTCACCCACGCGTCGCCCGGCAGCACTGGCTAACCCAACTTCCCCTAGCAATTCCCGGGCGCGCTCCCTTGCCAGTGAGAGCCCAAGGCCGCCAATTAACTGCGGCATTGCTACGTTCTCGAGCGCACTGAATTCCGGCAAGAGGTAGTGCATCTGCCATACATAACCGATACGCACATTGCGATAGACGGCACGTTCCTCGTGGCCAAACTCACTTAACCTCTGCCCCATGAAGTATACCGCACCCTCCGTCGGAGTGTCCAGAGCGGCGAGCAGATGGAGCAGCGTCGTTTTGCCCGTTCCAGACTCTCCCACTAGGGCGACCAACTCTCCTTTGCACACGTCCAGGTCCAGTTTGTCCAGGACAACGATCTCTTCGTCACCTGAGCGATAGGCTTTGGTCAGCTTTTCCGCGCGCAGTAAAGATTGAGTCATCGGGTCATTGAGCCATTGAGACATTGAGTCGTCGGGCCATTGGGCCACTTTGTCATTGAGTCACCGGTTCAATAAGCCAGCGAGTCGTGTTGTCTGTGCATTTCAATGACTCGATTCTATTGCCTTCCACTAGCTTTTGCTGTCCGTTGAGACGCGGCGAGAATCGCTAACAATTCGTTAGCTTCTGCCAGCAGTTTCTCCATTCGCGATTTCGAAGTTATCCCCGTCTCAACGAGCATCTCTAGCCAGAAAACCGTCTCGTCAGCTTCTTCTACGACAACTCCTATTTTTGATATGAATTCGGCCCGGGAGCGAGCCCGGCACACCGCACGATAGTTCGCAGCCACCGATGTCCCTGCTCGGAGCACCTGCTTTCCCATAATCCTAGCCTCGTCATTTTTCGGAAGGATTCGAAAAAGCCTCACGATCCGAATCGCAAATTGCTTTGTTCTTTCTCTCAGTTGCTCCGGCTGTGTTGCCATAATCTCCCTAGACTTTTGTCCAGCAGGTGCCTCTGCCACGCTGCCTCAATGGCTAAATGACTCAATGGCCCGATGACTCAATGACTCAATTCCTAAACCGTCAACATCCTCATTCATACCGAAGGATCTCCACCGGGTCGAGCCCCGATGCCGATAACGACGGGTAGAGGGTTGCCACGAAGCTGATGCCGAGCGCCGCCAGGCTGATCCAAACCCCGTCCCACGGCCGAGCGTGGAAGGGCACCGAAGCCAGCGCGTAGACATCTGGCTGGAGCGGGAAAAGCTTATAGCGCCCCGCCAGCCAGGAGCCGCCATAACCGAGAATCAGCCCGAGCAAAGTGCCGAAGGCCCCGATGAGCAGCCCGTGAAGCGTGAAAACCGCCCAAACTTGCATTTTCCGCGCCCCCATGGACATGAGCACTGCAATGTCCCGGTTTTTCTCCATTACCATCATGGCCAGGGTAATGAAGATGTTGAGTGCGGCAACCACCACGATCAAGCCAATGGTCAGGATGGTCACCAGGCGTTCGAGGCGCAAGGCGCTTAGCAGGGAATGGTTCTGTTCCATCCAGGTACTGGTCTCAAATCCCTTCCCTGCGGCAGCCTTGATTTCCTCGGCCACGGACGGAGCAAGGTAGATATTATCAATCTTGAACTCAATTACTGAGGCAACATCCGCCAAGTCTAGTAAGTGTTGCGCCGCAGGAAGATTGGTGAAGGCCCAAGTGGCGTCGAAGTCGTAGAAGCCGGAGTCAAAGACCGCTACCACTCGGAAGTGACGGTACTTGGGAAATATTCCCTGCGGAGTGAGGTATCCCTGGGGACTGGTAATGAGGATCGTGTCACCCACGAACGCCCCCAACGACTTTGCCAGTTCTTTGCCGAGAATGATGGGATCAGCATCCGCAAAGCTCTGCGAAAGCCCTTCGAGACTTCCTTCCCGCAGTTTCAAGAGCAGGTCGCCGACGTGGACTTCGCGCTGCGGATCGATACCTTTCAGAACTATGCCCGACGCACGGGATCGAAAAGATGCCAGAACCTCTCCGTACAGCGCAGGGGCACTGGCGACCACATGCGGCAGCCTGCTGAGACGCGTGGCCAACGCTTCGTAGTCTCTGATGCCGTCGTTCTCGGAGCGCAGCAGATTGACGTTGGCAGTGGCGCCCAGCAGGCTTTTCTCCAGTTCCTCGCGGAATCCGTTGTTGATCGCCAGCGCCACAACTAACGCGCAGACACCTGCGGTGACTCCGATGATTGAGATGATGGTCACCACCGAGATGACCGATTGCCTCCGCTTCGCCTTCAGGTATCGCAGCGCTACGAAGAGTTCAAAACGCATATGCCACTAAATTACCAACATTCCCGCCAGTCGTGGAAGAAGATTAAGGACGTCCGTTGTCCGTCGTCAGTGGTCCGTTGTTCGTAGTCACCAAACAGGCTGCGGAAAAACGCCTGCGCCTTGTCATTCTGAGCGGAGCGAAGAATCCCAGCAGTTGCAGTTTCAACGAACTGCAGAGATCCTTCCTTCGTTTCACTCAGGACCGCCTTCGGCTCCTCGGGATGACAGTCAAAGGGGTTCTTCTGCAGCCTGCTAATCGCTGACAGCGGCCGACTGACAACGGGCAACTGACGTCTGAGTTAGTACGTAGCTCTTCCCCCCGAAATGTCGTAGCACTGGCCGGTGGTGAACGAGGCTTCCGACGAGGCAAGGAAATGGACCAGCGCCGCGACCTCTTCGATCTTCCCCGTGCGCCCCATGGGGATTTTGCTGATCATATATTGAACGGTCTCGGGCGCGATGGTATCCAGGATCTTTGTCCTTACTACTCCAGGCGCGATGCTGTTCACTGTGATGTCGCCTTGGCCGGCTACCTCTTTAGCCAAAGCCTTGGTGAGCGCAATCACTCCCGCCTTGGTGCTCGAGTAGGGAACGAGAGTGGGGTTTCCCTCCTTGCCGGCGATCGAAGCTATATTCACAATCCGGCCGTAGCGCCTGACGAGCATTTCGGGAATCACCGCCCGGCACACCAGAAAGGTTCCCTTGAGATTCACCGCATAAACGCGGTCCATATCCGCTTCCTCCAGTTCCCAGAGGCGCGCAGTCGTACCCGTAATCCCCGCGTTGTTCACTACGATGTCGACAGGCCCCCAGCGTTCCCGAACGCGTTCCATCGCAGCCTTCACCGAAGGTGCGGAGGATACGTCGCACTGCACGCCGAGTCCGCCCAGGGAATTGGCAACCGAACTGGCGGCATCTTCGTTAACGTCCAGAACCGCCACCTTAGCGCCGGCGGCGTGCAATCGTCCGGCAATTCCTTCCCCGATCCCTTGCCCGCCGCCCGTCACCACGGCAACCCGATTCGTCAAGCTGAAGAATCTCTCTTGGTCCATTTTCCTTCCTCCCCCTGCTCCGAAAAGGTGTAGGGGTAGGGCTTGCCCTACCCACTTCACCAGGGGACGGCAAGCCGTCCCCCTACGAGCACGCAAATAAGTAGTGTCGGTTAAGAGTTGCGCCGACCTTCAGGTCGGCATATGCTGGCCTAAAGGCCAGCGCTACGAATCAAATCACGACACTACTCGTCACGCACTGGACTTTACATTATTTCAGCGCAATTATGAAGTCGGGCAGGGTCGCAGAATAGAATTGTGGAGAAACGGATATGGCAATATCGAGTTTAATTGAATACGACCAAGCGAGCGCGGAGGTGCGGGCCGTCTACGACGATATCATGGCCACGCGCAAGACGGATCGCGTGAACAACTTCTGGAAGGCTATCGCTCGAGATCCCGCGACGCTCCGCCGCACCTGGCAAAGCGTCAAAGAAATCATGGCGCCTGGAGTCCTGGATGCGCTTGCTAAGGAAATGATCTACGTGGCCGTCAGCGTCACCAATCAATGCAATTACTGCATCGCCTCGCACTCCATCGCAGCGCGCAAAGCCGGCATGACGGATTCCATGTTCGCCGAACTGATGGCTGTCGTCGGCATGGCAAACGAAACAAATCGCCTCGCCAGCGGGTACCAGGTGGAAATCGACGAGCAGTTCAGACTACCGTAGGGGCGGTTCGCGAACGCCCCTACAGTTTGTGTACGCGAAGTGTGTAGAGGCCGGAACCCTTGATTTGTTCCGACTGTTCCAGCAGTTTCGTGAGGTCGTCGGCTACACCGAGGAAGCGTCCGGAAAGTGCATCTGCTTTGCCCGAGGCGAGTTCCACGACCAGTTGCGCCGCCTGCTCGGCGGGCACATCCCGGCCTTTGTCGAATAGCTTCCGGAACCACGGCAGCCACGTTTTCCCGGCCTCGGATTCAAGCAGGTGCTGACTCATGGCGGTGCGCACAGTGCCGGGATCAAGAGCGAAAACGCTGACGCCGGCGTTGAGGAGTTCCGCCGCGAGGTTCTCAGTGAATCGGATCAGGGCTGTCTTGGCAACTACGTAAGCGCCCATATGCGCGACCGCCACCGTGGCAGCGCTGGTCGAGAGATTGATGATTCGGCCCCGGCGGCGCGCGATCATGCCCGGCAACAGGGCGCGCGAGCAAAGGTACGGGCCGCGCAAATTCACTTCGAAGGAATGCCACCAATCGTCCGCGTCGGCATCCCACATGGGGCCCAGAGGCCCCATGACCGCGGCGTTGTTCACGAGCAGGTCCACGGGGCCCAGGGCGCCTTCGACCTGGCGCGCCGCACTTTCAACCGAGGCAGCGTCACTGACGTCCGCGACGACGGCCAAAGCCTTCCCGCCTGTCTCGCCAATGACCCCCACGGTCTCGGCCACTTGCGCCTCAGTCCTTGCCATGACTCCGACTGCCGCTCCGGCCTGGGCTAGCGCCTGCGCGATGGCGCGCCCCAGACCGCGGCCTGCGCCGGTCACCATCGCAACCCGATTTCGAAGTTCATCATTCATCACTAGCTCCCACCAGAGAGCCTACAACGGGCGACGACGGAGGTCGATGACAAACCTGGCGATGGAGGGTGACTGGATTTGTACATTACGTGGCTATTGATTATATTGGTAAGCTAACATTACTATTTACGAAGTTTATGTATCGTTCGTGTAGTAATAAGCCTGATCTTGGTTCGTCCACAAGCCTGGCAGGCCGTTCACCTAGTGTTGTGTCTCTCAAGTGCCTCTACAATCCCGCTGGGCGAGTGGCGCACGTAGCGCCGGCTTCCAGCCGGCACGGACCCGCCAGGATGGCGGCGCTACATCTGTAAACCTATTTGAGAGACACAACGCTAGCGCACGTTTGCGTAAGTCTCACCTGCACGCCGCACTTCGCCGCCCGCAGGCCAACTATCAACCTGCATGGAGCGTTATCGAGTATGATGCATGGGACGTACCACGATAGGGCCTCGCTCAGGCAAGCATTTGATCTCCTCCTGGAGCTTCGTTCACTCACCCAGGTGCCCGGCCTTTCGGCCAGGCAGTAGCATACCTGCGCCTCTTGGAACGCCAAGGAGAGTCCGAGGAACTCCCCCTCGTCATGTCGGTCCGGGCAATGCGCCTGGAGAGTTTCCCGGGTCGGCTCCGGAGTCGCTGGGCTCACTGGTCCGCCACACACTTCTTCGCTTGCTGCGCGGGCGCACTCGCCTCGAGTTTGGCTTGTCCACGCCTGCGGCTACTCAGTCGCCTGCGGAACCGGGCTGCTTGGCGGCTCAGGCGTGGCAGGCGCTTGGCCGGCTCGCAGCTTGGCCATATCACGCTGCAACTCTGTCGCCAGGTCTTCCAGAATGCGCAACTGCTCACTGCGCCGTTTCAGACTTGCTTCCAGCTTCGACACCTGCTTGCGCAGCTTATTGTTGTCTCTACGCAGCAGAATCAGGCTTTCACCAGGCTGCGGCGGCATGATCCTTCCGCCGGGTCCAGGCTGGCCTGTCGGAAGCGGCGCAACGTGGGCTTGGGTTTCTTTGATCAGTTGTTCCAGTTCCTTCCGTTCCACGCCCTGAGGACAGAGTTGCCGCAGCGCCAGCAGGCGCGCCAGGTCGGGCCGGTTGCGGCCTCGCTCCCAGTGTTGCACTGCTCCTTTGGTGGCGTTCAGCAGGCGCGCCAGGCCCTCCTGGCTGACTTCTAACCGCTGGCGGACCTTCTTCACTACCTTTGCAGCATTCATTTCTTCCATACCGTTTTCTCCTCTCCTGGCAAAAAAACACTTGACTTTTGGTACAACTATAGGCTACTATTTTTGGGCCTTGCAGGGGTAGCTGTCGTCTCACACTTCGCTACGCTCGAAGGTAAAGCCACCGCCCTCCGGATGTGGGGCCGGGATCCAAGCGGCGGATGGCGTTTTTCAAGGCGGGTCTGAGCCGTGCATCTTTCCGGCCTGCCCTCTCGCTTTTCCCCTGGTGTTTCCAAAGCAATCACCGGGGTGCGGGCGAGTGTATGGTCAAGGGGCTTACTCATCGCCATGCTGCTCCTTCCTCCTGAGCGCCTTCGCGATCATTCCTACGGGTCTGTTGCACCGCTTCACTTTCACTTTCCAGGGGTTTGCCTGTACTCGTTCCCGCTTCACACTAGCCTCCCCGCTTCGAACTGCATCGCTTCCCATTTATCGAAACCTTGGGGCGCAGGCTTGAAGAAAACTGGCCTACGCTGTTTAGGACCATTCTCGGCTACAAAAAACTTAGCCTACCTCCCGTGCCGTCTAGGAACAGATGGTAGCACATTTCATTTCAATTCGGGAGGGGGTGAATTGAAAAAAGCTTCGGGCCCTCGACCATCCCCATGGCGTTTTGTCCCGCATTGTTTGATCAGCAGTTTCGCCGTCAGTTTTCGCTCTGTCGTTTTAGGAGTTTTTAACATGCCATATAAGAATTGTCGTAAGGCTGCAAGATTGTCGTCCTCCTGCCCTGGTGTCATTTTCCCAGCGCCAGTTGCCTCAACTCGCCGCGCGTTCGGTCGTCCGACGACCGGAGTCCGGCCCTCCTCCAAGTCATGTGCGTCATTTCGTGGCCAGGCAGGAACGTTGCGCCGGGATTCCTGTTCACCTCGTTGTTCCCACAAGGCGTGCGTTTTCCCAGCTCAGCCCGGCGCACACGGCGAGTGCACGTATCACCGCCGCCAGGCCGCTGAACCCGGTTGCTTCCAGTCTCTGCAACCATCGTCCTTGCTTCTTGACCAGGCCAGATTCGGCCTGCCGGATACTGAGCCCGAGGATGGGCGCGTGCAAGATCGGCATCGGCTGGCGTCCGAACGCGTAAGATTCATGCTGGGTGAATCGGCCTAGCGCGGTCCCCTGTCGTCTTTGATCGCAACTACTTGGCTATTCCCTACGGAGGAGGCCAACCGCTGTTTCTTTCTGTCGGGGGGCTGAGGGCATTCGTCCAGTTCCCCGCTTCGACTCGGAAGGGGATGGGTGGCGGGTCTCCACGGGCCGGAAACAGTCAAGTGCGATGCTGAGAGCTTCCCAGCACGAACTTCGCCCGTTGCGCTGTTTCTCGACAGTGAACCTACCCGGAGGAAATGTGAAGCCATGAAACCGTACGCCGTACGATCCTTGAGCCCAGCCTCGCTGGGGCGGAATTCCAGACCGGCGCGTTCCGCCTTGCCCATGCTCACTCCCACGCATGCCTGGCGCATGCTCTGCCGGCGCACCGGCGGCAAAATCTCCCGAACCACCTTCTATCGCTGGATTAACTCCGGGCGGGTCGGAGTCGTGCGCGTGGGATTCCGATTCCTTATCCCTCTGCCTTTGCTGGAAGAGATCATTCAGAGATGCCTGGATGGGGAGCGGGTTTGAGAGCGGCATCGTCCAGAAGATGACGTGCAAGGACCTACCCGTCTGCCGAGCTGCGCCCCTGCCTTATTGCGGCTGCCGACTCCATTAAAACGCTTTCACTCTCTTGCACTTTCTGGCAGACTATGCGGCTGAAGATCTTTCAGGAATTGCATTCGTCAAAGGAGGTCTTTCCTATTATGAAGAAGTACTCGTTCAATCGGCGTGAGTTCATCCAACTGGGTGCAGGCGCGGCGGCGGGCTTAGCTGCCAAGGTTACTCTTCTCCAGCCGCAACGGGCGTGGGCGTCGGCGGGTCCCGTACCGCCTTCGGACACGGTCCGATTCGGCATCATTGGGACAGGCACGGAAGGTTGCGACCTGTTGCGTGCGAGCCTAGCGGTACCCGGAATCGAATGTGTGATGGCAGCGGACTTGTATGACAGCCGCCACATCGCAGCCAAAGAAGCTTTGGGAGGAAAGGAAATTGAGACCACGCGTGATTACCGCCGTGTCCTTGATCGCAAGGACATCGACGCCGTGATCGTGGCGACGCCCGATCACTGGCATCGCAAAGCGGTGACAGAGGCTGTGGCGGCGGGGAAGGACGTATATTGTGAAAAGCCGATGTCGCACAGTCCTGAAGACGGCCTGGCGATCGTCGAGGCGGTGCACAAGTACAACCGCGTTCTCCAGGTCGGCAGCCAGCGCGTGAGCTCGATTCTCTATGCCAAGGCGAAGGAGATTTGGGATTCCGGCAGGTTAGGAGAAGTGGATACCATCGAGGCGGTTTGGGATCGAAACACCGACAGCGGCGCCTGGGTCTACCCGATTCCACCCGACGCCAGCGAGCAAACGATCGATTGGAAGACTTGGCTCGACGGCGCTCCTGAGCGTTCGTTCGACCCCACACGTTTCTTCCGTTGGCGCTGCTATAAGGATTATGGGGCCGGCCTGGCAGGAGACTTGTTCGTCCACCTGCTCTCCGGTATTCATTTTGTGACCGGCACCAATGTGCCGCCCCAGCGCGCTCTCTCCACTGGCGGGCTTTACTACTACAAGGATGGCCGCGAGTTTCCGGACCTGCTCTGGACCGTCTATGATTACCCGCACTTCCAGGTGGCGCTGCGCTGCAATCACAACAACAACTACCAGAATGAACTATTTTCCTTCTACGGCAAGAACGGCACCATGCTCATCAACGAGACGACGGTCACATTTCGGCCACAAGCCTCCAGCCATCAGCCCGAGGACTATTCGATCGGAAGCTGGCCGGCAAAAATGCGTGCCGAGTACCTTGCGAAGTGGCGCGCGGAACATCCAGAGCCGGCTCCGGGAGAATTCAAGATCGGCGAGGACGATGAGGTGTTTGCGACGCCTCCCCATTACAGCGACATGTCCGATCACGAGGCAAACTTCTTCCGTGCCGTGAGGACGCGCCAGCCGGTGATCGAGAATGAGGTGTTTGGGAACAACACGGCTCTCGGTTGCCACTTGTCGAATTATTCGTATTTCCACAAGACGCCGGCCATTTGGGATGCTAGTGCGAAAAGAATTACCTCGTAGGTCTTAATGAGGAATGCAGAATTAAATGACGCCACCCCCTCACCCCCGACTCCTCTCCCCCAAAGGGCGAGGGGCGAAATAACCGGAGTTTAGGCCCTAGCCTCCTTGGAGGAGAGGGTGTCCGTCAGCCAACGGACAGGTGAGGGGGCCGGTCCGTCACGATATTTTGCAACGCAATTCGGGAACAGCCGTGATTCAATCGTTCAGGAGGTTTAACCCATGAGTGAGAGACGGATTTCCAGGCGTAGGTTCATGCAGGCGACGACGTGCGTGGCGGGCGCAACGCTGGCAACCAGATCGTTTCTTCTGGAGCCGGGTCCAGCTTATGCCTCGCCTAGGCCTGTGCCCGCCGGTGACACAATCCGGATGGGCATGATCGGCGTGGGCATGCAAGGCTCGGGGCTGCTTCGGACGAGCATTGGGCTGCCGGGCGTGGAGTGCATCGCCGCCTGCGAGTTGTACGACGGGCGGCGCGAGTTGGCAAAAGAGATCGTCGGCAAGGACATTCCCACGACACGGCACTACAAGGAGCTTCTTGACAACAAGGATATCGACTGCATCTTGGCCGCGGTCCCGGACCATTGGCACAAGCGGATCGTTGTGGATTGTTGTGAAGCCGGCAAAGACGTTTACTGTGAAAAGCCTATGTCCCACACGGTGGAAGACGGATTTGAAATGATTGCCGCGGAGCAGAAGAACAAGCGAATCGTGCAAATCGGCAGCCAACGGCGCAGCGACATCGTTTACACCAAGGCCAAGGAACTTTACGAGAAGGGGGCGATCGGCGATGTGTGCCTGGTCGAAGCCCAGATGGGGCGCAATGACCCCTGCGGCGCTTGGGAGTATACGGTGCCGACGGATCTCTCGCCGGAAACTCTCGATTGGGAAACATGGTTGGGGGCGGCCCCCAAGAAGCCCTTCAATGCTCTGCATTTTACTCGCTGGCGGTGCTGGCAGGATTACGGAGAGGGCATTCCGGGAGACCTCTATGTGCACCTTTTAACCGGCATCCATCACGTTGCCGGCATCACCGCCCCGCCTAAGCGAGCCATGGCGATGGGCGGGCTCTTCCGCTGGCACGACGGGAGAGATGTTCCCGACTCGCTGACCACGGTGTACGAATACCCGCAGTTCCGATCCACGCTGCGAGTGACGTTGAACACCGAGTCAGAAGAGGTGACGCGCTTCATGGGAACGCGGGGATTGCTCGAGATTCGTAACGGCGAACTGACCTTGACGCCCCAGTCCGGCGCTGACTACGCGCCCTGCACGCCGGGTTGGCCGAGGAAAATGCGGGCCGATTATGCTGAAGAGTGGCATAAAGAGCATGAGATTAAGCCTGGTTCGGTCTCGACCGAGGAAGCGATTCGGTATTACGCGCCTCCGGGCTACAATGATGATCGGGAGCACCTCTGGAATTTCTTCGAGTCGGTGAGGACCCGCAGGCCTTCAGTCGAGGACGCAACTTTCGGAAACAACGCGGCCCTTTGCTGCCACATGGCCAATTACTCTTACTTCAACAGCACCATTGCCAATTGGGACGCCGCCAAAAAGAGAATCGTAAGCTCAGCGGCATCGTAAGGAAGAATTTTGTTTTCGGGAAGAAAAAAATCGGGCCCCTCGACAGGGGCCCGAATTGAAGAAGAGGAACTCGGTCCCGCCGCGGTCATGCCGCGAAGCCCTGGGGGCAAGGTCCTCTCGACGAAGATCCGATGCTCCGGCGGGA
>JBEKLY010000084.1:0-30454 GCA_050010015.1 Terriglobia bacterium
TCCTCTTCGAGGTAAAACCACCGACTGGAGAGCCGGATGCGGGAGATCCGCCAGTCCGGTTCGGAGGGAGGGGGATTCGAATTCAATCGTTTCTCCCTACCCCTATCTCATGTCCAGCCCCTACCGGGGCTGAGGGCTCGAGCAGTGGCCGGGGATTGTGTGCGGCATCCAGTCATCTCGCTTCCGCCGGGCGGTTTTGAAATGGCTTCTAATCACCAATCGCCAATGACAGAGGGAGTGTGATAGCATCCCGGAGTCAGGGAGGGCGGTTCGATTTCAAAAGTCGCCCAGGAGTGAACCCCTTGAACGAACCCTACGCCCGGCAACCCGCTTCCCGTTTTCATTTCGAGCAGATCCTCTACGACAAGAAAGACGGGGTGGCGCGCGTCACGCTTAACCGCCCCGAAGTTTACAACGCGTTTTCCGCCCAAAGTCTCCAGGAGACGGTGGAAGCCTTACGCGACGCCTCCTGGGACGATTCTGTGGCCGTGGTGGTTTTGACTGGAGCGGGCGACAAGGCATTCTGCTCCGGCAGCGACGCCAACGAGTTTTCCGAGCAGTTTCTGCGCCGCCCGCGAAATTTCTGGAAGTACCAAGGCCTGCTTTTTGACGCCCTGGAGCTATTCCGCCACATCGGCAAGCCCACCGTGGCTCGATTGAACGGTGTGGTGGCAGGCGCGGGCAACGACTGGAACCTGGCCGCTGACCTCGCCATAGCAGCCGACCATGTGCGGTTCGTTCAAGCCGGCACGCGCGTGGGCCTGGTGGAGGCCTGGGGAACCACCCAGTGGCTGCCCCTGGTGGTGGGCGAGCGGCGAGCGCGTGAGATGCTGCTGAAAGGCGATGAGATCACCGCTGAGCAGGCCCTCGCTTGGGGGTTGGTGAACGAGGTCGTGCCCTCGAAGCAACTGGACCGCGCTGTGAATGCGCTCACCGCCAGGCTCGTCCAGAACCTGCCGGAGTGCGCTCGCTATACTCGCCAGCAATTGGGTTTTTGGAAGGATCTCCCTTGGGCCATGACGGCCGGGCATGCGCGCGATTGGTTGACCGTCCACTCCACGGCCTGGGAGCCGTACGAGGGCGTACAGGCCTTCATCGACAAGCGCCCCGCAGATCACAAGTCCATCCGCGCTCGCGCCGCCGCCGGCAAGTCCAGCGAATTCCTCTGGGGCGCGCCCACGAAAACCTGCGAGAATTGCGGCGCCAAAGGAATACCTGAAGCGTTTGATTACTGCGGCAAATGCGGCACCAAGTTGTGACCGTAGTTGGTAACATCCGATGTAGCACTGACGCTCAGCTGGTCGCTGAAAAACGCCAGCGAACTGTCATTCTGAGCGAAGCGAAGAATCCCAGCAGTTGCAGTTCCAACCGACTGCCGGGATCCTTCGTCACCTGCGGCTCCTCAGGATGACAGCCGCAGGCGTTTCTTGGCGCCCGGTCAGGTCGAAGAGGCCCGGACCCGGCGTGGGCGTAATCGGCCAAGTTGAGATTTTGGGTATGATGTGCTTGTAGCTTCCCAAGAGTCGTTGTGGTAGGATGTCTCAAGTAATATGCCTTATTGCGCGAACCCCAATAGAATTGCTCTCTATGGGGTCGCGGACTGATTGAACCGAAAGGAAAGTCTTGTATGTCTGGGCATTCTAAATGGGCAACAATTAAACACAAGAAGGGCGCCTTAGACGCCAAGCGCGGAAAAATCTTCACCAAGATCATCAAGGAAATCACCATCGCAGCCAGGATCGCTGGCGGGGACCCGGACTCTAATCCGCGCCTGCGTACCGCGATTGCCGCGGCCAAAGCGGAGAACATGCCGGCTGACAACATCAAGCGCGCTCTTCAGAAGGGTACGGGGGAGCTTCCCGGCGCCGCTTATGAGGAAGTGGTGTACGAAGGCTATGGGCCGGGCGGCGTAGCGATGATGCTGGAACTCACGACGGATAATAAGAACCGGACCCTTTCTGAAATCCGTCACATCTTCGCCAAGCACGGCGGCAACCTGGGGGAGCACGGATCCGTGGGCTGGATGTTCAACAAGCGGGGCTACATCGTTGTGGAGAAGGGAAAAGCCAGCGAAGAGACGCTGCTGGAATTGGTGACTGACGCGGGCGCCGACGACATGAACGACGACGGCAGCAACTGGGAGGTCTTCTCGCCCCCCGCCCGGTTGAACCAGGTGGTTGACCGCCTGAAGACGGCGAATATCACTCCAGCGGCGGCGGAAGTTTCGATGGTCCCCCAAACTTACGTGAAGTTGACTGGCAAACAGGCGGACCAGATGCTCCGGCTCGTGGAAGAGCTCGAAGATCACGAAGACGTGCAGCACGTCTTCGCGAACTTCGACATCGAGGAGGCGGAGCTTAACGCCCTAACCCAGGCGAAATGATTCTGATGCTTTTTCGGCGATTCAGGGTTCTCTTCCCTCTGTTCAATCTTCTCATCGCGGCAGGCGGCCACCCCGCCGTAGTGTTCCCTCAAGGTCCCGGCGTTCCCACGAAGCTGACTTATTCCCGGACATTCAAAGGCAGCATGCCCGAATACATTGCAATCAGCGTGGACGCCAAAGGCTCCGGAACATACGAAGGACGAAAGTTGGACGAAGCGCAGCCCCAGGGTCCCCGCCCCTTTCAGCTTTCCCCCGGAACAACGCAACGAATCTTCGGGCTGGCCGGCCAGCTTCACGACTTCCATGGCATTGAACTCGAGAGCCATAAGAAAGTCGCAAACCTGGGAGAGAAGACCTTCACCTACGAACAGGGCGGCGCCCTGAATCGGGTGGTTTTCAACTACACCGAGAACCGAACCGCGCGTGAACTCGTGGAGGTGTTTGAAGCTATAGGAACGGTCGAACAGCACGTTGGGGCGCTTGAATTTGAGATGAAGTACGATCCTCTTGGCCTTTCCCAGGAACTCCTCCAGATCCAGATTGAACTTAGGGACAAAACCCTGACCGACCCTCAGATGCTCGTTCCCACGCTCGAAAAGATTGCTCACGGCTCGCGCTTTCTGCATCTGGCCCAAACCCGCGCGCAGGAGATCATCGATCAGGTGCAGCCGGCCCCCTAGCGGTTAAACCGAAATTGGAAACTGGAAACTGGAAAATCGAGAGCCGAGTGTCCGAGGCTAGAATACGATACCAGAAAGGGGAAACCAGAGTCTGAAGTTCATCGGTTTTTTCAGCGCCTGCGCGCTCCAGCCCCCCGGCCGGCTCCCGTTTACCAGTTTCTATTTTCCAGTTTCCATTTTCCGTTCGTGGCAACCTGGCGGCTACCCGCTTCGTCTAGATTGATGTAGGATGTGAGTGGGCCCGGAAAGCTCGGGAGGTGGTCCATGACACCCAAGATACAATCGGTAGCAAGAGTTCTGCTGGGGTTGGGTGCAGCGGTTTGGCTGGGCTCTGCGGCAGCCTGGGGCCAAACTCATTCTCACGCTCGAGTCGTTCGTCTCAGTTTCATCGAGGGCCAAGTCACGCTCGAGCGACCAGGGGACACGGAGTGGACCGAGGCGCCGATGAACACTCCCCTTGAGGAAGGGTTCAAGCTGGCGACGGCGGAAGGCAGCTTCGCCGAGGTCGAATTCGAAAATGACTCGACTGCCCGAATCGGCCAGTCGTCGATGCTTGAATTCACTCAGCTCGGCCTCGCCTCCGACGGGAGCAGGATCAACCATCTCACCTTGATCGCTGGGTATGCCTCCTTCAGTGTGACCCCGGAGGGACAAGACACTTACGAAATAACCACGGCGGATACTACCCTTACTCCGCGCGGTAAGTCGCTCTTCCGGGTGGATGGCGATTCCTCAGAGGAACGAGTAGAGGTCTTTAGCGGCTATGTGGACGTCTCAAGCGCGCTCGGTTCCTGGTCGCTGGCCAAGGACTCCGTGCTCGACCTGAGCCCAAGCGCCGAGCAGCCCGCCCAACTCTCAGAGGGCATCACGAAAGACGACTGGGATCATTGGGTGCAGGACCGGGAGAACGAAGCGCAAGCCGCCACCAGCGCCCTTTCGCCCAGCGGCTACACCAACGACGGCAGCGACGATGTCTACGGCTGGGCGGATTTGGCGAATTACGGAAACTGGCAGGACATTTCGGGTTATGGATACGGATGGGCGCCCTCTGTCGACGCCGGGTGGTATCCCTACTCGACGGGTTCCTGGTGCTGGTACCCGGGTTACGGTTACACGTGGATCTCCGGCGAACCGTGGGGATGGCTGCCCTATCACTTCGGCGGATGGGAGTTCATACCGGGCATGGGCTGGGTGTGGTTTCCCGGGATCTTCGGCTCGTGGTCGCCCGGGTTGGTTAACTGGTACGGCGGCTCTGGATGGATTGCGTGGACGCCGCGTCACGGCTTACCACGGCCAACTGGCATTAATCCCTGCCCGCACGGTCAAGCGTGCGGAACCGCCATCAGCATCGGTTCGTTCAAGCGCGGACGTCCGGTGCGTCCCGGAAGTGCGCTTCCTGTGACTCTCACTTCCGGCAACAGGATAGACCGGCCCGAGATTCCGCCGGATCGGCAAGCGATGCACCCCGGTCGAGTAGTGGCCCCGCCCTCACAAATTGCTAACGGCAAGGCGTCAATAATTGGCGCGCGTAGCGCCAGCTTAAATCCGCCGGTCAAAAGCACGAAAGCGCCGACTCCGGCGTCTGACTCGGTCGCAGGCATTACCGTGATTTATGGCAGCTCAAAGGCAGCGTCTCCGGCCCGGCATCGAGCGCCTGGACCGCAGTCAGGAATCGTCTATGACCCGGCAACGGGGCGCTATGTGAACTATACTCGCGCGTCCTCAGCAGCCGCGCAAGGGAACAACGGACAGTCGGCTCGTCCGATCTATTCAGTTCAGGGAGGTGCGGCGCCGCGAGCCAGCCAGCCGGCGCCCGTGCCGCAAGGCCAACCAGCGCACACGGGCTATGGCTCGGAGTGGCGACCGCAGTCTTCTCCCAGTTCCGGTTCCGGCTCCGCCGCGCCGCCTCGGACCGAAGGCGCAACGACCAGCGGGAGAACATCCGGCGGCAACGCTCCCTCGGGCGGCGGGGCGAAGAGTGGCTCGAGCGGCGGTGGCGGAACGGGCGGCGGTTCGCATTCCAGTGGTGGCGGGTCGGGTGGCGGCTCTCATCCTAGCGGCGGCGGAAGCTCAGGGGCCGGCCATCATTGAGAACTTGCGTTAGGCCTTGTTCAAGCGCCGGTTGAGCCGCAGCACCATGTGCTCTTCATCGAGATACTGATCACCGATCTTGAGCGCCTTCTCCTCAACCCCAAACGATTCGAACCCGAGCGACCGATAGAGCTTCTTGGCTGCTATTTGACTGGAGGAAACGCTAAGATTCACCTGCTCAAGCCCTGGCAGCTTCTTAACCCGCTCGAGCAGCGCCACAAGTAAGCCACGCCCCACACCCTTGCCCCTGCAATTCGCCCTCACATAGAAGCCCCAGATTCGCCCCTTGTGCCGTGTCTTCAATTGCCCCTCCCGGAAGAATCCCGCCATGCCCACGAGTTCCCCGTTGAAAAACGCGCCCATGACCAGGCTTGCGTGGTTCTTCCGGCGCAGCCGCGCTGCACTCCGCTCACGAGGCATCGCCAGGTGCTCCTCGGCCGACTCGGTGAACGACTGCGGTTCCTGCTCGAGAGCCTCGCGCCGCAGATTCCAATACACCTCAGCATCGCGTTCCGTCAGTACGCGGATCTTAACGTCGCTCGTCATTCCGCTATTTTAGCGGAAGACGCGTGCGAAGCGCTGTGACGTGCGGCTGCAAAGCTGCCGCCTTCTTTTTTTCACTTGCAATTCGCTTTTTATTCGCCTATGATCGCATCGATGGTCATAAGGGCGAAGACAATTTTGGAGTTTCAATTTTCGAGTTTCGACTCGGTGGAGGTGCGGACATGGCTTTGACGCGTCGGCAGAAGCAGGTCTTTGACTTCCTGGTCGATTTTATCAATCACCAGGGGTACTCGCCGAGTTTTGAGGAGATCGGCAAAGGTCTGGGGCTATCGTCGCTCGCGACGGTGCACAAGCATATGCAGACCCTCGAAAAGAAGGGCTTCATCCGCCGCAGCTACAACCAGAGCCGGTCTGTCGAGGTCGTGGCCGTGCCGGGTCCCGTGCCCTTCGCCAAAACTGCGGTTCGTCCGTTCGGTCGAAGAAAGGCAATGACGACGGCTGAGGTGCTATCCGCTGCCGGTTCGGACGGGGCGGACGCTGCACCTGCACCCGCTGCGATCCTGGGCAATATGGAATTCCCGCTTCTGGGGAGGATCGCGGCCGGTCAGCCCGTGGAAGCCGTACCCAACCCCGAGACCTTCTCCTTTGGCGACTTCACCGCCGGACGCGGAAGTCTCTTCGTGTTGCGCGTCAAAGGCGACTCGATGATCGAAGACCACATCTGTAACGGAGACTACATCCTCGTGGAAGGTGCCCAGACGGCTGAGAACGGAGAAATCGTGGTGGCCCTCATCGAGGGTACCGATGCCACGCTCAAGCGGTTCTATAAAGCGCCCAACGGCAAAGTTCGCCTCCAACCCGCCAACGCTCAAATGGACCCCATCATCGTCCCCGCCCGCGAGGTGAAGATTCAGGGCAAGGTGGTCGGCGTGCTGCGCAAGTACTGATGCTCTTGTAGGGGCGGCCCTTGTGGCCGCCCGCCGCGCAGGTACTGAGAGTCAAAAATGAGCAGCCAAATCCTCCCCCGCTGGACACAAGTCTTATTCCGCTATTTCATGATCCCTTGCGCGCTCTGGCCGGTTTCTCTCCACGTCACCTCAGTGTCGGCTCAGACATCGGGGGTCCCCTACGATTCCGAGGGCCCTCGGTTTCACATGACCTCTTCCTCCTATGCGTATCCCAGCGGTTTCGGGTCGATTCACGATGTGGATTTCGAGAACCTGAAAGTAACCTTCTGGAATGACAAGAATGGAAGGCCAATGTTGAATCAGTTGAAAAACGGTGGCTGGGAAATAAGGTTTCGTAACGGCGCCTACGATTCAATATGCCTCCGGGCCGTTCACTCCCTCAGATCTGCAGATCCAGGGCGGCAGTATGCGTTGGCAGTGTACGAGGAGGACAACGCTGGCGGCAGCTCAAGCCAAGACGGCATCGCCCAAGTTTTCGAGCTCGCCGACGAGCGTCTCACGGTCATGGAGCAGATTGATTGGGACCTTCACTACGGGGGACCGTACGGCCCTCTCGACGATTTCGACGAAAAAGCCAACACTTTTACGGTTCGCTCGGCTCACTACCAACCGGGTGATGGCCACTGTTGTGTGTCTTGGTTCGACGTGGTTACGTACCGTTGGGATGGGTGGGGGTTCAATGAGACCTCCATTCAGACCGAACCATCGAACTACGGCAGGCCTCGGCACAAAGCCTCTCCCCCCAAACCCATCCCATTACACATGCCGTGAACGCGATTGCCGGATTGCGCGGGCTCGCGCAAAGCGACGCTCTGCCGGTTCTTGTTGCACTTCGTAGACTCGGGTTCACTCGGGGCTTACTTGGGATGGGAAAGAATATCTAAAAGTATGTAAGTGTCGTTCTCTATCCGAAAGTAGAACCGCCAGTCACGGGTCACACGGGCCTGCCAGCGACCTTCTCCTTCGTCGTACTTCTTCACTCGGAGTGACGGGTGGCGTGGGTTCTGGAGGAGGAGAAGGGACTGCTTGTCGAAGGCCTGCTGAATTTCCTTCGGCGCCCTGCTGTAGGCCCGCACGAAATGGGAAGTCCACTGGAGCTTCATTGGGCGGATGTTCAGTCTTTTTGAGGAGTGAGCTTTGCGGCCGCCTTGTGGAGGTCGGCAGTGAATTCTCTATGGTCCGAATATGCTTTCGACACACGACCAGCCTTGACGTCTGCCTCCGCCTTGGCCAAGCGAGCGTCAATGACCTGGCGCCGGTCTGAGCTATATTCCCGGTCTATGTGGGGTTTGGGAGTGAGAACAATCCTGCCCCTGTGCGCGCTAGCTTCCACAACGTCGCCGTCAGTCAGGCCCAACTGGGCGCGGAGGCGGGTTGGGATGGTCACTTGGCCTTTGCGTTGTATTTTGACGAGCGTGGCCATCATGCTCCCTTTGTGGAAGTCGGGAATCTGGACTCCCTCCGACCAAGCATATCCGTACTGCTGAAAGCGGTCAAGAGCCAACATTGACATTTCGTCCCTCTCCGGCTTAACATCGTATTTGCTTTTGGTTGCGCGAAGTCAGGGCTTCTGAATTCCCGCCCAATTGTGGTTATGTTCCAATCTCTGGTCATTACACTCCGTGAAGGTGTCGAAGCGGCGCTTATCATTGGCATCGTTCTGGGCTGTCTCGAGAAGACCGGCCGAGAGAGCTGGAACCGGATTGTCGCTTGGGGTGTAGTTGCGGCCGTATTGGCGAGTATTGGGGCGGCGTACTTAGTCCATCGTCTTGAGGTGGGCGAGGATGCCTACGAGGGCTGGCTGATGCTCGTGGGCGCCGTCTTCGTAGCCTCGATGGTGGTGTGGATGTGGCGCACCGGCAAGCGCATGAAGCAGGAGATCGAGACCAAGCTTCAGGACCTCTATCGTGAACCTTCCCGCGCCGCCGCTGCCGGCCTTTTCCTCTTCGTGTTCCTGATGGTCTTCCGCGAAGGTATCGAGACCGTGCTATTTCTCGCGGCGGTGTCGCTGCGCACCAGCGAGTTGCTGAACTTCATGGGCGGACTGATCGGACTCGGTCTCGCCATCGCGCTGGGGGTGGCTTTTTTCAAGGGCAGCGTGAAGGTTGATCTGAGAAAGTTCTTCTCGGTCACGAGCCTGGTGCTCCTGGTGGTTGCGGCGCAGTTGCTCGTGTCGGGCGTACACGAACTCTCGGAGGCTCAAGTTCTCCCCTCCAGCCGTCGAGAGATGGCGCTGGTGGGCCCCATCGTCAACAACGACGCCTTCTTCTTTGTGATAATCGTGGCACTGGCCTTGTTTCTAATCATCGCCCAGCGCATTTCATCTGCCGGCCCGCGCGGCATGGAGGCTGCCGCCTCGTCTGCCCCGGAGCGCCGTAAGCTCCTGGCGCGTCAGCATCGCGAACGGTTTTGGAAGCTTTCGGGCGCAGGTGTCGGCCTGCTGGTTATGGTTTTGATATGCTCTCAATTCATTTACTCGCGGACGGCTCACGCCATGACGCCTCCGGAGCAGGTGTCGATTGTGAACGGCGAAGTCGAGATTCCCACCGCCGGGCTGACGGACCATAGGCTCCATCGCTACGCGCTGGCGGTGGGCGGCACGGAGGTGCGGATCATTGCCATTCTCGACGCCTCGGACACCGTCCGCGCCGCTCTGGACGCCTGCGCGATCTGCGGCAGCCAGGGTTACTACCAGGACGGCAAGAGCGTGATCTGCCGCAATTGCTCCGCAGCGGTTTACGTGCCCACGATCGGTTTGGCCGGCGGGTGCAACCCTATTCACATCGATTACCGTGTGGAGGGCGACACGCTTCGCATTGCCGCATCCGCGCTCGACAGCGCTCAAAAGTTCTTCCACTAACAATGCTAGCCAGAATCCTCCTCGAATCCCTTGCGCGCCGCCGGCGGCGCAAGTTGCTGAGTATCTTGGCCATTGCGCTCGGGATTGCCGCTGCTGCGACAGCGGGAATCCTTTCGCTCGACATCGGAGACAAGATCAGCCGCGAACTACGCTCCTACGGGGCGAACCTCTCGATAACGCCCGCGGCCGATAGCCTCGCTATCAGCGTCGGGGGTGTCGATTACCGGCCTGCGGGAAGCGGCGCCTTTATCGCCGAAGATGATCTGGTCAAGCTCAAGAGGATTTTCTGGCGCAATAACATCGTTGCCTTCGCGCCCTTCCTTTATGTGCCTGCGAAAGTGAATGATCAAAGCGCCGTACTGATCGGAACCTGGTTCGAGAAGCTCCTCCGTGTGGACAAGTCCGAAGTATTCGCAACCGGCATCGAGAAGCTGCACCCTTCCTGGAAGGTTGAAGGTGAATGGCCCGATGACGCGAGTGCAACGGAGGTTCTCGTGGGCCGCCGGCTTGCAGCAAAGCTGCGGGTGCGCGCTGGCGGCACCGTCGCCTTCTCTTGTAGGGGCGTCCCTTGTGGGCGCCCTGAATGGGTAGGCACAAGGCCCGCCACTACGGAACAGCGCGGGCAGGATGCCCGCGCCACAGCGGGCGAGACGCCCGCGCTACGTCTTCAGGTGCGAGGCATCCTCGAGACCGGCGGGGCCGAGGACGATCAAATTCTGGCGCCGCTTGCGCTCGTCGAACGTCTGGCTGGACTCGAGGGAAAAGTCCGCCGCGTTGAAGTCAGCGCCTTGACCAAACCCGAGGATGCGTTTGCGCGCTCCGACCTGAGCAAGCTCAGCCCGGAAGAGTTGGACCGGTGGTATTGCACGCCCTACGCAAGTTCGATCGCATACCAGATCCAGCAGGCGATTCCCGAAGCTCAAGTGACACCCATCTACCAGGTGGCTGATACGGAAGGAAAGATACTGAACCGGGTAGGAATCCTGATGGGTGTACTGGCTCTGGCGGCTCTCGTTACCGCGGGGCTGGCCGTAGCTTCCATGATGCTCGCGACGGCAATTGAGCGCCGCGCCGAGATTGGGTTGTTCAAGTCGTTAGGCGCAACGGATGCGCGGGTGGCGACACTGTTGCTCCTGGAAGCCGGCATGTTGGGCCTGGTGGGAGGAGTCGCTGGATATCTCGTAGGCAGCGTGCTGGCGTGGCGAGTGTCGCTGGCGGTTTTCGGGATTCCGGTGGGCGTCCATTTGGTGATGTTCCCGGTTTGCCTCGGCTTGGCGTTGGCTGTCACGCTTGCCGGCAGCGTGTTCCCCCTAGGCCGAGCCTTACGAGTGTCGCCGGCGGTGGTTCTGAGAGATTAACGGAGGTCAGTAGCCCTCTCCCTTGGGGAGAGGGTGTGGGACAGGCACTCTTGCCCGTCCTCTCAGTGTGGCACATGGCACGCCTTCTCGCAGGCAAGAGTGCCTGCGCCACTTCATCAGCCGGCGCGCGACGGGTGAGGGGTCAATTCCGCGAGTAATAGACCGGGCCAAACCTCTAATTGTGGAGGCGAAACCGAGGATAATTCAAATGGCGAACGGCAAAATTCAAATGGCAAATGGTTTGCAATTTGGCAAATTTCAAATTGCAAACCATTTGAATTTCGCCATTTGCCAGTTGCCATTTGAATTCGTTTTTTCCTTATGGAACGGAAGGGACCCCTCACCCGTCCCGCGACGGCTGATGAAGGCACCGCCGCGGGACACCCTCTCCCCAGGGGAGAGGGCTGTCATTGATATACCGGCGCCCCCGTTGAACCGGGGAAAAAAGGGTGGCGCTCCGTTGCGTCTGTGGTGGCGGGCACTGTCTGTCAAGCGCCCTCAGGCCATCCTGGCGCTTCTCTCCTTGATGGTCGGGGCGGCGGTGATATCAATGCTGCTCAATCTGTACGGCGGCGTTCGCCGCAAGATGACGCAGGAGTTTCGCGGCTACGGGGCGAACGTGGTGCTGGCGCCGGGCTCCTCTGCTTCATTTACTCCAACCGACGAATTGGTTTCTTCCCCGAGGCCCTGTCATCCTGAGCGGAGCGAAGGATCTCTGCAGTTCCGCGCCGATGCGAGTGGGAACGGCAACTGCGGAGATTCTTCGCCCGCAAAAGGCGGCGGGCTCAGAATGACAGGCTCGAATTCCCCTGATTCTCCTACTAACGAGGGGAATAAGGGGTGGGGTGGCACGATGGACCAAGCGGTACTGAACTCTGTACATGAGATTGTCCGGCAAGGTCAGGGCACCGCGGCGCTGGCGGTACTCTACGTCGTCGTGCGCCTCGAACGCATTCCGGCTGACCCGCTCTCCCCTGATTTCGTAAACGTCGTGGCCGTTGGAACGGACTTGGCGGCCATGATCCGGATGAACCCGGGTTGGCGCGAAACCCACGTAGCGCAGGCACTCCTGCCTGCGGCTAGTACTGACGCATCCCGTGCGGCGGCCGCAGGCAAGAGTGCCCGCGCCACCACCCTCGAGTGCGTTGTGGGTTCACACCTCGCCTCGCGCCTTCGAATTGCGGAGGGAGACACGATCCACCTTGGGCCGTTGGCCTCATTCAATACCGGGGGCGCTACAGCCGCCGTCGACTGCCGCCTTGATTCGGTTCTCAAGACTGGATCATCGGAAGAGGATCAGGTCTTTCTTCCTCTCGGCGAGCTGCAAGAGGTTATGGGGATGACGGGCCGGATCAGCCTGATTCAGCTCAGGCTCGACGGCGGCACACGAGAAATCGAACGTTCAATTCGAGAAATGTCGAAAGCCCTTCCCGGGGTGGATGTTCGTCCCATTCGCCAGATTGTTTACTCTGAAGGGAGGGTCCTGGGCGTCATTCGATGGTTTCTTCTGGCGGTAACGGGTTTGATTCTAGTTATCATCGTAATATGCCTTACGGCGACGATGACGGCAATCGCGCTCGAACGGCGTAAGGATATCGGCGTGATGAAGGCCCTTGGGGCAAGCGATTTCGGGGTGATGAAGCTGTTTCTGGCGGAAGGCGCCGCGCTTGGCGCAACGGGAGGGTGCATCGGCTTCGTCATCGGCAGTTTCTGGGCATTAGGGCTTGCGCACCGCCTTTTCGGGGTTACGCTCAACGTGCTTTGGTGGACTCTGCCCCTGGTTTGTGGCCTTGCCACACTGCTGGCGCTTGCTGCCGCTGTGTTTCTGGTCGGCGTGGTGCGGGCAACTCAGCCTGCGGTAGTTCTGAAGGGGGATTAGCAGGTTGGCATTTATAGAAGTAAAAGACCTGAGCAAGAAATACGGCGATTCCGTCGAAGCGCTGAGAGGGGTAACTTTCAGCGTGGAGAAGGGAGAGTGGATTGCCGTCATGGGCCCCTCCGGCTCCGGCAAGAGCACTCTGCTTAATATCCTTGGTTGCCTCGACTCCCCGACCAGCGGCCGCGTCTCAATCGGAGGCTGCGAATTGTCGAGCCTCCGCTCGAGTGAACTCGCGCGTTTCCGTGCGGAAAAAGTCGGTTTCATTTTTCAGCAGTTTCACTTGGTCCCTTACCTCACCGCGGTCGAAAACGTGATGTTGGCCCAGTATTTTCACAGCCTCGCCGACGAGGAGGAAGCTGCGGAAGCGTTGCGCCACGTCGGCTTGGCGGACCGACTGCGGCATCTTCCCTCGCAACTTTCGGGGGGCGAACAGCAGCGCGTCTGCGTGGCGCGGGCGCTGATCAATCAGCCTAATCTGATCCTGGCCGATGAGCCCACGGGCAACCTGGACGAGGTGAACGAAACGCTGGTTCTGGGATTACTCACGGAATTGCATCGTGAGGGTCACACCATTGTCATGGTGACGCACGATGCGGAGGTGGGTCGCAGAGCGGAGCGTCACATCCAACTGCATCACGGCCGATTGGCCGCGCCTGCGGTTCTGCCCGCGGTGGAAGTTGAGCTGGTTGACAACCTTCTCAAAGCCATATGGCACGCCCAGGAAGATACCGGGAAGCGTGTGGTGAGCGCCGAGGAGGTGCCCGAATTCATGCCCAACCGGGCTACCTTTATGCGCATGGCGCAGGAGGGGTTGATCCGCCTCGAGGGTGGCGAAATCACTTTCACCAAGCTCGGACAACCGCGTGCGATGCACGCTCTCCGCCGCCACCGCCTCGCCGAACGCTTGCTTCATGATACCTTCGACATCGATAACGGCGTGGTGGACGAGCACGCTCTGCGCATCGAGCACACGCTAAGTCCGCAGGTCACCGAGAAAATCTGCATCTTCCTCGCGCATCCTCGCACCTGCCCGCACGGCTCCCCGATCCCGCCCGGCGCGTGCTGCCGCAGGGCGTAGAAACGGGTCGATAGCCCTCTCCCGTGGGGAGAGGGTGTCTGATCCTAGGCACTCCGCCACGCAATGGTCCATCGGTCATCGGCAATCTTATTGTCCCGGTGCGATTTCGGTAAGGCTCAGCGTGAGGAGCGCCTTGCACGATATACAGAAGTATGCAGGCTCTGGGGTATCCACAATGGCAAACACTTTAGCTTCGCCACAGCGCGCGCACGGAGCGGTGGGATTCGAAGCCTCGGGATCGGGAGGCATCGTGAATGGATCCTGCAGTTCACCCACCTTGGTGGTTTCGAGCTCGAAAGTCGTATAGCAATTGTTGCAGACGTGGTTGAAACAACACGTAGGCTGGCAGGAGTAAAGCACATCCTTGGATCCGCACTGAGGGCAGGCAATGGAAATTGGGGAAAGCCGCATCGCCCATCAGAATGGCGCAGCACGACGGGCGCTGTCAAGCACGGCGAAACTAGGGAGCGCCACCTTAAGACACTGCCCAAACGGGGAGAGAGGGCCCCTGTCATCGAAGCGGGGGCCCATGTTGGGACTTCATGGCAAGCCTTCCTGGGTGTAATAAAAATATAATAACGGCTGAGACAATACGTCTGTACACTTTTGCTCACTTTTCTCTTTTTCTCAGCAACGCAACTATATATCACTACCGACACTAGGCGGGGACCGCGCCAACCTTCTCAATGAAAATATCGTTCAGCGGCGGCTCGACCAGCTCGAAGCGGTTGATGCGCACGGCGCGCTCGACCGCCGCCTTGAGGATTTCCTGGGGATCTGCGCCCGGCTTGAGTCGGGCCTCCACGACCGCTCCAAAGTGATTCACTTTTTCGACCAGGCCGGTTCCTTCCAGAAAGGCCCCATCTCCTGAGTATTCGATGCGCAAGGTGTTTTTCCCGTAAGACTGCTTGATGGCGCGCAGTTCCCCGCTCAAGACATTGCAGCCTTTGTTGACAAGGCAAATGGCATCGCACATCATCTCCACCTGCTCCATGCGATGAGTGGAAAGAATGATGGTGGAACCTTGCTCGCGCAACTCCAGCATGATGTCTTTGATCAAGGTTGCATTCACCGGGTCGAGTCCGGCGAAAGGCTCATCCAGAATCAACAACGCAGGCTTATGAATGACCGCGGCGATAAACTGCACCTTCTGCTGCATTCCTTTGGAGAGATCTTGCACCTTCTTCTGTATCCACTCGGATAATTCCAGACGTTCCAGCCACGACCGGGCGCGCTTCATGGCCTCAGCCTCGGAAAGTCCTTTTAAGGCTCCAAGAAAACGTAGGTGTTCTCCCACCTTCATTTTGGCGTAGAGGCCGCGTTCCTCAGGGAGGTAGCCGATGCGGTCCTGGCTGCGTTGGCTGAGGGGTTCCCCGAGCACCTGAATGGATCCTTTGTCAGGAATCAAAACCTGCATGATCATGCGGAGTGAGGTGGTCTTGCCGGCTCCGTTAGGGCCCAACAGTCCGAACACAGCGCCTTCCCTGATTCGCAGGCTCAGATGATCGACCGCCGTCAGCGTGTCAAAGCGCTTGGTAACTCTCTCTAAGACCACTGCATCCATGGATGAACCCATCCTGCCTGCGAGCGGTTAAAAAGCGCATCCCCCGCATGCTTCTAAAGCCAGCTTTGTCATGACTCCTGTGATGTTGCCAATGATCATGTTGTAGGTGAAACGGATATACGTTTGTAGCATCAAATCCGACTCGGGCGCAACGGCAAAACACGTTGTGCTAACTTATTTTCAGGGAGTAAGATAAGCGACTGCGGTTTTCGAGTTCGCTAAGGGAGAAACGTGAGCTATGCGCGATGTGGTGATTATAGGTTCCGGGTGCGCGGGATTAACGGCGGCGATTTATTCCGCCCGTGCCAATTTGAAGCCTTTGGTTATCCGCGGCCTCGAGGCCGGTGGACAATTGATTTTGACGACCTTGGTCGAGAACTTTCCCGGCTTTCCCAAAGGCGTGCAGGGCCCGAAGCTGATCGAACTGATGCAAAACCAAGCCTCGGTGTTCGGCGCCGAGTTCAAGGAAGGCCACGTCACTCGAGTTGACCTCTCCCGGCGACCCTTCGTGATTGAAGCGGAGGGCGAGACGGTCGAGACGCGCACATTGATCATTGCTTCCGGCGCTTCGGCAAGGCTGCTGGGGCTGGATTCGGAGCGCAAGCTGCTCGGCCACGGCGTCTCGACCTGCGCGACTTGCGACGGATACTTTTATCGCGGGAAGGAAGTAGTAGTAGTGGGCGGCGGAGATACGGCCGCGGAAGATGCGCTGTTTCTCACCCGTTACGCCAATCAAGTGAACATTGTTCACCGCCGCGACCAGCTGCGCGCCTCCAAGATTATGCAGGACCGGCTTTTCCGCAACCCCAAGATCAAGTTTGTCTGGAATTCGGAAGTGTCGGATGTTCTGGACGTGGAGCGGGGCGAGGTGACGGGAATCAAGCTCAAGGACGCTAAAACCGGGGACGAAACAACCAAGGACTGCGACGGGGTGTTCATTGGAATCGGCCACTCGCCTAATACCTCGCTGTTCCGCGGACAGCTCGAGATGAACGAGACGGGCTACTTGATTACGCACGATGGAAGCAAGACTAACGTGCCCGGCGTCTTCGCCGCAGGGGACGTCCAGGACCATATTTATCGTCAAGCCATCACTGCGGCAGGCTCCGGCTGCATGGCGGCGATTGACGCGGAACGGTTTTTGGAAGCGGAACACTGAATAGAAGGTTTCAGGTGTCAGGTGTCAAGGGACTGACACCCGGTGCTTTCCCCTGACACCTGAACCCTGACACCTGGAACCTGCACTTATGCTTCGTCCCATCCTGATTTACCTTTCTCAGAAACAAACCCCCAAGAAAATCCTCACAGGCCACGCCTTGGGACGCCGCATGGCGGCGCGGTTCATCGCGGGGGAAGAGTTGGAAGCGGCGCTCGAAGTGATCCGGAGACTGAATGCCGAAGGCTTTACGGTGACGCTCGACCTGTTGGGTGAGAGCGTTGAGGAAGCCGCGGAAGCGGAAGCGGCTTGCCAGGCCTACGTGCGGCTGCTCGACCGGTTGGCGGCGGAAGGGTTGGATTCCCACGTATCCGTCAAGCTGACGCAACTGGGTCTCGCGATCGACGAAGAGTTGGCCTGCCGCCATCTGACCATGATCTCGGACTGCGCCTCCCGGCATCACAACTTCGTGCGCGTGGATATGGAGGGTTCGGCATTCACGGAATCGACGCTGCGGGTCTTCCGGGCCGTTAATGCGCCTCGGGAGGTGTTGGGCGTCGTCATTCAGTCGTATCTTTACCGCAGTGAGAAGGACGTGGAAGAGTTGTTGAAGTGCGGGGCGCGGATACGTCTGGTCAAAGGGGCGTACGACGAGCCTCGGGAAATCGCCTTTCACCGCAAGAAGGATGTGGACCAGAACTACTCGCGGTTAATGGCCAAGATGCTTTCGAGCGGCATCTATCACGCCATTGCCACGCACGATGAACGCCTGATTGCAGAGGCACGGCAGTACGCCCGCGCACACAACATCCCCCCTGACCGCTACGAGTTTCAATTGTTGTACGGGATTCGCCGCGACTTGCAGCGCGACCTGCTCCGCCAGGGCGAGCGAGTGCGCCTTTACGTTCCTTATGGACATCAATGGTACTCGTACTTCATGCGCCGCCTGGCGGAGAGGCCGGCGAATATGGTTTTCTTGCTGCGTAACCTGATTAGGGAATAGGGAACAGGCCTGCGCCACTATCGTTCGCCTGGCGATTTCGCACGGCGTGGAACGTGCATCACCATTTTGGTGTATAATGGTGCCATGCCTGCTTCTAATAAAGTCGTTCGCCAGACCGTGGGCCTTCCGGCAGACACGGCGCGGCATGTTCGGAGCCTGGCCAAGCAACGACGCCTGAGCGCCAACCGGATCATCATTGAGCTCGTGGAAGAGGGGATCGAGGCCCAGAAGCGCAAACAAAAAGAGTTCTTTGAACTCGCCGAGCGTTACCGTGCGGCAACCGATCCTAAAGATGTTGCTCGCCTCGGCGACGATCTGGGCCGCATGGTGTTTGGCGACTGATGCCCCGCCTTGAAACCTGGAACAAGCTCCCACCCGCAATCCGCCAACACCTGATGGACAGGATGCGGGATCGACGCATCAGCATCGCTGACCTTAATAAGCTTCGACTGTGGGTTGAAGCCCACCCGCTTGTTCCTGAGGGCGAATGGTACAAGGACTTCGGATCTTTCAAAATCTGCGGTAAGGGACCGTATCCGAACACATTCCTGCTTCCTGGTCAGCCCGCCAAGGGCGAAAGCCTATGAGTGCAGGGGGGCCAGGAGGGTGACCGGCGACGTCGCGCACCGCAGGGCTACGCTCAGCGCCAGCCAGCGGCACCTGACACCTACCCCATGCCAAGCTGTTTTCTCGCCGCTTCGCTCAGCCGGCTGATATCCCACGGCGGATCCCAGACCACCTGCACGCTGGCAGACTTAACCCCGGCGATCTTCGCCACCTCCTGCCTCACCTGTTCGCTAATGAAGCTGTGTGCTGGGCAACCCCTTTGCGTCAGGGTCATCACCACGTTCACGTTGTCGTCGTCAACCTTCACGCCGTAAATTAACCCCAGGTCCACCAGATTGACCGGGATTTCGGGGTCGTAGCAGTTTCGCAAAACTTCATAAACTTGCTCGCTGGTTACCATTACCGCGCCGCCTTGTCGAGCCGTTTTCCTTTCCTCCGATTCGTCGCCAGCATATACAATGTGGGCGTACGCCGCAATCGTTAGTCGAATCGAAAACCCTCTCCCGTGGGGAGAGGGTGTCCCGGTCCGGCGGTTTCATCAGCCGGAGCGGGACAGGTGAGGGGTCACTTGGCACAAAACATATCACGCATCGCGAGCATTGCACGGGATACGGTTCTGTTGATCCTATTCGCGATATGCCCGATCCGAGGCTCGGACTTCAAAGCAGGCGTGGCGCGAGTGGATATCACGCCTCCGCCGGGCCTGCCCATGTACGGTTACTTCGATCGCACGCAACCTTCCAAGGGGACGTTGGACCCTCTTTATGCGCGGGTTCTGGTGCTGGAAGCAGAGGGAAAACGGCTGGCGTTGGTTACGCTCGACCTGGGCCGCGTGTTCGGGCCCTCTTCTCTCGCTGGCTTGCGTGAGCGACTGGCCAAGACCAGCGGGATATCGCTGCTTCTTATTACAGCCTCGCACACGCACTCAGGGCCCAATATCGTGGACGAGTATCCCTCTAGCCGCCCGCCTTCCTGGGAGTCGGCCGATCTCGACAAAATCGCAGGCGCTGTTGCGGAGGCCTGCGCACACCTCACGGAAGCGCGGTTAGGGACGGGGTACGGGCGCGCCTACATCGGTTACAACCGCCGCCGCGTGTTTCCCGACGGCTCGGTGAGCATGTTCTGGACGAATCCCGACAAGATACCGACTTCCCCGGTCGATCCGACGGTTTCGGTGCTGCGCGTCGATACGGCTGCGGGCAAGCCGCTCGCGATCCTGGTGAACTACGCCTGCCATCCGGTCGTCTTTGGCCCTGACAATCTCGAGTATTCCGCCGATTACGTGGGCGTGATGGCGCGGACCGTCGAGGACGCGGTGCGCAGTGCGAACGGCGGTTCTCCGCTGTTCCTCTTCCTGCAAGGCGGGGACGGCGACATCAATCCCTATTACGCTACGACTCCCCTGGCTGAAGGAGCGGTCAAGAAGCGTGATTGGACAGGCGAGCAACTGGGCCTGGAGGCCGCGCGCGTGGCGAAGACGATCAACACAGTCTCTGCCGCCCAGCCCAGCCTGCAATTTAGCGAGGACGTTATGACTTTTCCCGTCCGCTGGGATGCGCAAAAATTCCGCAAGGGGATGCTGGCAGCTTACGGAGCGAGGATTTACGAGGATCATGCCGACCTTTTGGACAGCGACAACCCGCGGCGCGAACTCTCCGTGCCGGTGACCACAGTCCTGATCAACCGGACGATCGCCTTGGTGGGCCTCCCGGGAGAGCCTTTTGTTGATTTCCAAATCAACTGGCGCAACCGCTGCCCGGTTCGTGACGCGTTCTTTGTGGGCTACGCAAATGGCTACCTGGACTATTTCCCCACGATTCGGGCCGCCGCGGAAGGCGGCTACGGCGGCGCTGATTCCGATACCTACATTGCCGTCGGAGCGGGCGAGCGCATGCTCGACCAGGCGGTGTTACGGATTTACGATATGCTGGGCCGCTTGGCCGACAAGCCCGAAGACCTGAAGTAGCGGCGGGTTCGGCCAAGCACGAAAACTTCGGCCCTTGCTGACCATCTCTTAATCCTAAAGGAGGCCCGAAATGATTACTGACTTGCAAAAGAGGACTGCGCAGGCAGTCGTGAACATTTTCGAGACCGGCAGCGCACAGGGACAATACGGAAGTGTCACCCTGATCTCCGGTGACTCGGGGCACTTAACCTATGGCCGTGCTCAGACGACCCTGGCCAGCGGAAACTTGTATCTCCTGATCAAGGCCTACTGCACGGCGTCCGGGGCGCAGTTCGCCACCGCCCTCGATCCCTATCTTCCACGCCTTGCCGCCCCTGATCTCACTCTCGACACGGATATGACCCTTCGGGGCGTATTGCATGGAGCCGGCGACGACCCGGTGATGCGCTCCGTTCAGGACGCCTTCTTCGACCGGAATTTCTGGAATCCGAGCGTGCAGGGCGCAGCCGGCGCAGGCGTGAGCTCCGCGCTGGGCACCAACGTGGTTTACGACAGCCACATTCAAGGGGCCTGGGTGGCTATGCGCGACAGAACCGTCGCCAATCATGGCCCAGCCAGCCAGATTAGTGAGCAGGCATGGATCAGCGCTTACGTCAACGAACGAAAGAATTGGCTGGCCAACAATCCCAATTCCGCCTTGCACCCCACCGTGTACAGGATGGATGCGTTTCTCCAACTCGTCAGCGGCGGCAAGTGGGATCTGCCTCTGCCGCTCACGGTCCGGGGAGTCGTGATTACGGAGGAACTCCTCTCGGCCACTGCCACTCTGCGCGTCTCAGCGGCCACGCCGAGCGAGGCAACGCTCCAGCTCCAGACTCCTCCCATGCAGGGTGACCACGTAAGAGCCCTTCAGCAGGCTTTGACCAAGGCCGGATTTCCGGTCAACGTCGACGGGGCCTTCGGGTCGAGCACTGACGCAGCCGTCCGGCAGTTTCAACAGCAAAAGGGCCTCACTACGGATGGCATCGTGGGCCCGGCCACGCGCTCGGCCCTGGGCCTCTAACTGGTGAAAATGCCGTTCTGCGGAGCGGCCAGCGGTGTGTGGCCCACGTTGAACGGTCGACGAAATCACCGTTTATGTCATCCTGAGCGCAGCGAAGGATCTCTGCAGTTTCTCCTGCCTCGTCGGACCAAAACGAACTACCGAGATCCTTCGCTTCGCTCAGGATGACAGAATGCAACTTCGACCATCCAAACTCTTGGCAGTCCGCACGGAAAGGCGTATCTTCGAGGGCTCGAAACTGCGCTGATCGGTGCGTATCACGTGCCGAGCGAGTCGAGCATTCCGAGGATCCGAAATATGCGAAGCATCGTGAAGATAATTATTGCCTTGGCATTATGCGTTTCAGCGAGTTCTGCATTCGGCAAGGTCGTGGTGTTATGGCAAAACGGATTTCCTGCCCTTGAAAGCCCGCCTGTGCCGCAGGAAACCTTGCGCAAAGCTTTGGACGGCATGCAGCCTGAGTTCGTGGATCTCAATGAGCTGAATCAGATAGAAAACTGGCGTGAAGTTGAGTTGCTGGTTCTGCCTTACGGCTCTGCGGTTCCAAGGGACGACTGGGCTGCCATCCGCAGGTATCTCGAAACCGGCGGGAACCTGCTGGTAATAGGGGGCCGCGCTCTTACGATCCCCGTATGGAGCGAGGGGGACCGGTTTGTGGCGGGGCTGTCTGAAACAGCATATTCGCGCGAGATCGGCATTGAGCACACGTACGAGGCACCGCTCGCGACCGGGCTAAAATTCGTGTGGAAGGACGCCACGCTTTCGGGCGGCGACGTTCGAGCGAAGCGGGTCTTTGTCGTTGAGCGCGTCGGCCGCGGCCTGGGTTATCTCCAGGACTCCGCCGGCGAACGAGTGGCGGCGCCGGTCGTGGCCACGGATTTCACGAGCCTGGAAGGTGAAACGAGACTTTTGGGCGCGCGTGTCGTGATGCTTAACTTCGAGCCTGAGCCCGCATACTGGACCTCGCCGGAAGCCGTTACGTTGCTCCAAGAAGCCGCTGAGTACGCCCGCCGTGGTGCAACGGCCTTTCGTGTCGAAATGCAAAACGCCACGCTGCTGCCGGGCGAGATCCCGCAGCTTGTGGTGCGCATGACGAACCTTCGCAAGCAACGTCTAGGGCAGGAGCAATCGGGAAGAGTGCTCATCGAGTTGCAGGCTGATGGCCGGGTTCTCGCCACGCGTCGCGTGGAGTGTGGGGGAGATGCGGTGGACGAGGCGGTCGCCTTTGATGATCAGAAATCGCTGTCGCCGGGATTTTATGAAGTCCACGCCGCCTATGAAGACAGCGGCAAGCCGCGGGATTACTACCAAACCGGCTTCTGGGTCAGGGACGAGGCGCTCTTGCACTCCGCGCCGCATTACGGCGTAAAGGGTGATTTCTTGACTCGAGACGGCGCTCCCTTTTTCCCCTTAGGCACCAACTACTTCACGACCGAGGGCTACGGCTGGGGATTTCATGGCGCGGGCAACGCCTGGGTGTGGGAGCGCGACTTTGCCGACATGGAACGGCACGGCGTCAGCTTCATTCGCACCGGCGTGTGGCTCGATCATATGGAAATCTTCGACGGCACGTCCGGCCAGGTGAAAGTGCGCTTCCTGCGCAACCTGGAGGCCTTTCTTCTTTCAGCGGCGCGTCATCATATTCATGTCAACTTCACTTTCTGTGCCTTCGACCCGCAGACCGTCATGCGCCATCCCGGCGAGGAATCGCTCCTCACCGGTCCAGGCTCTAACCCCTACACGGATCCCATCGCCATCCGCGCCCAGCAGAACTACACGCTCTCGATCGTCCGGCGATTCAAGGACGTGCCGCATCTGAGCTGGGACTTGATCAATGAGCCGAGTTTTTCGAACCCTAAGCGGTTGTGGCGCGGCAACACTCCCAACAACGATCCGACGGAGCTTGCCGCGTGGCGCGCCTGGCTGGCGGAGAAGTACAGGAAGCTTGACGTGCTGGCACGCGCCTGGAACGTGACCCCCGAGGAACTGGGCAGCTTCCAGGCTATTCCCCTGCCGGGGCAGGAAGACCTTTCGCAAGAGCGCTACGGCAACCCTCGCTTGGTCCGCGCCGTCGATTACAACCTGTTCGCGCAGGAGATGTTTCGGCGCTGGGTGGGCAAGATGGTGGCGGCCATCCGCTCCACGGGCAGCCATCAACTGGTGGACGTGGGCATCGACGAGGGCGGAGTCACCGATCGTGTGCTTAACCAGTTCTTTGCCGACGCCGGCGTGGATTTCACGGTCAACCACACCTACTGGCGCGATGACGCTTTGCTTTGGGATTCGGTGGCCGCCAAGCGCGTGGGCGTTCCGAACTTCGTGGGCGAAACGGGCTACCAACCGGTGTGGCGGCCGGACGGGGAACAGCGATACGACGAGCTGACGGGGCTAGGCCTGATCGAGCGCAAATGGGCGCTGGGCTTCGCGGCCGCCAGCAGCGGATCGCTGCAATGGGAGTGGGGATTGGGCGCCGACTTCGGCATGAAGCGCAGTGATGGTTCCGACAAGACCTGGGAAGATGTCATGCGTAACATGGGCAAGTTCGCTGCTGAGGCTGCCCCCCATGCCCAGGGGTTGAAGCTGCCGGAAGTCGCCTTGGTGCTGCCGCAATCCCTGCAACTTTCGGTGTTCAACTCTACGGCTCTCGAGGCCCAGCAGAACTCGGTCCGGGCGCTTTACCAATACGCGCGCTCGTCCGCCTATGCCGTGGGCGAATATCAGATTCAGTCGCTGGGCAATCCCAAGCTTATTTTGCTGCCTTCGCCGTGGACCCTCAGCGAACCGGCTTGGCAGGCCATCCTGGCAAAAGTCCGCGACGGCGCCACGCTGCTGGTGACAGGGAGTTTTGATAACGACGAGCATTTCCACGCAACAGAGCGCGCCAGCCAACTGGGAGTCGACCTTCACCACGCTTTCCTTATGCGGCGCGAGAACCCCATCTCCTGGCCAGGCGGAAAAGGTTTGCTGAGTTATTCAGGTGAGAAGACGACATTCCTGGAACAGGCGCTCCTCCCTCACGATCAGACTTTTCTGGAGAAGTCGCTGGGCAACGGTCGAATTCTGTTTGTGACTTTACCGCTTGAACTCAACGACAATCTCAAAGTCATCGGCGATGTTTACCGCTACGCTTTGCAATGCGCCCACGTGACAGAGGCCTACTCCACCGAGACCAGCGACCCCGGTATGCTGATCTGCCCCACCGAGTTCGAACACGCCACGCTCTACGTGCTGACCTCCGAGTCCACCTCGCCGGAGATTTCCTTCCGCGATAACCGGAGCGGGAAGGTCTTCTCCGGCAAGCTCGAGCCGGGCCGGGCGGCGTTATTGCTGGTCAGCGATAAGGGGGATTTGTTAACGACCTATAACTGGAAGTAGCGCAACCGTCGCGTGATGGGTGGCGCATACACGGGTGGCGCATACGTCCCGACGTTCTTTGTCGGGATGTATGCGCCCTAACTCAGCGCATAATCATCCCGTGTCCAACGCAGCGCACTATTACGGTTTAATCACCTGCATTATTGACCGGGGGGTCTTGGCGGCACGAGAGGCGCATACATCCTGACAAAGTACGTCAGGACGTATGCGCCACCCACAAGGTAGGAGGATAGAGGCATGACTGACTTCTCGGAAGGGCCATTTGGCGCTCTAGGCAGGAGGGGCCGAGAGCCAGAAGAGCGCATGCGGCTATTTCTCGACTGTGAAAAAGCCGATGGCTCTGGCCACGACTTCAAAAAGGGGAGCGTTAAATTTGAGTACAAGCATAGCAGGTTGATAACGAGGAATGTCCGGTCGAAAAAGCAGCGACGCTTACACCATACTAAGAGCTGGTATTTCGCGGGTGGCGCATACGTCCCGACGTTCTTTGTCGGGATGTATGCGCCCTGGCTGAGCGTATAATCACCCCGTGTCCAACCTAAAGCACTATTACGGTTTTAATCACCTACACTATTTGGGGCTACATGCACAACAACCCGGTGAAGCGAGGGTTGGTGAAGGAGCCCGGCGATTGGCCGTGGTCGAGTTGGAGGTTCTATTTTCTGCAAGGCGCTTCGCGGTTGGCTATGGACAGAGTGCCGTGAGAAGGCGGCCGGGGGGTCTTAGCGGCACGAAAGGCGCATACATCCCGACGAAAACCGTCGGGACGTATGCGCCACCCGCGGCTAGCTTCGCCAAGTGGGTAGGTCCGCATTTTTCGCTTGACGAACTCTGTGACCTATGATAGCCTATTATCGGGTATGGCTGGAATGGATCCAGTGCTCGGGGAAGCTGGGAAGTTCAAATAAAGAAAAATCGTGGGAACGAAGCTAAGAAGTACTTGAAAACAAAGGAAGAGCGTTGAAAAACGAACCCAAAACGAACCCAAGTTGACTGCTGAATGCGCACATCGAATGCACAATTCGAGCGTTTTGACACCGCACCTGTTCCAACGTCGGCCTGGGATGGGGCAGTGCGGCAGAGGCCGAAATTGTCCGAAACCGAGAAAGCCGGAGGGTTGCGAGGAAATACAAAAATAGTGGAAACGAAGCTAAGAAGTGTTTGAAAACAAAGGGAATCAGTTTTCGAAATGCTGCAAGTTGCGCGCGTTTCGCGCGCAAATTAACAGAAATCTGACCGAAAACGGAGCAACTGAGGCCGCATTTTGCGAGAACGTAGTCAGGACAGGCGAGTCGTGTCACGATCCCCTGACGGTGACAATTAGTCGGCTAGACAAACGTGAGATTTGCATTGTCGCGGCCCGGCCTCCGGCTGGCCCGATGCGCCTGATCGACGGATTGGGGACCGTTCTTGTCAATGTCGTCGCGGGGCCTTAAAATAGGAGAGTGTGCTGCGCGCGTCGGGCGCGGCGGTCGTGTTAACTTATGGGAAGCTATTTACAACTCGCTTTAGGCAAGGTGATCGGCACCAAGAACGAGCGCGAATTGAAGCGCCTCGGCGAGCGTGTGGTTGAAATCAACGCGCTCGAAGCCGAAATGCAGGGCTTAACGGACGCTGATTTTCCGCTTCGCACGGCACAGTTCAAGGAACGGATTTCGAACGGCGAACCTCTGGACAATCTGCTGCCGGAAGCTTTTGCGGTCTGCCGCGAGGCGGGGCGCCGCACCCTCAACATGCGCCATTTCGACGTGCAACTGATCGGCGGCATGGTTTTGCACGAGGGCAAGATCGCCGAGATGAAGACCGGCGAGGGCAAAACGCTGGTGGCCACCCTGCCTGTCTACCTGAACGCGCTCGGGGGCAAGGGCGTCCACGTGGTGACGGTGAACGATTACCTGGCCAGGCGCGACGCAGGTTGGATGGGCCCCATTTATCGGCTCTTAGGCCTCAGCGTGGGCGTGATTGTCCACGACCTTGAGGACGAAGAGCGCCGCGCCGCCTACGGTTCCGACGTGACCTACGGCACCAATAACGAATTTGGTTTCGACTACCTGCGCGACAACATGAAGTTTGACCTGGTGGATTACGTGCAGCGCCAGCATCACTACGCGATTGTCGACGAAGTCGACTCCATCCTGATTGACGAGGCGCGCACCCCGCTTATTATTTCCGGCTCCTCCGACGAGTCCACGGACAAGTACTACAAGATCGGCAAGGTTATTCCCCACCTCCAGGAAGGCGTCGATTTCGAGGTGGACGAGAAGATGAAGCAAGCCACCTTTACAGATTCCGGCAACGCCAAAGCGGAAAAGCTGCTGGGCCTCGAGAACCTCTACGACCCTGCCAACATGGAGTACGTCCACCATTTGCAGCAGGGCCTCAAGGCTCACACCCTTTTCAAGCTGGATCGCGACTACGTGGTCAAAGAAGGTGAAGTCATCATTGTGGATGAATTCACCGGCCGCCTGATGCCGGGGCGGCGTTGGAGCGACGGGCTTCACCAGGCCATCGAAGCGAAGGAAGGCGTCAAGATCGAGAAGGAAAACCAGACGCTGGCCACCATCACTTTCCAGAACTACTTCCGCATGTACGATAAGCTCGCCGGGATGACCGGAACGGCGGAGACCGAAGCGGCTGAGTTCGAGAAGATTTATGAACTCGAAATCGTGGTTGTCCCCACCAACAAGCTGCTGATCCGGCACGAGTTTCCGGACGTGGTGTATCGCACCGAACGAGAGAAATTCAATGCCTCGATCGAGGAGATCAAGGAGTATCACCTGCGCGGGCAGCCGGTGCTGGTGGGCAGCATCGCCATCGAAAAGTCGGAGCGGCTGAGCGCGGCGCTGAAGAAGGCCGGCGTGGCCCCGCAGCGGCTCCAGGAGTTGGCGCGGCAAGCGGGCCTGGACGGGCCCAAGCTGCGCATCTGGGCGGAGCAACTGGCAGGGTCGCACCATGGGCCGGCCGTGGAATGGCTGGTGCGCGCGGGAGTTCCGGCCACCGCCATTCAGAAGATGCTCAGCGAGGACCGCTACAAGACAATGGCGGGCGGCAACGGCACGCGCACCGCTTTCCTCCAAGCCGTCCTGAAGCGGGCTCCCAAGGATTACCACGCTCATCTGCTTCCCTCGATCGATGATGCTTCCGCGGAAGGCATTGCGACACTCTTCCAGCATACGGATGAGAAACACCTGCCGGTGCTGGATTACTTGATCGAAATTCGTTGTCCTCTCGCGCGCCTGGTGGAAGTGCTGGGCTTGAAGGAGGTGCGGCACAACATCCTGAACGCCAAGCAGCACGAGCGCGAAGCGCACATCGTGGCGCAGGCCGGCCGCGAGGGAGCGGTAACGGTTTCGACCAATATGGCCGGGCGCGGCACGGATATCCTGTTGGGCGGCAATCCGGAATCCATGGCGCGGGAGGAATTCCGCAAGTTGCCGGAGAAATATCGCGAACAGGGCATCAATCCCGAGCCGCCCGAACGCCCGCCGGAAGGCTCCGCGGACGAGATCTATAAGGCCTACGTTGAGGAGTATTCGAAGTGGCGAGAGAAGTGGAACGCCTTTGTGAGCCGCTTCAAGACCGTGACCGATGTCGAGCACGAACGCGTAGTCGAGTTAGGTGGGCTACATATCCTGGGCACGGAGCGGCACGAGGCGCGGCGCATCGACAACCAGTTGCGCGGCCGCGCCGGACGCCAGGGCGACCCGGGCTCGTCGCGTTTTTATCTCTCGCTCGAAGACGACCTGATGCGCATCTTTGCGAAGGATTGGGTCTCAAAGTTCATGGAGCGCCTGGGCATGGAAGAAGGCGTTGCCATCGAGTCGAGAATGATCTCGAAGCGCATCCAGGCCGCGCAAAAAGCCGTCGAGGCGCAGAACTTCGAATCGCGCAAGCACCTGCTCGAGTACGACGACGTGATGAACAAGCAGCGCGAGACCATCTACGGCCTGCGGCGGCAACTGCTGGAAGGAAAGCAACTCGAGGGGCAAGACCAGAAGGAATACATTCAGGGAATTTGCGACCGCATGGTCGATTGGCTGGTTGGCGAGTTTTGCCCCAAGTCGCAGAACCCCGACCAGTGGAATCTGAACGGCCTGCGCACCGAGTTCTGGACCCGCTTGGGAATCGACCTGCGCCAACACGATCTGAAGAAGTATGACCCCAAGACTCTCGACCAGCTCGCCGACGAGCTGAAGCATCTGGCCCACCAGCGGTACGATGAGCGGGAAGCGGTCTGGGGCGCGGAACGCATGCGCTTCCACGAGCGCATGATCATGCTTCAGATTGTGGACGCGCAGTGGAAAGACCACCTGCTGACCATGGACCACTTGAAGGAAGGCATCGGCCTGCGTGGCTATGGGCAGCGTGACCCGCTGGTTGAGTATAAGCGCGAGTCCTACGACATATTCGAGAGTTTGATGGACAGAATCGAGGACGAAACACTGCGCTTCCTCTTCCTGATGAAGACTCCGGAAGAGCAGGAGGAAATGATCCGCCTGTACCAGCGCCGCAAACGCCGCGAGCAGGCCGAGATGCAGATGGTCGGCGGCGGAGGCGCAGAGAAGCCGCAACAGGTGATTCGCCGCGAGAAGATTGGGCGCAACGACCCCTGCCCGTGCGGGAGCGGCAAGAAATATAAGAAATGCCACGGCGCTCCCAATACCCCTCCCGCCGGCGGGCAAAAGCCATCAGGTTCCGGCAACTCCGCTGGCCCTCGCCCCAGCGCGTAGGACCTACGGAGGGTTACATAATATCGTGACGGACCAAACCCTTCACCTGTCCGTCGGCTGACGGACACCCTCTCCCCCAAGGGGGCGAGGGTATAAATACGAGTTATTTCTCCCCTCGCCCCCTTGGGGGAGAGGGGTCGGGGGGTGAGGGGGTGATGTCGCTTAATTCTGCAATCCTCCGTAGGGTCTGTGGCCAACTCTGATAAGGACACACAGGCTGCCCTTCTGTTATTCTTCCTTGTAGTAGGCTCTTTTCTACCGCAACACAACCAGAGTACCGAGGGTGCCAATGACCGAAGAGATTCAAGAGATGCACGAACACGCGGAAGAGGCTCAACGCGATCCGAGTCTTGTTCCGGTTACGCTATCAATGGCGATCCTTGCCGTCGTACTGGCTGCCATCACGCTCCTCAGCCATCGCGCCCACACCGAAGAACTGCTCCTGCAAAGCAAAGCCACTGACCAGTGGGCCTATTTCCAGGCCAAGAATATTCGCCGCCACACCTACGAACTGTTTCTGGATTTCCTTTCCGTTACGAATGCGAAGGACGTGGGGGCCGCAGAGAAGCTCAAAGAGAAGTACAGCGACGAAATCAAACGCTACATGGGCGATTTGAACGATATCCAGGCCGAGGCTCAGCAGTTCGAAAGGGAAGTGGCGACTCAAAGGCACCAGGCCAACCGTTTTGACCTCGGCGAAGTCTGCCTGGAAGTGGGAATTGTCCTGGTCTCACTTACCTTACTGACACGTCGAAAGCTGTTCTGGCAACTCGGATGCCTGGCGGGGCTAATCGGCGTGGCCATTGCCACCTCGGGGTTATGGGCGAGGTAAATCATTCCTGGTGTTTGCGTCAATCACATCCTGCGCCGCGGGCCGTTCCAAAAAGGACTTGAATCGTTCGAGAAGTACATCTCCCCCAATCTCGATGACATCATTGTGCCCGGCGCCCTCGATCGGGAAGAAGAACTTGGGTTCGGGGGCTGCGGCGAAGAGTCGTTGCCCCATGGTGAACGGGACGGTTTCGTCGCGCGTCCCATGGACGATCAAGATGGAGGCCCGAACCCGCTGAAGCTTGGCCAGTGAGTTGAATCGGCTCTTGGGGATGTATTCGAATAGCGGAATGCGGAACGTGCGTCGCGCCATGTCCCGGATCGAGGTGAAAGAACTGTGTCCCTTCGGCAAGGCTGCTTAACTCCACGTTCCTGAAGTGCTAACGTCGGTCTCATGCACAGCGGGGCGAGGAGGAACCGACGATGGCCAACGACATTCCTGACATTCCCCCTGACAT
>JBEKLY010000085.1:0-25138 GCA_050010015.1 Terriglobia bacterium
TTGGAAGCTGCCGGTCGTCGCGATGAAGCTCTCGCCGGCTACCGCACCCTCCAGGCGCGCTTCGGCCCTGACAGCAGCGACAGCACGCTTGCGAATGTCACCCGTAAGGCCGTCGTCAGACTCACCGCCGCCAGATAGAATTCCAAAGCGGTTATTGACCTCCAAGATGGCATCCCCCGCACTGCCCTAAGCCGACTAAGAACGCGAACGTTAACCCGTGCGACGCCGCCCGCTGTCGCCGAATTGGCACACCCCCGCATCGTTGCCTGCTCGGAAACAATCGTTGCGCCCTTCCCTTCAATTGTCCTTCGCCGATTTCTTGACACGGCAGATTGTCATCCTTAGCCAATGCGGGTCCGGGTCCAGAGACGGCGTTCGAGGAAGTAGATCCTGCCGTGTCGCCCAGCGTTTACCGATAACTGTCGGGGAGCCTTCGTTTCCGAAAGCTTCCCCTATCGAATGATGTCGCATGACCCGAGGGCGGCGCCATGAGGGCCCCGGCGTCCGGCCTTCTAACTCAGACTCGCCAGCCGGTTCAGTCCGTCCAGGTACGCTTTGGCGCTGGCTTCGATCACGTCCGTGGAAGCCCCCCGCCCCACGACCCGCCTCTCCCCTTTTTCCAGCTGCACGGTGACTTCACCCATGGCTCCCGTGCCGCCCGTGACGGCGTGAATGTCGTAGCGCACCAGGTGGGCGGAGTCTCCCGCCAGCGCCGTGATGGCCTTATAGACGGCGTCCACGGGACCGTTGCCGATGGCGGCCCCCTCCCGCACGTCCCCTTGGACGCGCAAGCGCAAGGTGGCGGTGGGGATGGCCGACGTACCGCTCGAAACCTGCAAATATTCGAGCTGCCAGACTTCCGGCACCGGGTGCGATTCGTCGCGCACGATGGCCACCAGGTCGTCGTCAAAAACCTCGAGTTTCTTGTCCGCCACTGCCAGAAAGCGCTGATAGATGACGTCCAGATCCTCTTTGGAAAGCTTGTGTCCCAGCTTTTCCAGGCGCGCGCGCAACCCGGCGCGTCCGGTGCGCGCCGTCAAAACCACGTGGCTCTGCGCCAGGCCCACGTCTTCCGGGCGCATAATCTCGTAAGTCTCCCGGTCTTTCAGAAATCCATCCACGTGGATTCCCGAGCTGTGCGAGAAGGCATTTCCGCCGACCACGGCTTTATTGGGCGGAACCACCGTGCCGAGCAGATCGGATACCAGGCGGCTGGTGCGGTACAGCTCGCGGGTGTCGATACCGGTGGACACGCCAAAGAAGTCGGCTCGCGTGCGGAGGGCCATGACGATCTCTTCCAGCGCGGCGTTGCCCGCCCGTTCTCCGACTCCATTGATCGTGCCCTCCACCTGGCGGGCGCCGTTGCGAATGCCAGCGAGCGAGTTGGCCACCGCCATGCCCAGGTCGTCATGGCAGTGAACGCTGATGGTCGAGCGCTGGATATTGGGAACGTTTTCGGTAATGCCCTGAATCAGTGCCCCGTATTGCTCCGGAACCGCGTAGCCGGTCGTATCGGGAATGTTGACGACTGTGGCGCCGGCAGCGATGGCGGCCTCGAGGATTTCGTAGAGGTACGCCGGCTCGGCGCGGCCGGAGTCTTCGGCGTAGAACTCCACATCATCGGCGTGGCTGCGAGCGCGCTTGACCGCCTCGACCGCCATCTGCATCATTTTGACCTTCTTCTCACCGAGCGTCTTGCCGTATTTCTCGTCGCGGAATTTCCCCATGATGTGGATATCCGAAACGCCGATGCCGGTATGAATGCGGGGCCTTTTGGCCTTCGCCAGCGCCTTGCCGCAGGCCTCAATGTCCTCGGGCACGGCACGCGACAAACCGCAGATCACGGGGCCGTCAATCTCCTGCGCGATCCGCTTGACGGCCTCGAAGTCTTCGGGCGAAGAAGCGGGATATCCTGCCTCGATGACGTCGACTTTCAGCCGGGCTAATTGCCGCGCGAGAGTGAGCTTATCCGGGCTACTAAGCCTCGAACCAGCCGCTTGTTCGCCATCCCTCAGCGTCGTGTCAAAGATCGCTACTTTCTGTCCTTTGCTCATAGCTGTCATCCCCATCGGAAGAATCTCGCCGGTACTCCACTGATTCATGCCGGATCATTGCCTGCGGAGCAGGGTTAACCTTGTACAAATTACCACGAATTGGCGGTCCAATGGACGGAGTTGACCCGAGCGGGCCTTCCGCGAGCTTGGCGTCCGAACTCGCCAGCTACCTGTTACCTGGGTCGCTTCCGGAGATCGGGCTGACTTCGCCGGCCGAAAGAGATTCACAGGGAATTATATCGCTACCCTCTGAGGGCGTACTAAATTGCGCGCGAATCGAATCACTAACGAGTACTCACGATATGGCGTGTGATCGCGGACTGGTACGGCCTCCGGACGAAGCGGCGAGGGGCACCCAACTGGTTGCGCTCAAATCTGCTACATCACAGCCAGCGTTATCTGCCTTCTGAAGTCCGCGAAGGGGGAAAGCCAGGTACACAAAACTGGCACAATCCGCTATGATGACGAGTGTTAGAGGGCACAGAGACAATCTACTAATTCGGCTTGCTAGTGTTGTGTCTCTCAAGTGCCTATACAATCCCGCTCGGCGAGTGGCGCACGTAGCGCCGGCTTCCAGCCGGCACGGAGCCGCCAGGATGGCGGCGTTACATCTGTAAACCTATTTGAGAGACACAACACTAGAGCTCAAATCAGATCGTCCGGCCAACCACATGAGTTGTTCTTGATGGAGACTCGCTTATGTCAGTACGGAACACATTGAAGGCGAAATGGCTCTGGTATTCGGTGTTTTGCCTTGCTTGTTGGGCGCCGTTTACCTTTTGCGCGAAACTGGGCTTGAGGGAAATGTCTGCTTCCGGCATGCAATTCCTCTTCACCCTTGGGGGAGTTCCTATCGCTTTGGCGGTGCTAGCGGCCCGACGCTTTAAGTTTGAGCGAAATCGAAAAGGAACCGCCTATGGCCTTGCCGTAGGAGTTCTTTCTGCCATCGGAACTTTAGCTCTTTTCGCGGCTTACCGCACCGGAGGTAACACCGCCGTGATCACGACTGCCACATCCCTCTACCCGATGGTCACGGTTGTACTCGCAGTCGGCTTCCTGCGTGAGCGGCTTACTCTGATCCAAATCGTCGGGCTCGTTTTTGCCTCAGTGGCCTTTGTGCTTTTTTCACTTTAACCTGACCGGAGAACTACAATGCATCTGCCACCTTGGTACCTTTACGCTGCTATCGTGCTGATTGCGTGGGGAGTTGTCGGCATATTTCAAAAGCTGGCGACCAATCACATCTCGGCTGGCTCCACCCTGGTTTTACTGATTGTCGGATTCCTGCTATTCGAACCTCTTGTCTATCCAGGCAGTGCGCTCTTCCACTACTCGGCTCGTGCACTAGCATACGGCCTGATCGGGGGTTTTCTCAACAATCTGGGCGCCTGGGCTCTTTTTGCTGCGATGGAAAGCGGAGGCAAAGCCTCGATTGTGGCTCCTTTCACGGCGCTCTATCCGCTGGTGGTCGTCCTTCTCGCGCCGTTGATCCTGCACGAGTCCGTCACCTTGCCGCAGGCAATTGGAGTGGGGTGCTCGCTGGTTGCTGTGGTTTTGCTTTCGCTGTGAGCTCTCCCTGAGGCACGGGAAGAGTTTACACGCCCAGAAGATCGGTTCCGTCTGCATTTTTTGATATTTACGGGAAGGCGAATGATGGGTTACTCGTGTCCATTCCCGAAGCCGTTCACGCTCGCGGTTGCACTCTGCTTTATTGTGTTTGGGTCCTTGCTCGGCGCCAATCTGGATTATTCGAGCATTGAGAAAGCTATCGCGGAGCATAACCTCGCGTTGGCCAAACAGGCACTCGACAGTCACCTACAAGCTGAGCCTCGCGATGCGCGCGCACATATGTTGCTCGGAATCGTCCTCGATGAGCAGAACCAGCCCGAGCAAGCGGAAAAGGAAATCAAGGAGGCACTGCGAATTCAACCGAACCTCGCCGCCGCCCACGTCAATCTCGGTAAGCACTACGCGCGCCAGGGTGACCTGGCTGCCGCGGTTCGTGAGCTTGACACCGCCGTTCACCTCGACCCCAATAACGCCACCGCGCATGAGAACCTCGGCGCAGTGCTGCTGGCGCGAGGTGACCGCGCCCAAGCAGTTGGACAACTCCAAGCCGCTGTCGCTTTGGCGCCGCGCCAGCCCTCGGTTTTGATGACGCTCCTTAAGGCGCAATTGGCGTCGCGCGAATTCGCACAAGCCCGGCTAACGGTCTCCAGAATTGCTGACCTGGCACCGCCCACCGTCGACCCGTATGCTGGGCTCGGAGCTATTCAGGCAGAAGGAGGCGATTACCCGGGCGCTATCAAGACCTTCGAGAAAGCGCTTGCCCGCGAGCCAAAGTCCCCCGATCTTCTATACAACCTCGCGCTTGCCCACCAAAAGTCAGGGAATCTGGAGAGTGCACGCGAAATCCTGGAAACAATGCAGAGAGAGAACGACAGAGGGGAAATCGAGAACCTGCTCGGGCAAGTGTATGAGGATGAGCGACAATATGTGAAAGCCGCACAAGCCTTACAACGAGCGATTAAGCTGGAACCGGCCAATGAATCCTATCGTTTTGACTTTGCTTTGGAACTCCTCAAGCATCGCAGCTATGACGTTGCAATCGCAGTTTCAGAACAAGCCATCAGCGATTTTCCGAGCTCGATGAGGTTGCGGATGATTCAAGGCGTTTCGTACTTTGGTCGCGGTTTATACGACGATTCTGTCGGGACCTTTTTCGAAGCCGCGCGGAGATTTCCGGATGAGGAGTTGCCACTCTTCTGCTTGGCGCAGGCTGCCAGGGTTACGGGAGACAAGACGGAGGAAGTGCAATCCCTTATCAGCGCCTACTCGGAACGCCATCCGGCCCAGCCTTGGCCTTTGTATTTTCTGGGCCAACTCGCTTCCCAGATGGGGGAGGCTACGGGACACAGGGCGGACCTGGAGCGCGCCGGAGTGCTGCTGCGTAAGAGCGTCGCACTCGACTCAAACTACGCCGAAGCGCACTTTGAGCTTGGCAACGTCTACTCGAGGCTCTCGCAGTGGCGGGATGCTGCGGAAGAATATAGAAAGGCGATCAAGCTGAAACAAAGCATGCCGGAAGCCCATTATCGTCTTGCGACCGTCTATCGTCATCTTGGTAACTCTGCCAGCGCTCGGAGCGAACTGCAAGCCCACCAGCGCCTGACGCAGGCGGAATCGACACGGAGCCAGCGCGATCAGGACGTGCAGGTTTTTCTATTTAAGCTCGCACGCCAGGACTAAATTCCGTTACTCAAATCCCGCGTGGTGAGCAATCCTCCTCGGCCCCGTTAGAGGCGGATGCGGTAGCCTATCTCGTAGTGAGCAGATCCTGTTTCATGTTCGTCAACCGGCATGCTAAGATTAGCCCGACCCGTGCCACAAGGTGACAAACCGATCCCAAAGAGGAGGAAAGGAATGCAAGAGGGGAATCGTATGAGAAAACCTGCAAGGTCGGCTGAGCTATTAATCGTCCTCATATTCCTGAGTTGCTTACCAGTGGGCGCCGAACAACCGGAGCTAACCAAGGTTTTTCCCACGGAGATCCAGACTCCGCTGCCAAATCCCTTCATGGGGTGGGGAATCTGGGTGGCCCCGCGCCAGATGGGTTTCAGCACTCGACCCTTTTCAGTGGCTTATGACACCACAGGGTTCTCTGACGATGCGCCCTTGTTTAATTGGGCTCTGGTTGACTGGCACTGGGGAGATCTTGAGCCCAAAGAAGGAGAATTCAATTGGAAGAACTTCGACACGGTTCTTGACTACTGGAGCGCCCGCCACAAACAGTTCGTAGTCCGGTTCTGGGTGACAGACGATCCCGGATGGAACGGCCAGCCGGGCGGCCCCGTACTGCCTGATTGGATCTGGGAGAAAGGCATGCGTTACAACCAGTACAAGGGCAATGCGGGCAAGATGGTGCGAGAACTTGACTACAACGATCCTTCCTTCAAGAACGTCTATCTGCCCGCGCTCGAAACTCTTCTTAAAGCCTTTGCCAAGAAATACGACAAGCCTGGCACGCCGGTAATCCTTTTGCAGGTGATGGGTTACGGGCATTGGGCCGACTGGGCCACTTGGTACTCGCACTTCAAGTTCCCTAGCGTGGCTGCGAAACACCAGCTTCTCGCCGAAATCATGCAGGTCTATATCCGGACGTTTAAGCACATCCAATTGATGGAGATGGGAGACTGGGACTGGAACGAGTCTGAGTTCGCGACCTTGCAGGACCACTTGTATAACAAGGCCCTGGACATCGCAGTGGCACATCACTTTGGGCTGATCTGGACGGGATTCATTGATGGGCTCGGCCACTGGGATCGCGACATCATGGACGAGTACTGGAGGCAGGATCCCGTTACTGCCGAAGGCAATTGGGATTACAACGAAATCGTGGACCAGAAGGTGCATGGTACATTCGGCGAGAATCTTGATGTGGCGCTGGAATTCCACGCGAATTTCACACATTTTTACTTTGAAGCGCAAAGCTACAACCGGGCAATCCGCGACCAGCCTGAGGTGATTAAGCGCGGTCTCGAACCGGGAGGTTTGGGATACCGCCTGGTACCACTGTCATTGAGCTGGCCACGCTCTGTGCCTGCCGGTGATTTGCTGCTGCTCAAGCAGAACTGGGTGAATCGCAACGTAGGCCGCCTCTATGTACGGCACCTGCTGAAGCTGTACCTTACCGACGCGCAAGGAAACGAGAAGTTCAGCGAGGCTGTAACCGGTTTCGATGAGACGCGGTGGGTGCAAGGGCAAGAGTATCCGCTCATTAGCGTTTTCCACTTGCCCAAGGAGCTGACGCCGGGCACGTACGAGGTACGGATCGCGTTAGTGGACGAGGGGACAGGAAAGCCGGAGATCCGACTGGGGATCGAAGGAGAAGATGGGCAAGGTCGTTACAAAGTGGGCGAGATCCAGATTGAGACCTACAACGGTCCGGCCGGGTGCGGCAAGGCGTTTTGCCCCTGATTCGCAAAACCATTCTAAGTCTGCACGGAGGAGAGAAAGCCATGCTGCATGGTATTGTTTCAATCCCGGTGGAGCGGCGGGCTGTCGCGCTGGCGCTCTTTACGGTCCTGACGAGTTCATCAGCATCGCTTGCGGGAGCCGGCCAACCTCGACCAGACGAGTCAACCAAGGCAACTCCCGTGGAGCTCGAAACGCCGCTGCCCAATCCTTACATGGGGTGGGGGCTGTGGGCCGGGCCCCGTCAATACGGATACAACGAGAAATCATTCACCGTGGCGGAGAATACGACTGGGTTTGGGGATGACGCCCCTCTGTTCAACTGGTTACTCATCGATTGGGACTGGGCGAGCATTGAGCCAATCGAAGGACAGCGGAATTGGAAGGATTTCGACGCGGTCGTCGACTACTGGAAAGCTCGCCACAAGCAGTTCGTAGTCCGTTTCTGGGTGACTGACGACGCCGGTTGGAACGGGCATCCGGGGGTGCCTGTGTTGCCGGATTGGATCTGGGGGAAAGGGCTGCGGTACGACGAATACAAGGGAAACAGCGGTGTTATGCAGCGCGAACCTCTTTACGCCGATCCGTCTTTCAAAAACATCTACTTGCCTGAATTGCGAAAGTTCTTGCAAGACTTTGCCCGCAAATATGACCAACCTGGAACTCCGATTGTTCTCCTACAAGTGATGGGTTACGGGCATTGGGCCGACTGGGCCACGTGGTATTCACACTACAAATTCCCCAGCGTTAAGGTGAAGCACGAAATCCTCGGCGACATCATACAACTCTATATCCAGACGTTTAAGCACATCCAACTGATGGAGATGGGGGATTGGGACTGGAACGTGTCTGAGTTCGCGACCATGCAGGACCATCTGTATAACAAGGCCCTGGACGTCGCCTTGGAGCATCACTTTGGACTGATCTGGACAGGCTTCATCGATGGGTTGGGACACTGGGATCGGGACATTATGGAGGAGTATTGGAGGCAACACCCTATCGTCGCCGAAGGCAATTGGAACTACGACGATCTCGTGGATCAAAAAGTTCACGGCACGTTCGCTGAGAATCTCGACGTAGGGTTAACCTGGCACGCCAACTATACCCATTTCTATTTCGGTTCTCCCGTCTATAAACGGGCGATGCGGGAACAGCCGGACGTAATCCAACGAGGCCTGAAGCAGGGGGGACTGGGATACCGCCTGGTCCCGCTCTCCCTGAGTTGGCCAGGCTCTCTGCCCGCCGGTGATTTGCTGCTGGTCAAGCAGGACTGGGTGAATCGCAACGTGGGCCGCCTCTATGTACGGCACCTGCTGAAGCTGTACCTTACCGACGCGCAAGGAAGCGAGAAGTTCAGCGAAGTCGACACCAGCTTCGACGAGACCCAATGGGTACAAGGGAAAGACTATCCCCTGATCAGCGTGTTTCACCTGCCCAGGAATCTGACTCCGGGAATGTATGACGTGCGGATCGCGCTGGCGGATGTCAACGCGGGGAAACCGGAGATTAAGTTGGGGATCGAGGGCCTCGATCCGCAAGGCCGGTATAAGGTGGGGGAGATCCGGATTGAGCCCTACAACGGTCCCCCAGGGTGCGTAACTGACCCTTGCCCCTGAGACGCTGAAAGGACCTGTCATCGCCACCTTTTGCTCAGGGAGTATGTGGAATGAAGAACTCAGTCTTGACCAAGCTCATCGGAGTTCTGCCGGCAATGACCCTCGCCTTTTGTGCCGCGGGATCTTCCTTGCGGTCAGCTCCACCCGAAGGCCGTGAGGAAACGGTGTTTCCCAAGGAAATTCAGGAACCTTTGAATAATCCCTATATGGGGTGGGGGATATGGGCAGGTTCTTACGGATTTGGCAACGATGAGAAACAGTACACCGTCCAGGAGGTCACTACCGGCTTTGGCGATGACGCACCGTTATTCAGTTGGGTGCTATTGGACTGGGACTGGGCCAGCATTGAGCCGCAAGAAGGTCAGTACAATTGGGGGGATTTCGATCGAGTCGTACAATACTGGGGCAGCCGTGGCAAGCAAATTGTCTTCCGGCCCTGGGTGACGGACAACCCCGGCTGGGCAGGCCGTCCAGGAAGAAAGGTGCTGCCTGACTGGATCTGGAGTAAGGGCGTCCGTTACCGCCAATACGCGGGAAACGGTGGAAGCACCGTCCGTGAGTTGAATTACCTCGATCCCAGCTACCAGGAGATTTATCTTCCCCTGCTCCACAAACTACTCGAATCTTTCGCCGCGCGCTACGACAAGCCGGGCACGCCGATGGTCATGGTTCAAGTGATGGGTTATGGCCACTGGGCAGACTGGGGCACGTGGTATTCGCATTATCCGTTTCCTACCGCTAAGGCGGAGCACGACCTGCTGACGAAGATCATCGATGTCTACTCGGACACACTTCACTACAGCCAACTCCTGCTCCCTTATAACCCCGAGTGGAACCTTGAGTTCCCAAGTCCATTCCGGATTAAGTCGTTGCACGACCTGGTGTACAGCAAAGCGCTTGACGTTGGGCTTGAACGCAACTTTGCATTCATTCGCACCGGTTTCATCGACCGCCTTCGTTTCTTCGACCGCGATTTTATGGAGGCTTATTGGCGGCAAGCACCGCTGATCGCCGAGGGTAATTGGAATTATGACGATATGAAGGATCAGCTCACGCACGGAACACTCGCTGAAAACCTGAAAGTGATGCTGGAGTATCATTCGAACTATGCTCACTTCTATTTTCTGCCGGCGACGTACAAGCGCGCGATCCGTCAGGATCGCGCTTTCCTGGAAAATGGGTTGGTGAGCGGCTCGCTTGGTTACCGGCTGGCGCTCGTCCGCGCGGCGTGGAGCGCCGAACTCCCAGCCGGGGATTTGCTCCTGATCGACCAAAAATGGGTCAACCGCAGCGTGGGCCGCTTGTATGTGGCTCATCCCTTGAAGCTCTACCTGACGGACAACCAGGGAAATGAGAAGTTCAGCGATTTAGATACAACTTTCAACGAGGCTACGTGGGTGCAAGGTGAGACGTATACCTTGACGAGCGTCTTTCACCCGCCGAAGAAATTGGCGCCAGGGGTGTATGACGTGCGAATCGCCCTCGTGGACCCCGCAGGCAATCCACGCATCAAGCTGGCGATTGACGGTCGAGACTCGCTTGGCCGCTACAGGCTGGGGACAATGCGAATCGTGCCGCCCGAAGGCAAGGCAGCCTGCGACCAGCCATACTGTCCATAGGGTCCTGTGTTTCGCCGGATCTTTGCAACGGGCAGGGAACTCAGCTTCTGGGAAGCGCCGCGCGATGCGCGCACGCGCGAATGATGCAGCCAACCCCAACTGAAGACTAGGGACTTCACTTTTCCCAGAAAACCTGGACGATTCGCTCACCAGGTTGGACAGAGCTGAATACCCGTGTGCTTGCTACCGTTCCGGCGCGTGGAGCGCGGATCTCTTCGAGGGTTCTGCCTGCTAGATCGCAGATTGTGCCGAGCAGGTGATTTTCGACTACTTTGTCACCAGCGTTCACATACCTGCGGAGAAGACCGGCGTAGCTCGCAAAGCAATCGGAGTGGTCTACAATTTTCGGATGGGGATGGGGAGCATCAAGAGCTGCTTCGGGTGCCTTGACCATTTGCAGGTGGCTGAGGAAACGATAGGCAATCGTCTGGTAAGCACGGCGGCCCGCAGCGGTAAGAGTGCCCAATCCACCGACCTCGGGTTCGATGGCTGCAATTCCATTGCGGATGGCCGCCAGTGCAAGCAGACCTTCTGGCCACTGGTAGGGGTGAATGAACTCGAGGCCGAGCGCCAGCGCGGCTGCCGCTGCTTTCTTACCAGCGGGGGATTGATCCTCCTGGTGCTCGATGTAAGGAATCACAGTTGCGTCGTGACCCCAACAGTGCATGGAAAGCACGTAGTCATTGCCGAGGACGAGCTCTCGGAATAACAAGTCCGCCAACCGTTCTGAGATCGTGCCGTTTGGGTTGCCAGGAAAACTGCGGTTGAGATCGGCCAGGTCCACAGGATGTCGCCGGGCACGAGCGTAAAACGCCTGGGGGTTCGCCACCGGCACGATAGTTAACGTACCTCTTAATTCAGCCGGATCGATTTCCTTGGCCAGATCCTGCAGCACCGCTACGCCCTCGTATTCGTCCCCATGAACACCGGCGATGAGCAGCGCTCTTGGCTCGGGCTCCTTGCCAACAAGAACATGGAAAGGTACCTCGATCCGAATGTTCCCGGTATAGCCTGGCAATCCAACCTGAAGGAGATTGCGGCTGCAAAGGGTAAGTTTATTGGCATCCAATTGTCGTGATGGCAATGTCGAATACTCCTTTCTCAGAAAAGTCTCGGATAGGCGGCAGGACCATGAAGGCTGCCTCTCCGACGCTGTCTTTCTTGCCTCCGTCAATCGGCAAGCGCGAGCTGGCACAATTCTCTGCCGGCCTGAGAGAGCACATCGCTCCCTTCCGAAGTGACGACCAGGTTCTCTTCCACGTGAAAGGTCCCGTATTCCGTAGCGACCCCCGGTTCCAGGGTGATCACCATTCCTGGTTCGAGAGGCGTGTCATCATATTCGGAAATGTGTGGAAGTTCGGTTACGTTGAGGCCGACCCCGTGGCCGACACGCTCAGCGCGCCGGGCAATCGAGGAAGTGGTCGAAAAGGGCAATCTCTCGAGCTGTGAAAAGCAAAAGCGCGCGATGCTCGAAGCGGGGATTCCGGGCCGCACCATCTTGACGGCGTCTGAGGTGACCCTGTGGATCGCCTCTTGAGCGTTAACCTGCTCCGCTGAGGGCGATCCAATCACGGCAGCCCGCGAGAAATCGGACCAGTACCCCGCAATCCGGCAGCAGCAATCCATCCAGACCATGTCCCCCTTCCGTAGAGGCCGTTCGTCAGGCGGCTTGGTAACCAGGTCGTAGTTGCCTTTGCCGGAAGTAATGTTCACGGACGGCTGGCCCCCGCCGCGATCTTCCATTTCGCGCCGCATGGTTTGGAAAATCTCCAGTTCAGAAGCGTAGGGGCGTGAAAACGTCGCCGCGTAGGCTTCCGTAGTAATCTTGCACGCCTCGCGCAGGCACCGGATTTCCGCCTCCGACTTGACTCTCCGCAATCGCCAGAACAGGGAGCCGGCATCCACTAACTTTGTCGGGCTCACAATCTCACTCAGCCTGCAGAATTCAAGATAGGAGATATCGAGAGTCTGTTCGAAGCCGAGTTCCATGCCAATGTTCTTGCCAAGGATACCGCGCTCGCGCAGGGCCTCGCGAATCATCTCTACCGGCGCATGTGAGAGCTCAGTATAGTAACGCACGTCCTTGATCCACGAGAACCTTTCAGCCTCCTCTTTGTGGCCATAGTGGGTAAAGAAAACCGCTTCTCCGCTAAGGGGCAAGATCACAAAGAAAGGTCGTGAGACGCTGCGTACTGGCGAAGGGTAACCCGTGAAATAGGCGAGATTCATTCCGGTGGTCAGCAGAACCCCCGCAAGCCCTTCCGGTTTCATCAGCGCTCGCAGGCGCTCCAACCGTTCGGGATACTCTTCGCGAGGAATCGCGGGCAATTTCCTCATAGTTGTATGACCTCCGGATAGTTTGTGACTCGTCGAGTAAATCCTCGATTTGTACCAGCCGCCTTACGAAACGTCGATGCGAGACCGCTCTCGAACATAACCCCTCCTGGCCCGCAAGTACGTTCTATCACAGGTAGTGCATGAATTTGAATTTGTAGTGTCGACTGTACTTCGCCATGTAGCGGCGTGAAGCCGCCCGGACGTTCGGCTGCTGTACTACGACACCACACAGCCGCACTAAGGACAGTAGGTCTGATCGCAGCCCTTGATCTCGAGTGGCGGACGAATCCGAATCACCCCTACTTTATAGCGCTGCTGCGAGTCTTTGCCGTCGATTCCCAGATTGATGCGGGGAGTGCCTTGCGAGTCCGCCAGCGCGATTCGCACGTCGTACGTCCCCGGGGCCAAGTCTTTCTTGAGATGAAACACGGTCGTGAGAGAATAATCCTGCCCTTTCACCCAGGTGGTGGGGTCAAAGCTGGAGTCCACCTCTGCAAACTTCTCGTTCCCCGCACTGTCCGTGAGATACAATTTCAGCCAGTGCTGGACGTAAAGGCGGCCCACGTTCCGGTTCACCCAAGTCTGACGAAACACCATAAGATTTCCGCCCGGCAACTCACTAGGCCAGCTTAAAGACGTGGGTACCAATCGGTAACCCAAGCCTCCGCTCTCGAGGCCGCGCTCGATGAAGCTGCGGTCGTCCTGCATAACCCGCTTGTAGGCGGTGGCGTCAAAGTAGAAGTGGGCAAAGTTCGAATGCCACTCCAGAGCGAGATCGAGATTCTCGTCGCACGTGCCGTGGATGGGCTGGCTCTTCATCAATCCATAGTCCCAGTTACCCTCGGCGATAATGGGGTGAGTCCGCCAGTACTGGTCCTTGAGGTCGCGGTCCCAGTAACTCAGCCCATCAATATAGCCGGTCCAGATTAACCCGAAATTGTGGGCGAGGGCTACGTCGAGGGCTTTCGTGTACAAGCGGTCTTGAAGGGTTTTTTCCACCTCCTGCCGGTCCCAGTCGCCCGAGGCCATTTCAAATAGCTGGATGTTCTTGATCGTGTCGATGTAAATCCCCATGAGCTTGGCCAGCAGGTCATGCTTGAACCGGAGGCTCGGGAACTTGTATTTGGAATACCAAGTGGCCCAGTCTGCCCAGTGGCCATAGCCCATTACCTGAAGGAGAATCACCGGCGAGCCGGGCTTGTCGTACTTCGCAGCGAAGGCGGTGAGCAGTTTCTTGAGCTGAGGAAGATAGACGGATTGGTAAGAAGGGTCGGCATAGTCCGGCTCGCGCCGCTTGACGCCCCCGTTTCCGACATACTCCCGGTAGCGAGCACCCTTGGCCCAAAGCCAGTCTGGACAAGGGACACCGCCCGGTTTGCCGCTCCATCCCGGATCGTCCGTAACCCAAAAGCGCAGTACAATTTGCTTGTCTCTGGCCTTCCAGTAGTCGATGACCGCGTCAAAGTCTTTCCAATCAAACTGACCTTCCGACGGTTCTGCCGCGGCCCATGGCCAATCCAACAAGACCCAACTGAAACGTGCGGCATCGTCGCCGAAAGCAGTGGTATTATCCGCCACGGAGAGCTTTTGGCCGTATTGTTCCGGCGAGAAATCATAGTATGACCCGGCCCACAGTCCCCAACCCATGTAGGGATTGGCGAGCGGTTCCTGAGTCTCAGTGGGAATGATCAACCTTGTATCGCTGCCCGCATTTGCCGATGATGGGCTTCCCGACTGCGCAACCGCGCTTCTCAGTCCAACCCCCACAACCAGGAGCCCCGCCACGGCCACAAGATACTCGAGCATCTTTGTCCGATTACGGACGTTCAACATGCTTGTCCTCCGGCGGGATCTCTATCAATGCAGTCGCTCATAGCAACAGATGACGGATATCTGGAAACCATGAAGCTTGCTCCTCTCCTTCCTAAGGAAGGGCGCGGGGTGCTCGACGGGTACGCCGACGCTGCCACTAACGGCCCCGGCCTCTCCTCCAGCTGAGGAGGGCGGTCATTTTCAATGCGGCGTAGGAAGCAGGACGAATCAGCGGGCCGCAAGCCACTCCAGCGTCTGGTCTAGAAACTGTCCAGCAAAACTCCAGGTTTGAAAACCGGCTCCCCAATGTGGGGCTATATCAGAGGTGAACACCATCGTCCGGCCTTTTCCGTAACGGCCGACCGCAATCAACGGATCGCCAGTCTCCTTGATGACTGCAAGCACCTTCGCATTGCCTTTCGCCTTCACCTTGTTGTAACCCGAGAACATCAGCTCGGGGCCAAAGCGTATCCCGCGGAGAATGGGATGGGTGCGAAGCAAAGCCTTGGCTTGAACCCCCTCGGGAGTCTCCACCCGGTCATCGTTCACGGCTAGACAATCCACCGGAAGAACCTCCTCGACCGGTGTTCCCCGGTAGTTGCCGGCGTTCTGACGGCCCACGAAGCTGAAGTACCCGCCGATCATCAACAGTGAACCGCCGCACCTCACGTACTCGCGGATCCCCTTTAATCGGTTGGGGCCCATGGGAACCCGCGTCGAGCGCTCGACCGGGTATAACACAATGGAGTCGCTGTCGATGTCGCTGAGGATCAGGACGTCGTATTGGCTGAGCGCCTCGGGCGTTTCGGGAAATTTACTCACCACGTCCCAGCCCGCGATGTAGCTGACTTCGTAGCGTGGGTTCCTGCGCCACAATTCCAGGATCTTCTCAGCCGAATTATCCACACTCGCACCCCGCAGGTCGTAAGAGAAGCTGCTCGCCACGCTCAAGCTTGCTGCAGTGAACCAGGAGTCGCCGGCGTAAAGGATGCGAATGCGCTTGTTTGCGTTTTCCTTGTGAGCGCCTTTTCCGGCAGATCGAGATTGATGTCGTAGCAAAGTAACGGCCTCCAGATCAAATCAGATCGAGGGGAAACTCCGACAAGTTAACCAGCCCGTTTTTACCGACAATGTAGTTCCGCTCGAGGCGGACTCCACCTTGCAGCGAAGTAGCGTAGCAACCGGGTTCCAGGGCGATCACATCACCTTCATCAAAGACATGATCCCCGCCGGGAATAATCCACGGCGGCTCCTGCGAATCAAGTCCGATACCATGGCCCGCGTGGTGCCAGAACGACTCGCGGACAAAATCATACCTGTCAACCAAATCGCGAATCGCCTTCCACACCAGGCTCGCGCGCACTCCGGGACGAATCATCCGTTCCGCCTGTTGGAGTGCGGCCCGTGCAATCTCCCAGGCCTCCCGTTGGAGTTCCGTGGGTTTGGAGGCCACGAAGGTGCGGCAAAGATCGGCATGGTAGCCATGAAAACTGGGATAGATATCGAGAATACAAAGGTCGCCAGCCTCGATTCGGCGGTCGACGGGAGTGCCCCCTCCGCGAATGGCGCGAACGCCGCAAGCAAAGTCGCCATTGACTTTCAACTGATATCTCGCCCGCTTAACGATTGCCCCGTGCACTTCATTGAAGAGCTCCAGCTCTGTAATTCCCGGCTGGATGACGCGACGCGCGGCTGCATAGCCGGCTTCGATCGCCTCTACACATTGCTTGATCAGCTCGATCTCATCAGCATCTTTGCGCCGGCGGGCCTGGCAAAGCCCCGGCGTTAGATTGTGGATTTTGGCTGCCGGCCAGCGGCGAGCTAACAACTCAAAAAAAACGCAGTTCAGTCGCTCGCGCTCGATTCCTACGGATACAGTCGGAGCCTTGATCTTCCCGATCGCCTGCTCAAGACTTGCTCCAGCCCGGGCCGCCACCGCGGCAAAGCTCACCGGCCAATCTATGGAGTAACTTTCGTAAGTCAGCACCTCATCAGCCGTGCACATCGAGGGAGCCGAATCCGTCACGAGAATCGTACGGCGATCCGGCGTGACCACCAGAAACTGAGGAGACTCCTCTTCGCGCAGATGGCCCGACAGATAATATATCGTGCGAGGGTTGGAGAGAACGGCGGCATCCACGCCCTCAGTCTCAAGAACCGCCTTGAAGCGGTTCAGCCTCACTGTACAACCATCCAGGCTCAGCATCGAAGTCAGGCTCGAGTGAACAAAGTCAGTACTGGTTTGCCTTCAGGCCATCTTGTAGATAAACGGGAAACAGCCCTCGGTATAGCCTCCGGCGGCCATTTCGCCGCCGTCGATGACTAACACGGAACCGGTCATAAAGCGGCTTGCCTCGGAAGCAAGGTAGATGACGATGCCCACAATCTCATCGGTTTCGCCAATCCTTCCCAAAGGTATCTTGTCGACGATCGGCTTCATGTACACTTCCGAGTCCAGGAAACTCTGGTTGAGCGGCGTCCGGAAAAATCCGGGTGCGATGGCATTCACCCGGATGTTATATCTCGCCCACTCGATGGCAAGAGTCCGCGTAAGCTGTATGACGGCCCCTTTGCTGGCGCTATAGGCGAGAGCGCACGGACTGCCTATAAATGACAGCACGGAAGCTGTGTTGATGATCGAGCCGCCCCCTTGCTTTATCATCTTGCGAGATGCCGCCTGGTCGCAGAGGAAAACTCCGCGGGCATTGACCGCCTGCACTTGGTCCCAACCTTCAACCGTCTCGTTGTCTGCCGTGGCGCCGCCGCCGTTCGCGGCGTTCGCCACCATGATGTCGAGCCGCCCGAAACGCGCCACGGCGTCATCGACCAGAGCGTCGACTTGATCCTTAAGCGAGACATCGGTCAGCCGGAACACCACATCGTTTCCCAGCGAACTCCGCGGTTCCTTGATGTCCGCTGCCAGGACCTTGACACCGACCGAACTTAGACCACGCGCCATGGCGCTGCCTAGGCCGCCGGCCGCTCCCGTTATCACTGCGACCTTGCCCTCGAGATCAAACAACTTGCTCGCGTTTCCCATTGTGCTTCTCCCCCTTATCTCTATGAACCCATCCGAAGAATTCGTTCGACCGTACTGAGCCCGTCCGCCGGGGTCACGGTGACAATGGACAGTCGCGCGAAGTCCGAGGCCGTCTGGACTTCGCGGAAGCCGGAGCCGGTGATGACTGCGACCACGGTTTCGCCTTCACCAACCGCGTTGGCTGCAATAAGCTTCTCCACACCAACCCAGGCAGCCGCGGCTGACGCCTCCGCGTAGATTCCTTCGCGGCCTCCCAGGGCCCGCTGCGCCTCAACTGTCTCTGGATCGGTTGCGAAGAGGAGTTGTCCGTGCGATTCCCGAATCGCCTCAAGGGCCTCGATGCCGTCGGGCGGATTCGTCATCGCAATCTTCACCTGGATCGTCGTCGGAGCGGCAGGGACCTCCAGAGCTTCGAGATCCTCGCGTGAGCGGATGCCACGTTCAAGTGCCAAAGCCAAGCGAGCGTAGCCGTCCGGAAGGACCCCTACCATCCGCGGCAATTGCATCGCCTCTCCAGTAGACTTCAGATCCACAAACGCCCGCCAAATCCCGGCCAGCGTTCCGCCCCCTCCCAACGGAACCGCAATCCAGTCGGGTACTCGGCCCAGTTGTTCGAAAATTTCCAGCCCGATCGTCTTCGGCCCCTCTTGTTGGAAGGGGTTGGCACGCCGGTAAGTCGTCGTCTCAAACAAGCCGAGCGTCCGGCAGGCACTGTTCACCCACGCCAGCGCCTCGGCGTTCGGTCCCTGGTACCTCAGAATAATGGAGTTGTAAAATGCTAACGGAACAGCGCGGAAATCCGGCGTGTCTGAGGGCATTACGGTGATGTTCCGGCATTGAGCCTGAGCTGCGTAAGCCGCCGATGAAAGCGCGGCGCTGCCGTCAGAATAGAGCATCACTGTGCCGTACCCGAATTCCCGGGCTTTTGTGAGACCGATCGAAAGCGCCCGATCCTTGTGTGAACCTGTCGGATTCAGGCACTCGTTCTTGAGATAGATGTCGCATCGACTCTTACTCCGGCTCTTCTGTAAAGGCGTGCAACCTTCACCGAGAGTAACCGCCTCCGATTCGGGTCTAACCGGCAGAACGGCGCGGTATCGCCACATCGAATCGTCCGGCAAACGCTCTCTCTCACGCTTCAGTGAGTATTCGAAATCAAGGTTGCCACCGCAACGGGGGCAGGTTGCTTGGTACCGGTCTTCTCGTGCGATGCTGCGGCATCGCTGGCAAATCGCGCGGTAACTGGACGTGGACGAATTTCCTCCTTGTTGGCTCTTCACACGCACTAACGCCCTGACTCCAGTCGCTTCTAACCAGCCCTAAATCGTGCCTGCAGGCCGCTGATATACCGGGATGAAAGGCTCCGGAGACTCTCCAGCACCTCTCTAAAACTTGAACCTCAGCGCGAACTGGATCTCGCGCGTAGCATGATTGGTGCTCAGGAGTGCGCCGAAGGTCGGGTCTTCGAACTCGATATCAGGCGTTCCGAAATTCGGCGTATTCAGGATATTGAAGACTTCCGTCCGGAATTCGAGGGTCTTCCCCTCGCTGAAGACAAAGTCCTTGTGAATCGTGAAGTCGACTCCTGTGAATCCCGGACCTTCCACGATATTCCGCCCGGCATTTCCGAAGGTGCCGGGATTGGCGTAGGTGAAGGCCGCGGGATTGAAGAAGCACTCGATGGACTTATGCCCGGTGGGACATCCGTAAGAAGCCTGGGTGGCCTGCCCGTAAGAAAAGTCTTTGGGCTTGCCCACCAGATTAGGACGAGCCGGATCAAAGTAGGCTGGCGCGTCCGCCGGGTCAAAGTAGGTTCCGGGTGTAAACCAGAAGCCGGTTTGCAGGGCGGCAATGCTTCCAATTTCCCAGCCCCCGAGTGCCTGGTCCACGGCGCCCCGCCAGTTGCCGCCAAAACGACGAGCGTGTCCGAAGGGAAGTTGGTAGAGCCAACTCGCCACGAACCGATGAGTGACGTTAAAACCCGAGTTGCCGTATTCTTCTCTAAAGTCGCGTGCGTCGCGGATGTCGTCGTTGCCACCTGAACCCGTGTTGGCGAGAGCCGTTGCTTGGGGAGCGTCGTCTAGGGCGTGAGACCAGGTGTAGCCGCCCATAAACGTGAGACCGTGGGAGTACCTCTTCTCGAGCTTCACTTGCAGCGCATCATAGTTCGAAAAGGCCCCCGTCCAACCATACGCCGCACTTCCCAGGTTCGGATAGGGTCTTCGGGATTGTACAGAACTGTTGGGATTGGCAGTTGGAAAAGGCTGATTCACGTCTTCTCCGACCCACAAATGGTCACCGTGGGTCCCGGAATAAGCCGTCTCCAGCGTCAAGTTAGAAGTAATCTCGCGTTGGATGGTGACGTTCCAGTTTATGGTGTAGGGTGTCTTCGGGTGGAAAGCAACAGGGAACAGCAGCGATTGCGAAACCAAGCTCGGATTGGTGGCCCAATCGGAAGGAAAACCTGTTGTCATATTCGTGACGGGCACCACCACGTTGCCTGTGATTGGATCAATGGGCCCAGTTGGGGGAGCAAAAACGTCTATATCGGACTCCCAAGGAGGATTCAACGGCAAGTCGATCGTGAAAGTGGTTTGATCAAGGTTCATGAAGAACACGCCGCCCGCCGCTCGAATCACGGTGTTCGGAGTCAAACGATAGGCCAACCCCACTCTCGGACCGAAGTTACGATTGTCAACGTAAGCGAGACTATTGCTGTTCGACCACTCGACCGGGAAGCTGGGCGGCAGTTGAGGAGCAAGGTTTTTGCGGGAAGCCGGCATCACATAATCGCCATTCGCAAGATCAATGTTCGTAACCCGGTTGAAGCGCTCGTGGTCGGAACTCCCAAAATCCCACCGCAACCCCAGGTTCACGGTCAGCTTTTTCGTAGCCTTCCAGTCGTCCTGGATAAACAGCGAACCAGCTTTGCGGCCACAGTCCGCGAGAATGGTATTGCTGAGGTCGTCGGAGGTCGGAATTCCGAACAGGAACTCCGCCAGCGGCGAACCGACAGCGGCGGTGCCCACTGACGAGGGAGCGTTAAGATCGGCGGTGAGAATGCCGGTAAACCCGTATTCAGCCACGGAAGCCGTAGCCTCAAACTGCGTCGTCCACCAACTGAACACATCGCCCCCAATTTTAAAGCTGTGCCTGCCGCGAATGAGAGTTAAGGTGTCATACAGCATCTGATTGCGGGAGGTAGTTAGCGTGGGGGTAAAACCGGCGGCGCCGATTCCAGCGACCCCAGCGATACTGATTTCCGGCGGGCCTCCCAGGATACCCGATTCATACGGGACATTCTGAAAACCCAGAGAGGCAGGGTTAAGCGTCGTATCGATCAGCCGGCTCTGATAGCCGTTTCGGACGTATCCGAGATGAAACTCGTTCACCACCGTTGGGGAGAAGATGTGTGTGTCTTCCAGGGCGACTCGCTGTTGCCGATTCAGAACCTTTGTCCCTTGTCCGGCAGGTCCAGGGAAATCGGGCACTCCCCCCTGGGGCACATCACGGAAAGAGTACCGAGCTGCAATTCGATCATGGGCGCCCCACTGATGATCAATGTTGATATCGAACTGGTTGAAGTCGTTGCGAAGGGGAGGATTCCAGATGTACCGATTGCCAGGTGAGTTGGGCGCCGGCACCAACGCCAGAGTATTTGTGGCTGGAGCGACAATCTGCGCTGCGCTCAATATGTTGCCTGGAATGGGTGTACGCACGAAACCTTGGCCCCCGTTACTGCATGTTACGGCTTTTGTCGAGGTGGGGTCGAAAATCTGGCCCGTATCGTAGACTGCGCCAGTACAGGGATCGGTAAAAGTCGCGCCGGTCAGCAGATCGGAAAAATTACCTCCTGCCTCAGTGGGATTTGGCAAGAAGACGTTCTGGGTCGTTCCCGCGCGTGTCCGGTACCCCTCGTAATCCAAGAAGAAGAAGGTCCGGTTCAGGCCATTAAAGACGTGCGGGATTATGATGGGCCCCCCGAGGCTACCGCCGAACTGGTTCTGAACATAGGGGGGTACGCCGGGCGAGAAGAAATCACGCGTGTTCAACGCGGCGTTGCGATTGAACTCATACAGGCTGCCGTGCAGGGTGTTCGTGCCGCTCTTGGTAACCACATTAATCACGCCTTCGCCCGTCCCAAACTCCGCGGAGTAGTTGTTGGTCTGAACCTTAAACTCCTGCACTGCGTCTGGAGCCGGGGCGATGTTCCACGCTCCGCCGGAATTCATGGAGCCCTGATAGTTGTAATTGTTCAGTCCGTCGAGAACGTAGGTCTGCTGCTGGCCGATTTGGCCGCCGATAGAAGGCAGAGAATCAGGGGTCGAAGTGACACCCGGCGTGAGGGCAACAAGCTGATAGACATTACGGCCATTCAGCGGAAGTTCGTTGATTTCGTTATTGTTCACCACGTCGCCGAGCGAAGCATCATTGACCTGCAGAAGTTGTGTCTTGCTTGTGACCTCGACAGTTTGAGTCGACTTCCCCAAGCCGAGCGTGAAATCTACTTCCAGTTTCTGCTGGACCTGGAGAATTAGATTTGTTTGAGTCTGGCTCTGAAACCCTGCTTTCGTGACCGTCACCTGATACGTCCCGACGGGTAGCGGAGTGGCGAAAAAATCCCCGCCGCTTCCCGTCACAAGTTGACGAGAGTAGCCTGTGTCCAGATTTTTCAAGCTGACTTGTGCCTCGGGGACGGCTGCGTTTGTGGGATCAGTTACGTTGCCATAGATTGAGCCTGTGTTCTGCTGGGCAAAACTCGAGAGGGTAGCGAAGAACACCAGCGACAATAGAAGGACTAGGTTTCGCTTCAGCGCGGGCATCACAACCTCCTCCGGCGAGCAGGATCGTCTGGTAACTACTCAATTTCAACGTTGGGTCTCGCGCCTTGCCACGAGTAATGGAATGTTTTCACACTGATATCCTCGTGTCAAGACGAAATTCCTGTCTGTCAAACCCGCGAAGAAAAATGGAATCGGCCGAAAGCAATGGAGCCGACATTGGGGTGGCGCGCTGCAATTCAGTAGAGATAGGATATCTGAGCGGATGGCGGTAACTGCCAAGGAGGGCATAGGCGCTTAACCTGTACCGTGTTCAGCAGCGCAAGGCGGGGATGGGCGCTAGCTGGTGCGGGTCCGCTCACGGCGGCACTTGTCCAGCGTGCCTTGCGACAGTTCCAGCCGGTCTTTCTCCTTTTGGGTAGAGATATAACCCAAGTATCCCTGCTTTGGGTAAGATGTCAACCCACACAGTTACGCGAGAGAGATTCGGGGCGGTGGCGCCGCTCGGGAAGTAAGCGTAGTGTGGTCGACTCGGCAGGTCGTCGTCCAGAAACGGGGCTTGGGTCCCCGATGGGGGCGTTCGGTGGTGTGAAAATAATTTCTCACCAGTTGCGGGCGGAGTAGCCTGGTTTATCACTTCGCCTTTGCCCTCGCTAATCGGCGTCCAGGCTTTCGTTCGGATTCCGATAGCCCTGTTCTCGCGGCCATGTACTGGCATATTGCGACTCGCGTCTGGTTGTGCTATAAGGTTTCCGCAAGGAAGGAGAGCCAAGCTATGCCTCCGGGAACGACGTATCCCGAGGAGCGGTCCGAGCTTGATAGGGTGCTTGCGTCACAGTCTTTTGCGAAATCACCCAATCTCTCCAGGCTCCTGAAATACCTCTGTGAGAAGTGTCTCGAAGGCGCTACTGAGGATCTCAACGAGTACAGCATCGCTGTCGATGCGCTGGGAAGAACTGCCGATTTTGATCCGGGCATAAGTTCCATCGTCCGCGTGGAGACCCACCGGTTACGGGATAAACTGAGCAAGTACTACGAAGGCGAAGGCGCCCGGCATCCCATGATGATTTTGCTCGAAGCGGGACGTTACGCCCCGCAGTTTGTGAAGCGGGATGAGAGCGGCTTGCAGGCGGGCGCGGTTCCGGCCACGGCGCATCCCACTGACTCGCCGGCGACTCCAGAGATCGTTAAACAGGCTGCGAGCGATCCCGAAGGCACCGCCTCTCCCAGGCAGAAGATTCCACTCCCGCTTCTGGTCGTCGGAATGGGATTACTTGTTTTGGGCGTGGTGGCCGTTTCCTGGAGATCAAGAAATAACTCCAGCGAAGGGGTTCCTGCGAGGAGCGGCGAGGAAGGCATCGCCGCCCCTCTCGCCCCGAGTGACGAAATCAGGATTTTGGCGGGCTATTCCAAGCAGAACTTCATCGACAGGCGGGGAAAGGTCTGGGGCGCCGATCGTTACTTCAAGGGCGGACAGCCTTTCACGGGCGAACAGGCGCCGATCACCCGAACTCTTGATGCAACAATTTTCCGGCAATCCCGGGCAGGCGAGTTCACCTACGACATCCCCCTTAAGAAAGGCGCTTACGAGCTGCGACTGTACTTCGCGGAGACGGAATTTGGTCCTACGAAGTTTGCGGGAGGGGGAGAAAGCAGCAGGATATTCGCTGTCGAGATGAATGGCCGTCCGCTGCTCGAGGATTTCGATATCTATGCCTCGGCGGGTGGGAGCGATGTCGCCTACGAGCGTGTTTTTAAGGACGCAACACCGGCCTCCGACGGTTACCTTCACCTCCGCTTTCGGCCGACTTCACGCGAGATACCTGTCCTCAGCGCCATTGAGATTTTGCCTGGCATACCTGGCAAGCTGCGTCCCATTCGCCTTGTGGCGCGCGAGGATTCTTACACCGACCACGAAGGACGCTTATGGAGTCCCGACTGCTATTTCATGCGCGGCCGGTTTGGTCAGCATACGGGCTCCGTACAGAATACTTCGGACCCGGATCTCTACACTGCGGAGCGGTTCGGCAACTTCGACTACGCCATTCCCGTGGCCGCAGGCAAGTATGCTGTAACGCTACGGTTCGCCGAGACCTACTTCGGGGCGCTCAACTCCGGCTTGGGAGCGAAGGACGCGCGCGTCTTCGACGTGTTCTGTAACGGCGTAACGCTGCTGCGGAACTTCGACATTTTTAAGGAAGCCGACGGCGCGAGCCGCGCTTTGGATAAGACCTTCTATGGACTCGAGCCGGATGCCCACGGCCTGCTCAGGCTCAGCTTCGCGCCGAGCCGTAACTATGCCATGGTGAACGCCATCGAGGTGGTCGACGAGTCCAGATAGCGGTTCAGATCCGAACCTCGAAGTTCGAAACCCTGCGATAGAATTGCCAGCTTCCTCTCACCAGCTCAACAGATTATGAGGTTAAACATAGAAAGTTTTTGACCATGCGGAAAGATTTAAATGAGGAGTCGCTATGAAAGGTTTCCTGCTCGTCTCGTGCTGGGTGTTTCTGGTATCGGTAAGCGCTGCGGGCGCTCAAAATACGACAGTCAATGGCGCTAAAACTTTTCAAACCATACACGGGTTGGGAGTCAATGCCAATCCTCAATCCTGGAACCTGAACCCCGAAGCGGTTAAGAAAGTGCTTGATGAGCTCATCACCGGTGTGGGATGTACGAGCTTCCGCCTCATGTTTGACGATTGCGATTGGGAACAGGTCAACGACAACAGCGATCCCCATTCGTATAATTGGAAGTACTACGATTCCGTCTATAGCGCCCCCCGGTTTACGTGTGTTTGGAATACCATCCGATCCTTGAACAGCAAAGGCATCACGGACATTACGCTTAGCCCGGACGGCGCAGCTCCGTCCTGGATGGGTGGAACGACCCTTTCGCCGGGGAA
>JBEKLY010000086.1:0-34316 GCA_050010015.1 Terriglobia bacterium
CTCGCTAGCCTCATGCGAAACTTCAACGGACCGCCCCGCGGCCCCGTCGCCAGGTGTTCGGGGGCGCTCCCCTTGTCGCAGCTCATAGCAGCTCCGATGGCCAACCTGGAACATCGGATATCATCGCGCCTTTATTTTCCGCTCGAGTTTATTGCTGCCCCTTCGTCCCCACTATCCGGTTTAAACCCTGAGAGGGCCTTAATCCCGAATATCCATTTTGAGTTTTCGCCCAACCCGTAATCTACACCCCAGCGCCTTTGAATTCAAGGTCGCGAGCCGTCATTTGTTGGTCGGTGTGCTCTTCGAAAATCTGCAATACTTCGCCTGTGGCAGGATTAACGCTTTGATAAGGCATGAACAAGCCCTGTTCACTGTTCTCCTTCGCTAAGCTGAAGCAAATAGCCAACAGAGAGAGCGAAGCATTATGCCCCGCGAGTCGTACGAAGCTTTCACATCCATCGCGCGTTAGCTAGGTCACCGGTTTCCGAATCATTCAACTCAGAGCTCTGCAAGATTCGTTGTTTGGAGTTTGCGGCCAGGTCGCGGCACAGGCACGGAAGATCAGTTCCATACAGAACTTGATTGATTACCGCTACGTTGCGCAGCATGCGGAGCGCGGGATCTTGCAGCAAGGGCCATGTCCCAAGCCACTCCAGGTAATGGTGCCCTTCGGCCATGGGCCGTCGGCCCTCTTCACCAAGGGTGTGCGTCACAGCAGCCGAGGCGACCTATTCAAAACCTGGGTGCTCGTCGCGGAATTGGCGGGCTAGTTTCTTCGAGTAGGCTGCGTCCCTTGTGATTTTATTAATTCTCCGGTAATAGGCCGAGCGCGCCTTTTCCACATCCGCGTCCGTGTTCTCCGGCTTGGACATCTCGAAGTACAGTTCGGCGAACAGGTACGCCAGAACGTGCTCGGCCTGATGCGGGCTCGAGCCGGTAGCGACGAGCTTTTCGAAGGCTGCGCGCACCCGGGGGTCCGCTTCCACTTGGCCTTTGACGGCGGAGTGCATGACCACGTGGGCCATGGGACTAACTGCATTGCCCTCCACCTCGATTTCGTACCTTTCGCCTTTGCGCAGGTCGGCGAACTCGAGCGCATTGTGCACGTGCCGCAGGTGCATGTGCTCGCTCATCGCCCGCGCCAGCGCCTGATCTTCAGGTGGGACGTCGGCAAGCCCGCCGGCCTTGACGGCTTCGTACAAAACTTTGTTGTGGCGCCCCACCAACTGGCGAAGTCCGATGAGTTTGGAGTCATGTATGGTCATTCGCTTCCGTCCGATGCGCTCTCCGCAGCAGTGTAGCGCAGAGGCAGCGTTAGTTCAAAGGAAAAGCCGCGGAGGAACGCAAAGGGCGCGTGCCTCCGCGCTACGCTGCTAGACTGTGTGTATCTGCCCGTTATTGTTGCGGCTCCGCCGCGCCGCGCTGCGCTACAACGTAGCCATGTCTGCGCTACGCGGTGCCGCACTCTCAATCAGAATCAGTTCTTCCATGCCGCATCGTAGAAAAAACTGTGCGGTTACCTCAAGTTGATCGTGGATTCGCGACGAATCAAAGCGGTCTGGTCGGGGAACATAAACGACCGTTCCTTGTCGTGCGCGGGTAAGCAAGACTCGGCATCCGTTCACGCGACGCTTGTGTTTATGCGGGTCCTCGATACCGTGAGGGCAGGTGGCTTGGTCCACTATGTGGTGTGCTAAGTGCTTTATTTACAAATGATTGGTACGCCTGGCAGGGTTCGAACCTGCGACCTGTTGCTCCGGAGGCAACCGCTCTATCCATCTGAGCTACAGGCGCACGTTATTGAAAAAAGGTACTTATTCAGAACTGCAAATTCTCAATTTCCGCCTCTTGTGGGAGATTTTGCGGGGACTCAATCGCGCTCTGGTAGATCGGATTTCCCCACTCATCCTCCGGCAGTTTGAAACTCTCTGCCTGTTGCTTTTCTTGCAACTGCTCGGTTTTCGGTGCTACCTCGACATAAGCTTGCAGCTTCACCGTGGCTTCGCTCTTCTGCTCGCGGGCTGCGTGCCGGAAAATCATGGTCGTCTCGATGTTCGAAAAACCCGTGAACTCCGCGAGCGCCGGCAACTCCAACGCCAGTGAATGCCTGGCGCCGTTCATATCCCTGACATTATATATCGTGAAAGGGTCATCTGGGAAGCTGTCTTCGATGATTCGTTCTTCGCGTCATCCGTAAACGGTACCTGGACTTCTCACCAAGCTGGTAAGATCGGGCTCAGGGCTGGAAGGGTGGAGCTTCCGCCGCGCCGGCTTCTAACTAATAGACTGGCCCTCTTCCCTGGGAAGAAGGCAGCCATTCCGCACGGCTTGAGCGGCTACGGGCATTCAAATAGAATGAACCGTTCGGCCCAGTGTGCTTTCACGTTTACGGCTTATGTCAGCTCTGCGTTATCTAAAACCCTGGATGGTCGTCACGGTCGCCTTCGCGGCTTCCCTTTTTCTCCGTCAACTCCCATCCTCTCAGCTTCCATCGCCCCGCACCGATCACCCGGCAGGCCGGCCAAACGCATCCTCCAAAGCTCCCATGCATTTCCGCGACATTGCTGCGCAGGCAGGGCTCACCACGGTTCCGCACTCGTCGTCCGAGCGACGATACCTCGTGGAAACCATGGGTGGGGGCGGGATTGCGCTTTTCGATTGCGACAACGACGGCAAACTCGACATCGCGGTCGTGAACGACTCGACCATCGAGCGGTATCTTCGCGGCGGCGATCCGATGATCACCCTTTACCATCAGGATTCGGATTCCGGGCAAATTCATTTTACCGATGTGACCCAGTCTGCCGGCCTCACCACGCGGGGTTGGGGAAATGCCATCGCGGTGGGCGACTACGATAACGACGGCTTACCGGACCTCTACGTCACCGGGTACGGCCACAACGTGCTCTACCACAATCTGGGCGGCTGCAAATTCGAGGACGTTACCGAAAAGGCCGGCCTCAAAGTCGATGGATTCAGCACGGGTGCGGCCTGGGCTGATTACGATCGCGATGGATATCTCGACCTGTTTGTGGCGCGCTACGTTTCGACCGACGTTCGCCACCTGCCGCCCCCGGACCCCTCCGCCACTGGCTACCGGTCTGTCATCATCGAGATGCCCGGCGAAATGCAGGGTGAAACCGATTATCTCTTCCGCAATCGCGGCGATGGCACGTTCGAAGATGTATCACAAAAAGCCGGCGTCAGCGATCCCCAGAAGCTTCATGGCATGGGCGTTATTTGGGGCGATTACGACGGCGATGGTTGGCCCGACCTCTTCGTCACCAATGACGATGGCCAGAATTTCCTCTATCACAACAAGGGCGATGGCACCTTCGAGGAAATCGGACTTGTGTCGGGCGCCGGACTTGGACCGAACGGAGAAGTCTACGGCAACATGGCGGCAGATTTCGGTGACTTCGATCGCAACGGCAAGCTCGGCCTGGTTGTGACCCGCTACGGCAAACAGCCCGCGAGCCTCTATCGAAATGACTCGCAAGGCTTCACCGATATCGCCCCGGAAGCCGGACTCGCCAATCTGACCTACGCTCCAGTTAAGTGGGGCGTGGGCTTCGGAGATTTCGACAACGACGGCTGGCCCGACATCCTCATCGCCAGTGGCAACTTTTCGTCGTTACTGGATAAACTCGAAAACGAAGTGAAGTATCGCGAGCCGATACAATTGTTCCGCAACCTGGGCAACGGCACGTTCGACGAAATTGCAGATCGCACCGGTCTCAACGACGGCCCCCTCCGTTCGCGCCGTGGCACCGCCTTTGGCGATATCAACAACGATGGCAATCTCGATGTTGTCGTCTTCAATGCCGCAGGCCCCCCTTCCTTGTTTGTCAATGAAACGCACAACGCCAACCATCGCGTTTTGTTTCATCTCATCGGCGCCAGGAGCAACCGCTCCGCGATCGGCGCGCGCGTCACTGTTTTCACGTCCGGCATGACTCAGATTGACGAGGTCCGTGGGGGAGGAAGTTACAACTCAACGAATGATACGCGCCTCCATTTCGGGTTGGGCCGCGACGCCATGATGAGCAAAGTCAAAGTCCAATGGCCCAGCGGACTCGTGCAGGAATTCCGCAACGTCGCGGGAGACGAGATTTATGAGATTGTGGAAGGGCAAGCCATGAAGAAAACGCTGGCACTGCCTCTTCCAGGCCATTGAATCACAGCGCGGCCTCTGGGCCACATCCAAAACTCCAGACTTGAAACGCCTCAGCATCGCACGCGGCTGGACCCTGCCGGCGTAGGGGTAGGGCTTGCCTTACCCTCGTCGGCGCCAGCAGAAATACGGTGACGGCAAGCCGTCCCCCGACGGCGGCGCGGTTATCGACGGACTGGGGTGACTACAACGGACTTGCCAGAAGTGGGGTAGGTGGAGTAAAACAACTCAGGCCCGGAGTCCCTCCGCTAGCCGGATTTGAGCGGACCAACGGGCGTTGGCAAATAGCCGTCCGTGCTGCCCAGGAGAAGCCGCGCTCGTGTCGCCCACAACCTGGCTACTTATAATTTCGATTATTATCTCCACCGCTGCTATCCTTCTGATTCTGTACGTTCCGCGCGTGGGTGAGCTTTTTCATCAGCACGTTCCGGATCGCCCCAAACGCCGCCTTTTCCTTGCTGCGGTCGGGTTCTTTACCAGCTTCGCCGTGGCCCGCCTGCTGGCTTTCCTGGCTTCCCGCGGCGTCGGCCCCTTTCGTTACCTTTACATTCGCGGCACGCACGTTCATCACCTGGTCTGGGGAATTCTGCTTCTGCTGGCTGTGGGGTTTGGCTGGCTGATTGAAATCGGCACGGGCAGCAGGTCGTCCTCTCTCCTCGCCAGCCGTCTGATGTCTCTGCTCTATGGTGTTGGCGCCGCACTCACTCTGGACGAGTTCGCGATCTGGCTGAACCTTCAGGAAGGCATTTATTGGACCCGCCGCGACCGCTCGAGCCTCGACGCCGTGCTGCTCTTCGGCGCCCTGCTGTTAATCGGCCTTTGGGGCCGCTTTTTCCTCAAGGCCATCAGCCGCGAGTTTTTCCCCGTCCGCCGTAGGAGGAAAGCGCATTCCGGCGCCGCCTCCCACGTCTCTTTGCAACACCCACTCGGAAAACCGCGACATTGAAACAGCCGACAACTCGGACTGCCGGGTTTCAATTGCCGGTCCCGCCATGCCGGGAGTGCTGTCCCATTGGACGCGCGGCAGGATCGATTCACGCCGGACGCGGTGCGCGTGGTTGCGGATCGCAACGAGCATGCTGTCCACCAGGACGTCAGAAAGGAGATGCGGTTCGAGGCCCAAGCCGAGAAGCTTCTGGTGGCGGGGGCAGTAGTGGTGCTCTTCCTCTTCCACGCGGGGATTGGGAAGGTGTTCAATGGTCGCCGCGCAGCCGAGCTTTTCAGCCTGTGACCGGACGGTTTCGGCCAATTCCAAGATGCTGAAGGTCTCGGTGAATTGGTTAAAGACGCGATACTCTCCTGCCTGCGGTGGATTGAGGATGGCGAGTTCGACCGAGCGCAAGGTATCACGAATATTCAGGAACGGCCGCGTTTGGCTACCCGAACCGTAAAGGGTGAGCGGGACGCCCGCCACGGCTTGCACACAAAAGCGGTTCAGGGAGGTGCCGAAAATCCCGTCATAGTGAAAACTGGTGGCTAGGCGCGCGTCACATTCGGTTTCGTCCGTCGCGACTCCGTAAACGATGCCTTGGTGGAGGTCCGTCGAGCGCAGCTTCCACACCCCGCACGCGAACATGATGTTGTGACTGTCATGGACCTTGCTCAGATGATAGAAAGAGAGCGGCTGTTTGGGAAAAGGGAAAACTCCTTTGCGGCCGTGGTACTCGATCTCGATGAAACCCTCTTCGATATCAATGTTCGGGGTGCCGTACTCTCCCATGCTGCCCAACTTGACCAAGTGAGCCGACGGCACGACTTCGTGCATAGCCCAGAGAACGTTCAGGGTTCCCGTAATATTATTGACCTCCGTCAGCACGCTGCGGCGCTGATCGACCATGGAGAAGGGCGCCGATGGCTGCTCGCCGAAATGCACAATCGCCTCGGGCCGGAAACGGCCGAGCGCCGTGCGAACAAATTCGTAATCGCACAAGTCGCCGATAGCGCAGGAAATGTGGTGATTCGTCACCTCTTCCCAAACCTGCACCCGCTTCTGCAAGGTGCTGGTCGGAATCAGGGGCTGGGCGTTGAGCTCGAGCTCCCAACGGCGTTTGAGGAAGTTGTCGATAACGGCCACGTCGTGGTCACGCGCGGAAAGATACATGGCCGCCGGCCAACCCAGGTAACCGTCCCCACCCAGGACAAGGATTCTCACGGCAGGCCTCCTTCGCTCAACCGACTCCCCCGATAATCACGCCCGATCTCGTCATTCCCGCGCAAGCGGTAATCCATTGTGTTCCGAACCAACAATGGGCCCCCGCTTTCGCGGGGGCGACGTGGTCGGCGATTTTCATTCGCTCGGGTGGGCCACAGGCCCATGGATACTCCCCCGGGCAATATCGACCAGGGCTCAACCGCCAAAGCGTACTGGGAACCTCCCCATGCGGGTGAGCGCGTTAAGTCGAGCGCTTCGGCGAGAGCGTTAAGGCAAAGAGAAACAGTGGAGAGCACAGCAGAGAAAGTCTACATATGTCGATAACACGTGTCAAGACCTTTTGGGATACTAGGCCTCAGCCCCGTGCTTGCTTGGTTTATCGAGCGCAATTTCAACGGGTCCTGCTCTGAAGAAGCAGGTTCCGAAGGCATCATGGAGCGCGGTAGCGCCAGCTACCGCCCTTCGCTCGAATTCCAGGGCGGCAGCTTTGCTGCCGCACTCCATGACGCTCTGCGCATTTTCATGGTTTCAGGGCGCCAGTCAGCAAACGGGCATAGGCGCCTGCGGACGGTAGATGGAATAAACTAAGTCGTGGCTAGTCTTTCGAGGAGCGCGCCCGGTATCTGGTGCAATGGGAGAATCCGATCGACCGCATTGAGCCGAATTGCTTCTCGCGGCATACCGAACACGACCGAGGTCGACTCGTCCTGGGCAATGTTGAAAGCCGCGGCCTGCTTCATCTCAAGCATCCCTCGCGCCCCGTCCGCGCCCATCCCCGTCAGCAACACGCCCAGCGCGTTTTTGCCCATACTGCGGGCGCAGGAAGAAAACAACACGTCCACCGATGGCTGATGACGATTCACCGGCTCGCCTCGATATACGCGCACGGCAAACTCAGTGCCGCGCCGAACGACCGCCATATGATGTCCGCCCGGCGCCAGCAGCGCGTGGCCGGGAATAATGTGGTCGCCATCTCTTGCCTCGTTCACCCTGATTCTGGACATGGAATCCAGACGTTCGGCGAAGTGGCGCGTAAAGGCCTCCGGCATATGCTGCACGATAACGACTCCGGGAAAGTCGGCGGGTAAGGGCGACAAGAGATCTTTAAGGGCTTCCGTTCCACCCGTGGATGCGCCGATTGCAACAATCTTGTGCGTTGTCGACAACTGAAAGGTAATTGCCGGCGGAGGGGCCGGCCGCGCGATCGATGGGCCGGCGCGCCGCACCCGGGTTCTTGCCGCCATCTTCACCTTGGCCAGGATCTCCTCGGCCAACTCGAGAGTGCCGTTCGAAACATCGATCCTGGGTTTTGAGACGTAATCGAGTGCTCCCAAGCTAAGTGCGCGGAGCGTTGTCTCTGCACCCTTGTCAGTCAGAGAGGAAATCATAATCACCGGCATGGGGTGGCCTCGCATCAGCTTTTCGAGGAAAGTAAGGCCATCCATCCGCGGCATTTCAATGTCCAGGGTCAGCACGTCCGGCTCGACCGCCTTGATCATCTCCCTTGCAACGTAGGGATCCCCGGCCGTGCCCACAACCTCCAACTCCGGGTCGGAGCTAAGGACCTTTGTCAGCAGTTGGCGCACTAGCGCCGAGTCGTCCACGATAAGCACTTTCGCCATACAAACCTGCCTCGCGCCCGCCCAATAGAATAGTGCGGGGACCCACCCGTACACCCGCCGTTGCGATTCGAACCACCCTCAGAACAACGTTATTTCGCCGCTCAGGTTTCTGTCTCTGAGATGCGCCCTCCAGTAAGAACTCTCGGCGTGCACAACGTTGGAACACTGAGCACAGTTGACACAACGCACTTTGGCTTTTCCCGTATCGGTGTAGAAATGGACCTCGATAGGATGCTTTCCTCCCAGGCGCTCTGCGATCAACGGTATTCTTTCGGCCGAAAGGAACTCGCGGACAAACGTCGCGTTGTCGCTTCCGATAGCGGTCTTCGTCAATCCGCGCAGAACATTCGCGCCGCCAAAAGCCTTGGCAACCAGCCTTCTCCGGTCTGCTCCGTGTTTCATCAGTTCGTTGATGAGCACTTCCATTGCATACTGTCCGAAACGGGTACTACGCTCATCCCTGCCGCGTCCCGGCAAAAGGATGTGGTTCATGCCGCCCGCGGAGAGAAACGGATCGTGCAGGCAGACAGCAACGCAGGAACCGAGCACGGCCTCCAGCACGACGGGTCTTGTGCTGGTAGCGACGTCTCCGGTGTAGACGCGCGCACTCTGCTTCCATCGCGTATCAGCCGTGCCCGAAACGTGTCTGACGCGAATCATGGAGAGGTTTCTCCGCCTAACCGCCCTGTCTCCCTGCCGGCCTCCGCTCGGATCATCGTACTCCTTCACGCAAGCGATACATCGTTTGCTTGAGAGGCTCCAGAATATCGTGCAGCCACGGAATGTGTTCGGCATTGCCGAGAAACAGATAGCCGCGCGGCTTCAGGTAGCGCACCATCTTTCGAAGATAGATCTCCTGAGTCTCTCGCTTGAAATAGATAAGCGCATTACGGAAGAAGATTACGTCGAAGACACCCTCGAGCGGCCAGTGTGCGTCCTGCAAATTGACACGTTTAAAATGGACAAGCCGCGAAACCTCCGGCTTCACCTTCACCCGGCCCTGCATATCATCCTTGCCGCGCAGGAAGTATTTCTTTTGCAGTGGCGCGGCAACCGATGCCAGGGATTCTGCGCTGTAAATTGCCCGCTGGCCGATGCCCAGCACGTTGGTGTCGATGTCGGATGCCACCACTTCCAGCTTCCAGGAACCGGCCGCTGCGCCAAAACCACGAGGACTGGTGTTCACTTTGGCAGTTCGTACGGCGTTCGAGCCCGCGAGAGTCTGGCACGCTTCCAAAAGCGTGATCGCAATCGTGTAGGGCTCCTCACCGGTGGAGCATGCCGCACTCCACACCCGGATACTCCTTGGGCAGCCGGGCGGAGCGGCTAACCGCAACTCGGGTACGACATGGTTGAGCAGAAACTCGAAATGGTGCCGCTCACGAAAGAAAGAAGTCTTGTTGGTTGTAACAGCATTGATGAGTTCGCGGATCTCTTCGCTGTCGGCCGGCGCCTTCTGAACATACGCATAATACTCGGCGAAGTCGGATATCCCGAAGTGGCGAAGGCGCCGCGAAAGCCGCGATGCCAGCATGACCTGTTTGCCGTCCCGGAGCCAGATCCCTGTGTGCTTGTGGATCATCGAGCGCAAGGCGTCGAATTCACGCGGTCCCATCGCATACGGCGTGTCAGCGATCGCGAACGACTTCAAATGGGTTCTCCTTTTCGGCCCTCCCGTGATCAGCGGCGGGGCTGAAGAGTCTGCGTGCGAACTTCCATTGGACTGTCATTCCGAGCGAAGCGAGGAATCTCGCTCTGAGTGTCTTCAACGCACTGCGAGATTCCTCGTCGCCTGCGGCTCCTCGGAATGACAGCAAAAACGAGTTCTCACACAGGCTCTGAAGCCCTGCCCTTCCGCATCCCACGAATAGGGTCACTTACTGATTCTGTTTAGGCGCTAGGCCGCTGCTGGCTCTCGAACCGCCAATTCGCTCTCCGCAAGAAGCTCCTCCAGATTTAGTGCCACGGTCAGGTGCTCGCGCGACTCGAAGACACCGTTGATGAATCGAGTGTCAACGGCCGCACCGAAGTCAGGCGCTTCTCGCATGGCGTCAGGCGCGACCATGAGCACGTCGGAGACGGCATCTACCAACAGTCCGACGGTCTTCTCCCCCACCGTGGCAATCACGATGACGGTAAACTTGTTGTATTCCACCGCCGGCAGGTGGAACTTGATGCGCAGGTCGATGACCGGCAGGACGGTTCCCCGCAGGTTCATGACGCCACGGACATGTTGGGGAACGTTCGGGATCGGAGTCACCGGCGCGTACCCACGAATCTCACGGATCTTAAAGATCTCCAGCCCATATTCCCGGTCGTCGAGCAGGAAGGTTAGAAACTGCTGTGGTTTCTGCATTGTTTTTTCAATCGACGCTTCCATATCCACTCCTTTTGCCGTCCCACAGTGACCGGACGTCACCGGATGTGAACTGCCGTGTTCGGCCAAACGACAGCCGCCGCTAAAACTCCACGAAGCTGGAATCGCTTCCGCCCGATCCGTTCGAGGGCGGTACAGTCGCGGTCGGGGCCGGTGTCTGGCTGCCCGGTCCTTTGCTGGGACGGGCACGCCGTGCAGGCTTAGGAGAAACTCCTCGAGAGGTGTCTCCGGCATGTTGCGCCACCGGACCCGACGGCGCTGCGCTTGCGTGGGCCGCCGGATGCATGGGGCTCGGTTGCGCGGGACGTGTAGCGCTAGCGTGCGCGGCATGTGCCGGGCTGGCTTCTTGCAGCCGGGCCTCCTGCCGGTCGCGAGCATCCCTACCGCCCTTGCTGAGCGTAAATGCGCCGATCATCTCCATCAGATGGCCGGATTGCGCCGCCAGCGACTGCGCAGTCGCCGACAGCTCTTCGGTCTGTGCGGAATTGGATTGCGTTACCTGGTCCATCTGTGTCAGCGCCGTGTTCACCTGTTCGATGCCGGTGCTCTGTTCTGCACTGGCCGCCGCAATCTCACCGACAATATCCGTCACGCGTTTTACGGAGCCGACAATGCCGTGCAGGGTCTCGCCCGAGCGGTTTACCAAAGCCGAGCCGGCTTCCACCTTGCGCAGCGAATCTTGAATTAATCCTTTGATCTCCTTGGCAGCGACAGCGCTTCTTTGAGCGAGGCTCCGTACTTCGGACGCCACCACAGCAAACCCGCGTCCTTCGTCTCCGGCGCGTGCTGCTTCCACTGCGGCATTCACCGCCAACAGATTGGTCTGGAAGGCGATTTCGTCGATGGTTGAGATGATGTCCGAAATCTTGGCCGAGGCCGCGTTGATCTCGCCCATCGCTGTGACCGCGTTCGACACCACCTCCTGGCCTTGCAGCGCGGAGTCCTTCGAACTGGCTGCCAATTGGCTGGCCTGATTGGCGTTGTCGGCGCTCTGCCGAACGGTCCCGGCAATCTCTTCCATGCTTGCGGAGGTCTCTTCCAGGCTTGCCGCCTGTTCTTGTGCTCCGGAAGCGATGTTCTCGGCCGCGGCAGCCAGTTGCTGGGACGCCGAACTGGCATTGGCAGCGTCGTCTGCGACCTCTTTCAAGGTGCTGTTCAGCTTCTCCACGGCCTGGTTGAGCGATTCGGCCATCCGCCCCAATTCGTCTTTGGTATGGACGTCGAGTGAAGCCGTCAGGTCGCCTTCGGCGACCCGCCCTAACACAACCACGGCCTGCCCCAGCGGCACTGCGAACCCGCGGGCGATGACGATGCTCAGGATTACACCCAGCGCGAGCGAAATAAAACACACGGTCAGCATCAGCGATCGCGCGGTCTGGTAGGCGGCATTATTCTCCTTATATCTCGATTCCGCAGCTTTTTGCTTGAGATCAATGGCGCGCGCCATCGCGTCGAAAAGGGGCTTGCCCGCAGTCATGACCTCGCTTAAACCAGCCTCCGCGCCGGCAAGGTCTTTGGCTTCAACGTGCGCGTAGATCTGGCGTACGCCCTTGTCGTAAGCGGGCAACGCATTGCGCATCGTGGATACGGCTTCCTTGCCTTCGGCTGTGTAGAACAGCTTTTCCACCGCTTCGATCTCGGTTTGAATGGCGGCGAGCTCCGCATACGACAGCCTTTCGTCTTCTGCGACTGCCACCGGCTTATTCACGTTGAGCATGGCATCGCGTACGTAAAGGCCATTCAGGCCTCGCGCCACAGCGATCCGATTGGCATGCATGATTCCCTGCATGTCCAGCGTGAAGAGACTCTCAACCCGCTCGTTCCCCTTGCGCAGGTTGCTGATGGCCAGGTAGCTCATCCCTACGGTCAGCACGAGCACCACCCCGAAGCTGCTCATCAGTCGGGGCGTGGCATTCAGATTCTTAAACCAGTTCATGGGTGTTCCTCCTCATTCCCTTTTACGGATCAATTTGCCCTGGCCGACGCAGCCGGGGATGGAGCCTCCGGGACGAACATCCCCGGAGCGTAAATTGAAAACAGGTCCAAAGCGGCAATGCCGGCAACATCAACGATGGGTGCAACGCGGCCGTCACCCAATATGGTCGCGCCCATCAGGCCTTCAACCCGGTGCAAATTCCGCTCCAGGCTCTTGACGACCACCTGTTGCTGACCGAGAAGCTCGTCGACGACGAGGCCGACCTTGCGGCGTCCCGCTTCCACGATGACAGTAAGCTTGCGACTGGAGCTCTCCGTTGCCGCTGGTCCCGGAGCGGAGATTCCCTGCCCGAACCCCAGGTACCTGGACAAGCGCAGCAACGGAATCGATTCCTCGCGGATCACCACCACTTCACCCTTTTCGGCAACGCGCTCAATCTGCCGATCCTGGAGGGGCACGGTTTCGATGACCGAAAGCAGCGGCAACACCAGCGTCCGGTCCGCCACGCGCACCAGCAGGCCATCGAGAATGGCCAAGGTCAGCGGCAGTTCGACCGTTACCGTCGAGCCGCGTCCCTTCGCGCTGGCCACGGACACGGTGCCGTTCAGTTGCTGAACGTTGCGTTTAACCACGTCCATCCCGACCCCGCGCCCGGAGAGATCGCTGACCGTTTCCTTCGTGGAAAAGCCCGGCGCGAAAATCAACATGCGCAACTGCTCGTCATCCATCTGAACGTCCGGGCCGATAAGTCCACGCTCGACAGCCTTGCGCCGCACTTTTTCAGTGTCGATTCCGGCGCCATCATCGGAGACCTCGATCACCACCCGCCCCGACCTGTGGAAAGCCTTAAGCGTAATCACGCCTTCGGGCGGCTTGCCCGCTGCGGCGCGTGTCTCTGGACTTTCAATTCCGTGGTCTGCGGCGTTGCGGACCAGGTGCGTCAGCGGGTCGCCGAGCAACTCCAGCATGCTCTTGTCAATCTCGGTGTCTTCGCCGACAGTCTCGAGCCGCATCTGCTTGCCGGTGGCCTGAGCAATGTCGTAAACAGTCCTGGAGTGGCGCTGGAACAGTGTCCCTACCGGCAACATCCGAATACCCATCACGCGTTCGTGCAGTTCCCGCGTATTGCGTTCCATGGAAGCAACCGCCTCGCGAAGCTTAGGAAGGCAGGAGGGTTCGAAATCATCGACCATCTGCGCGGTCATGACGTGCGCGATCACCAACTCGCCCACCAGATCGATAAGACGATCCACCTTGTCGATGGACACCCTGATCGAACCGGACTCGCTGCCGGCTGCTGTTTTAGCGGAAGACTGGCGTCGATCCGCAACCGGCGCCTTGCGGCGTTCGACAAACGGGCGCTGGCCGTCCGATGCGGACGAGTCTCGGAGTTCCAATGCTGTCGTCGAATTCTGAGACAAAGCGGGGTTGGGCTGCGGCGGAGCATCCACAGCGCGAATACGGATTTCGGCGAGGTGTTCGACGAACTCGAAGACCTCGAGTAGTTCGGTTTCCGGGCAAGTGCTGGCGATTTCGATGTTCCAGCTCAGGTAGCACTGTGCCGGATCGAGATCGGCCAGCGAGGGGAGTTCCTCCAAATGCAGCCGGCAGCCTTCAACAGTCCCCAGCGCAGCGAGGTTTCGCAGCAGCACGATAGGGTTCGTGCCGCTCGTGAACAGCTGCCTGTCCGGGCGAAACTCCACCGTGTAACGTTTTGTTTCGAGCCTGCCTTCCGCCGCTTGAGGCGTTCGAGCGCGAGCCGCCTCCGCGCCTACAGCTTCGCCGGGAGTCAGAGTGCCGATGAGAGCGAGCAGTTCCACCGCCTCGGAGGGCATCGCCGCATCCGCGTCCGCTCGAAGCAGCCCTCGCAGGACGTCGACTGATCGCAGCAGAACCCCGATGAGTTCCTCAGAGGCTTGCATTTCCTTCGAGCGCAGCCGCTCTAACAGGCTTTCGAGCGCATGGGTAAACTGGGTTAAGTTGTCCATCCCAAACGAGCCCGCTCCTCCCTTAATGGAGTGGGCGGAACGGAATATGCTGTTCAGCAGCTCGACATCGTCCGGCGAGGACCTTAGCTGGAGAAGTCCCGCTTCCATGGAAGCGACGTGCTCCGCACTCTCCTGGAGAAAGGTCTGACGGAATTGGCTCAGGTCGATCTTCATGGTTTTATGGCAATACCTTGGCGATGGTTCGAAGCAGCTTCTCGGGATCAACCGGCTTGACGATCCAGCCCGTGGCTCCCGCCGCCTTCCCTTGCTCTTTCTTTGCGGCGAGACCTTCGGTGGTGAGCATCAAAATGGGCTTGTTCTTCATAGCCGGCATTTTGCGCACCTTCTGAATTAAGCTGATGCCGTCCATCACGGGCATGTTGAGATCGGTAATGATCATGTCGACGGCTCTTGACGCGAGCTTGTCCAGGGCGTCCTTGCCGTGTTCGGCCTCGACAACCTCATAGCCGCCTCTCTCGAGGGTGAAACTGACCATCTGCCGCATGGTGACCGAGTCGTCAACAATCAGTACTTTTCGCAATTCGCCATTCCTCCCTAAGCGGGTGCGCTTCGGTTTCGCGTGCAGTGGACGGCCTTCAAGTTCTAAGTCTCGGTCTCCGCGGCGGGACTCCCGTGGCTTACGGAATCGTGATTCGGATGACCGCAAACTTCCGCTCGGCAGAACCGGGTTTGCAAATCACCGTGGCCGGTCGCCATCCTCGAAAAAGTGCTCCACGGCCCCCGCATAAAGGAACCATTGACGCAAGGGTGGCGACACATTTATCAACTCGAGCCTGCGTCCCAGCTTTTTCTGTTCCGCATCGAGCGCCAGCAAAACCTGCAGCGCGCTGGCATCGAGATGTTCGATCCTGCCGAGGTCCAGCGTCACATCGTGGCCTGCCTCGACAGCGGCCCGTGCTGCCTGCCAAAGTTCTTCCACGGGCATCCAATCGCCGGACCGCTCCACCCGGATTGAACTTTGCTTTTCGTTCCTTTGTGTTCGCGGCGTGGCGCGGTGTGCACGCCCGGCCTTGGCGTTTTGTTTTCCTTCGTCCGGACTTTCGTTCGTCATTCGGCCGACCTTTCGTACGCAACCACACCCGGCAGAGCTTCCAGCACCAGCATCCGTCGGGCCGACACAATCAGGCGCCAAGCTACTTCCACCGCCCACTACCTTATCGGCACGAGGCGGATGTTTGATAAGCGCGCGCAACCTCGCTATTCTGTTGATTCTTAACAGCGGTCGATGCAGGGGGACGGCTTGCCGTCCCCTTTCGCCGGGCCGTTGGCAGGCTGGTAGGGCAAGCCCTACCCCTACACCGCGCGCGTGTTCAGGGGTACGGAAAAGCGACGCACCGCCGTGCACCGCTGCCATCGTCGCGAGCCTTTGTCACCGGATTAGGGTTGCCTCTGTGGCAGTTGCATTCAGAAGCTGCCGGATGTATCGTTTGGGTAGGGTTAAAGATTCACAATGGGAAATCCGCATAAGTTCGAGGCCACCGGTGGGGCTGCCGTGGCGGGCCGTGAGGCGGGCGACGCCCCGTCCATCTCGCCTGGTGTCCAACTACCCGGACCCGACGACCGCGCCACGGGTACCAATTCGCCGACGGTCGAAATACGGCACTCTGCTCTGGTGCGCGGCACCCACTGGCTGACCACCATCGCCTTCCTGGCGCTGCTCGTCACCGGAGTCGAGATTCTCATCTCTCACCCGCGCTTCTATTGGGGTGAGACCGGCAACGTACACACGACCCCCTTATTTTCGCTGCGGATTCCATCCTCTCGAGGCACCGTTCCCACCGGCTACGGCTACGTGCTTCCCGACCAGAACGGTTGGAGCCGCTACCTGCACTTCGAATCCGCCTGGGTTGCGGTATTGACCGGCCTGCTTTACGTCGCCTTCGGATTCTGGAAAGGACATTTCCGGCGGAACCTGCTTCCCGCGCCGTCTGACCGCTCACCGCGAGGACTCGCGGTCGCGATTGCCAGGCATTTGCGCTTCCGGCGGCCGAGTGAGGAAGAAGCCTGGTCGTACAACGCACTTCAGCGCCTGACCTATTTGTTCGTCATTTTTGTGCTTTTTCCATTAATCATCTGGACGGGCCTGGCAATGTCCCCGGGCTTCACTTCGGTGCTTCCAAGCGCGGTCACACTTTTGGGCGGCCGGCAATCCGCGCGCACCCTACACTTCTTTGTTTCCGGATTCCTGGTCCTCTTCCTTTTGGTTCACATCTTTATGGTTTGTCTTGCGGGATTCCGAAATCGGGTGGGAGCGATGATCACCGGTCGCCTAACCACGCGCAAGGAGTGAGTATGGGCCAGATGTCACGACGGAAACTCATTATTGCAGGCTTGGCAACCGTCGCGGGCGCCTCCGGGCTCGCCGTAGCGGCGAAGCTCGCGGCGCGTTATGGACTCATCCCGCCCGATGCAGGTGTGCTGTACGGCGCGGGCGAAACGCTGACGTATGCTGCGCAGCGCTTGTTGGGGTGCCACGCGCTGGCGCGCGAGTTTGCCCCCAGCCAGATCTCGCAATATCCCTTCGCTAACGCCGTCGATCACCTGGGTGATAAGTTCCAGCGTCTTCAGCAAGGAGCGTTTGCGGAGTGGCGCCTTGCCGTGGATGGTATGGTGGCCCGCCCGGCCTTGTTCTCGCTGGCGGAGCTGAAGAGCTTCCCCTCGAGCACGCAGATCACGGAGATCGCCTGCGAGGAAGGCTGGTCTTATGTCGCCGAATGGAAGGGCGTGCCGCTCTCGCACATTATGGACGTAGTGGGGGCTCTGCCCCAGGCCCGTTACGTGTTCTATCGCTCGTTCCAGCCCGACTGGTATGAGAGCATCGACATGGCCGATGCCGTGCATCCCCAGACTCTCGTCGCCTACAGCATGAACGGCGGCGAGCTTCCCGTGGGCTTTGGCGGACCGCTTCGCCTGCGGGTCACCCGGCAACTCGGTTATAAGAGCGTCAAATACATCACCCGTCTTACCCTCACTGACAATCTGAAGAAGTTCGGTCAGGGCATGGGGTCGTCGGCGGCAGAAGGCGGATACGCGTGGTACGCCGGCATCTGACGTGCCCGTCGTTCCCAGGGTCGGAAGCTCGACCGATGTCGCAGATAAACCTCCACCGGTCGTTTGTAGACCGGTCTGCTCCGCCTCGAATTCCGAAGTCGACCTTCGAGCTCCCAGGCCAACCCGTTGAATCCGAATTGCGTGCAGTGAAGGGCTGGAGAATAGAAAGGGTGTTGAGAGTATCGGGAAGTGACCCCTCACCCGGCCCGCTCCGGCCGGTGAAAGCGCCGGCAGCGGGCCGCCCTCTCCCCAAGGGAGAGGGCTGAAAACACTCGCGGTCGACGGCCCTCTCCCTTGGGGAGAGGGTGGCGAGAGTAGCGAGCCAGGTGAGGGGTTTCTGCCCATCGGGCCTCGCAACTTCGGAATTCGGGTCTACACATTCTTGAGAAGCCAGACTTCCGCCACCTGGCAGCCCCGTCCGTTGCCGCCCAAGCCGGGTTCACGGTTCCAGGTCAGGCTAAGCTCGCCTGTCGCGGTAGCTTCGGAGGGAATGTCGAATTCGAGTGGGCGGGGCGGCCAGGGCTTGTGTATGAAAGGGTGAATTTCCATATTACCATTGCACATCATCCGGACAACCGCAGCGCGTTCATCGCCTGAGTAGACGACCCGAACCTTGTACCTCCCGCGCGGATCTAGGCCCGTGTAATGCAATTCCAAGGGAGCATCAAACAACGACTCCGCCCAGCGCTTCCAGGAAACCGGCACCTGATCTCCAAACTCATCGGGGTAGTCAAAGCCAACCAGCGCCGAGGCGCGGAACTCCGGGTCCTCGACCCCGCCCTGCCCTCGAACCAAATGAGGCTGGCTCGCGAGATTGCCCAAGTCGTCGTAGAACCCGCCCGGCCCCGGATTCGACCAATTCAGGATTTCCTCGACCGCCTTTATTTGCGCTTCTTCGGAGGCGAGCCCCCGAATCTGCCTGATCTTCCACCGCAGCCAAGGCAGGTTGCTGATGGGCGCATCGAGCGTATCGAGGTTGGCGCCCCGCGACACAGCCTCCGCCTGGTATCGCTCCACGGATAGCTGCATACGGATGCTCTGAAAGAGGGCCTCGCCCAATTCCAGAATCCTGGTTCTCAAATCCGCAGCCGGCGAAGTCAATAGCCCCTTTTCTACGATAGCCTCCGCTTCCGACAGGATGGCATTAACATCAAGCTCACTCGTGCGGCGGCTGGGTTCTCCCTCGCCGAGATCGAGAGGGGCGGGACGAATTCCCACGCGCCGGGTTTCTTCCAGTTTAGTTGCGACCTGGTTTTCGATTTCGGTTTCGTGCAGCAACCGCCGCCTGACGTACGCGTCGTAATACGCCCGGTAGAGCGCTTGCTGGAACCTCCAGTTCAGGAGGTCCCGAGGCGCGGCAGCGTCCTCGAGCGCCTGAAACTGCCGCAGCGTGACGTCGACGTGCTGGTTCGTGAGCAAGGGCCCTTGCCAATTTCGCTCCAGGCTGAGCAGGCCTTGCGCAAAACTCTCGGCATGTTTCTCACCAATGAAATAGCGGCTATACTCGCGCAGCACATCGACTACTTTTGCTTCCGGATACCAGGCCAGGGCGCTCCAAACGATCTTGTTGACGTCATCATTGCAGCCTTCGGAGTAACTGATGAAACCGATGGAATCGGGGGCATAGCGGCGCAGAATGTTCGCCGCGCCCTCGGGCCGGGGGTTGATGACCTCGCGGCCCTCCGTGTAAGCGAAGGCCGTATCCCAATCCGGAACTGGAAACTGGCACTCGACACTGTGGGTGATGTCAGGGTAGAGGCGGATCGGGTATTGTTTTGGAATTCGTTTGCGTAGATCCGGCAGGGCATCGCAATTCTGCGGTCCGTACACCACTCCGCTCAGCCAGGCGGGCCGGGTCGATTGCAGGATCTGGTAAAACTCGTTGGTCCATTCGCGATTGAACGATTGCGGAGAAATCCAGATTTCTCCCTTGGGATGATACTTGTGCAGGTTTTCCGCCTGCTTCTGCAATAGCGCCAGCAGGTAAGTTGGCCGCGTCTGGCCGGGATCGCCGCCCGGTACGAAAACCGCGTCGACGCGGGGCAGCGCGCGGAAGACTCGCCCCCACTCGTCGAGCGCGAACTCGACGGTCTTTGGATCAGCGTAGTTCGCGTCCATGGCGGGATACCAGATCCAGACGTCCAGCCCGTACTCGTCCGCAAGGCGCGACATCTCGATCATCATCTGCATGGGTGGGAGAGGAAAATGAGGGCTGTCCGGCGCATCGTCCGAGCGCGGAGGAATCAACTCGATGGCGTTTGTCCCGAAGACAGCCAGGTCACGAATATACTGGTCCCACACGGAAACCGTCCAGCCGTCGTAGGAATTGGTTTTTGGGCGGTACCCCAACTGGTGCCCGCGCAGCGAATATTTCGGGCTGGTGGCAACGTTCAACTGGCTCGATATCGTGACCTTGCCTTTTCCCAAGCGTAACGAGCGCAGCAGGCCGCCGACTCCGAACAGAACGCCGCGCTCATCGGCGCCCAGAACGGACACAGTCGGTGCGCCGGCCTCGGCCCGTGCCCGCAGCGCAAAGCCCTCAGCGCCCAGCGCCGGGGGCTGCGGAAAGAGACTTTCGAATAACTGGGGTTGTAAGCTTCGGAGAGCGTTTGACTGCCCCACGATGATGGACGGGGCGGAACCCGGCCAGGAGTCGACGACCCGCCACTCGATTCCGGTGCGTTTCTCGACTTCCTCCCTGAGTACTGAGACGGCCTTTTGTTCCCGTCGTGATAGACCAGGAGGTTGGACGATGACCGCCCGGCTCAAGTCCACCGTGGTTTCGCGGCCGCCTAACGCAGTACCTACTTCCTGGGTTGCCGCGCGCTCGATCGCACCCGCCTTGATAAGGTGAAGCCCGCTCGTAAAGCAGGCTGAAGCTCCACTGCTCCTCAGAAAACTCCGCCGGTTCATGAATCCCTCGCGTTCGCCCGAGGTCACGGACATGCCTAGAAGCTGTTCCAAAACCTTCTGTGCCCGATTGCAATGGGGATGGTCGACTGTGCGCGAAGCCGTGCTCCCCGCAGGGGAGCACATTGAGTAGCCGGGGGTGAAACCCCCGGACCGAACCCCACACCCCGCCTTCGGCGCCCCTCTCCCCGCAGGCGGGGAGAGAGGAATGGGGGTGAGGGGGGCGGCGTTTCCGGGGGCGTTGCCCCCGGCTACTCATGTCAAGCCCCTGCGGGGCTGGGGACTCGCGCGACGGCCGGGGATCCTCGGCACCATTCAGTAGTCTCTCCTTTGCCGGGCGGTTTTGAAACAGCTTCTAGTGGCCGGCCACGGTCATCGCGCCATCCACTACAAGGACGGATCCTGATATGAAGGAGGCCGAATCTGAAACAAGGAACAGAGCCGCATCTGCGACATCGCGAGGCGTACCGATGCGGCCCAGACGATGAACGCTCACAATCTGTTGCATGGCAGCAGCGGCATCGGATTGGGTGGAACCCGGTGAGACCAGCATGGGGGTGTCAATATACCCGGGGCAGATGGCGTTAACGCGGATTCCCTCCCGGCCATGGTCGAGGGCCATGGCGCGGGTCAATCCCAAGATTCCCGCCTTCGACGCATCGTAGGCTGCGGTGCCCTCGTAGGATGCGAAGGCGTGCACGGACGAGATATTCAAAATCGCCCCTCGGCGCCCGCGCAGGTGTGGAATCGCGTACTTGGAGAACAGGAAAACACTTTTCAAATTCACATTGATCTGGCGGTCCCAATCGCTCGAGGTCATTTGAACGACCGTGCCCGCGAGCTCGATGCCTGCGTTGTTGACCACGATATCAAGCCCGCCGAACGTGCGCACGGCTTGCTCGACTGCGCCTTTCGCGTCTTCCTCGCGGCTGACGTCGCCGGTGATCGCGAGCGCCTGCCCGGTCTGGCGGAGCTTCCGCTCCATACTGAGCACGCCTTCGCTATTGATGTCGAATAGGACTACCGCCGCGCCTGCCTCTTGAAACCGCTCGGCTATCCCGGCTCCAATCCCGGAAGCGGCGCCGGTGACGATCGCGACTTTGTTGTCTAGGCGAGTCAAATTGCTCCTCCGAGGCGTGAACGATGACGGCGGAGCGAGGTCAGCGAGTAGAAGTGGCGCCCCCCTCACCCGGCCCGCCCCGCCTCGAGAAAGCGCCGGCTGCGGGCCACCCTCTCCCCCAAGAGGGAGAGGGCTGGTAGTCATGTAAACTCCTTAGGACAAAGCCTCGCGCACCATCTGAGTGGTCTCCGCGACCTGGTTCGAATACCGCGGGTAGATCCCGATAATCGTTGCGTCAATCGGCTTGATATTCTGATAGGCCCAGGCAATAGCCTTGCGCTTCTGGTCCTCGGAGCTGCACTTGCGGCCTGCGCTCAGAACCTTATAAACCAACGCCGGTTTATCGACTTGGCGGACGGCGGCGGCCATTTTCGGTGGGTCGGAAGCAATCCACCCCTCATCCACGGGAACCGTGCCGAGCTCCGCGATCCAATCTTCCGGATGGCGGCTGAGGTAGTGCAGGCCCGCCATGTAGAAGTCGTTGCCAAATCCCTTTTCATGAAGTGTGGCGAGGATTTTGGGATTGTGGGTGGAAATTCCGGCGGCGGCGCCCATGTCGTGAACTTTGTCGACGTAAGTCTTCAACAGGTCGATCTTGCCGGCTCGAAAGAGAAGGTCGGTGGCATGACCGTGGAATGCAATTCCGATAGGCTTGAATTCCATGGCGGCTTGCGCGCATTTGACGGTGCCATCCAAAACTTCTTCCGGCGTGCGGCCCATCTTCTCGTCGAAGTGCCAGGAGGCGGCCAGGCAGATGAATTGAATGTTGCATCCCGCACCGCGAAGTTTCGGAAATATCCGTTTCATGTCCCAATTGAAACTGGCCTGCCAGGTGTTGATGCCTGCTTTCTCGCAGTCTTGAAGGACGCCGACGATCCGGTCGTCGGTGTACCACTCCCGCATATGCATGTCGTACTGCCGGTTGACGTGCGAATAGCCGAACATGGGGTTGCTTCCCACGATCAGCCTCGACACGCGGTGCGATCCCAAGCTCACCTGGGGCAGCAGTTCCGCGGGTTCGGCGCGCAACGCGCCCGGAGCGAGCAGGCTGGCGGCTACGGTTGTGGCGCCCTTCAGGAAATCCCGGCGGCTGGTTTCGGAGCTCGCCATCTCTTGCGGATCGGATGATGAATTCTGGGCCATAAACATTCTCCTTCACGTATATCGTCTAGCGCTGACTCGCCAGACAATACAATCTCGCTCTCGAGAAGTCAATGGGCGTTATCGAGTGCGGGATATCAACGGTAGGCGGGCCTCGGAAGTGGTGACTTGCGTGGAATGTAGCGCGGGCGTCCCGCCCGCGGTGGCGCGGGCATTCCTTCGCTGCACTCAGGACAGGCGCTGCCCGCGCGCGGGAGCGGGACGCTCCCGCCACAGCGGGCGGGACGCCCGCTCTACCCCTTCGGCCCACAGCCATTTCACCTATAGGTCGCCACCCTACTCATACCGCAAGGCGACCATGGGGTCGAGTCGGCTGGCGCGCCGGGCCGGGAGGTACCCGGCCGCGCAAGCGACCAGCGCTAGTGCAGCCACGGCGAAGGCCAGCGTGGACGGGTCGTGCGCCGACAAGCCGTAGAGTTGGGCGGCCACCACGCGCGAAAGCGCGATGGCCGCGGGCACACCGATCGCGATTCCAATCGCCACCAGCAGCAGCACGTCGCGCATCACCATCCAGATGACCGTCGCGGGCTCCGCACCCAGCGCCATGCGAATGCCGATCTCACGTTTTCGCTGGGCGACCGAGTATGCCATCACGCCATACAACCCGAGAGCGGCCAGCAGTGTCGCGAGCGCGCCGAAGACAGAAGAGAGGCTGGCGATCATTCGTTCGGTGGAAAGCGAGTTGCTGATCGACGCTTCCGTGGTGCGCATATCGTAGATCGGCATGTTCGCGTCGAGTCCTCGGACTTTGGCGCGTACGGACGGCATCACCTGCTTGGGGTCGGCCGTGGTTCGCAGGTAGACCGTCATGCTGCCGAGGAAGTGGCTGCCGAGATACGGAACGTAGGCCTGGGCCGGAATTTCGTCGCGCAGGTTGGTGTACTTGATGTCCTTCACCACGCCGATGACCTCCATGTCGGTGTGCGTTCCGGGATCGCCCCCAAAGCCCATGTGGCGGCCGATGGGATTCCGCCCCTGGAAATAGAGCCGCGCAAACTTCTCGTTGATCATCACGGCCGTGGGAGTCCAGTCGTCCGGCTGAGGACCGTTCTTGACCTCGCGGTTGTCATTGACCGTGAAGTCCCGCCCCAGCACGATGGGCACCCCGAGGGTGGCGAAATAGTTCGGGCTGATCGAATTCATGAAAGGTTCCGGGCGATCTTTGGGCGTGGCGGGATTATAGCCTTCAACCGTCACGCTGCTGTCCCATTCGTTGTTTTCGAGAATGCGCATCGACGCCAGCCCCACGGATTGGACGCCGGGAATCGAGCCGAGGCTAGCCGTCAATTGTTGATAGAAGACTGCGGCTCGCTCGGTTGTGTAGCCGCTCCGCGAGGGGTCGATCTGAAACCCCACCAGCCGTTCCGCCGGGAAGCCCGGACCGAGGTTGCTGAGATTGCTCAACGTTCTTAGGAACAACCCGGCGCCGATCAGTAGCAGCAAGGAGAGGGACACTTGCGCCACTACGAGTGCGTTGCGCAGTTTGCTGTGCCCCCCGCCTACTACCGCCCCGCCTTCGTCCTTCAGCGTGCGTGAAATATCGGGGCGAGTAGTCCTCAGGGCTGGCGCCAAGCCAAACAAAAGTCCCGTCAGAAGCGTGACCACCAGCGTGAAGAGGAGAATGCGAAGATCGGGTGCAGCGGAAATACTCAAGCCTGTCGAATCGGAAGGTAAATAGAGAGTCATCAAGGCCTTGTCCGCCGCAAACGCCAGCGCCAGCCCGGCTACCGCTCCCAGAAGGGAAAGACAGATCGTCTCCACCAATAGCTGTCTGACGATTCGGCCCCGGCCCGCGCCAATCGCCAGCCTGACCGCGATTTCCCTTTGCCGGCCGCTCGAGCGCGCCAGCAGCAGGTTGGCGAGATTGGCGCAAGTGATCAGCAGGACCACGCCGGTAATCGCCATCAACACCCACAAAGGGGTGGAGAGTTCGCGCCGGAACGCTGCCCGGCCTTGTGAGCCGGGCAACAGGTCGATGTAGCATTTGAGGAACTGCTCGCGATCGTAGGCGGAGGCGTGTGCGAAAGCCGCTTCGCGAACCTCATTCTCCAGCATGGCATGCATGAACGGCTGGAGCGACGTCTTCGCCTGCGTCTCGGTCACGCCGGGCTTCAAGCGTCCAAAGACGTTCACCCAGCGGGTGCGGCGATCGGTGAGAAAGTCGTTGGGGACGATCACCAGTTCGTGCTGCATCATCACCGGGATGAAAAGTTGGGGCGAGAATCCAAGTTCCACGCCGTCAAAGCCCGCCTGCGCAACGCCAATGACCGTCATGTCGTACTTGTTCAACGTAAGCTTTTTTCCCAGGATCCCGGGATCTCCGCCGAAACGCCGCTTCCAGTAGTTGTAGTTCAGAATCACCAGTGGAGCGCCGTCGGGCGTACGATCCTCTTCCGATGTGAACGGGCGGCCCAGGGCCATGCGTACGCCCAGAACGCTGAAATAGGTTCCCGAGACCAGTTCTACGTCCACGCGCTCCGCTCGATCTCCTGCCGTCAGGCTTGCCGACGTCCTCGGAAAGCGGCAGAACATGCCGGAGAAGACCTCGTTATGCGATTGGAAGTCCCGGGAGAAGACCTCGTTATGCGATTGGAAGTCCCGGAACATCGGGTAGGAGATAGCGTTGCCTCCCCAGTTGCTGCCGTAGTGCTCGCCGCGCATGGTAAGCAATACCAACTGTTGCGGATCCTTCACCGGCAGCAGGCGCAGCAGAATCTGGTCGAGCAGTGTAAATATCGCGGTATTGGCCCCGATGCCGAGCGCCAGGGTCAGAACTGAAACCGCGGCAAACAACGGATTCTTCGCCAGCACGCGCACGGCATAGCGGATGTCCCCGACCAAAGCTCCCATAAGCTGCACCCCCACAGAATTAGTTGTTCTTCTATTAGACGCAGGAGTGGACGGTAGGTTTGGCGAAGTGTCTCAGTTTGAATCTGTAGACGTGCGTTTACGGTGGCCGCCTGGCGACACTCCGAGGCAGTTCAAGGAAGGGGTAACAACGACGTCCGGAGAGAAGCGGCCAGACAGCTTAGCTAGGAAGAGGTGCTTTGAGATTCGACTTATTGAGCGCGCGAACGAGTTGGCCTTCCACCGTCTCCTTCGTGGTCCCGCGCGCCACGGAAATCTCATCCACGAGAAGTTGCCAGGCGCGATCCATCATCTTCTTCTCGCGAAAAGACAGAGGCTTGGCCTGGTTCAAAATGATGAGGGTTTTCAACACCTCGGCCACTTGTTGCAGCGAGCCATTGCGCATCTTCTCGGAATTTTCCTTGAAGCGGCCCTTCCAGTCCTGCGGGGATTTACTTTGCCCCTTCTGCAGGTAATCAACGATGGTGGTGATTTCGCTGCTTCTGGTCACCCTGCGCAAGCCCACGTTGAGCACGCTGCTGATAGGAATAATTACCCGCATACTGCCCGACGCAAGCCGAAGAAGATAAAACATTTCGGGCTGCCCCGTCAGGTTCCGCGTGGAGATTTGCTCGACGATACCCACACCTTGGTTCGGATAGACAACCTTATCGCCTATCTGAAAAGACATGATTTTCCTCGATTATGATTCGAAACAATGCAAGCGCCAACTCTATAGTCTAGCTCACTCATACTAGAAAGTCAATGAGAATCCGTTCAAAAACCGCTAAACGTCAGGTACTGGTGCCGACCCTGTGACTGAGATCGGCAGACGCCAACCTGAACCAGCTGCGGAAAAACGCCCGCAGCGAATCATTCTGAGCAAAATGAGGTCCGATTCCGCGCCCGAATGGGATCGGACCATGAAAATCCGCAGAGCGTCATGGAGTGCGGCAGCAAAGCTGCCGCCCTGGAACTCGAGCGGGGTGCGGTAGCTCGAGCCACCGCACTCCATGGGGGCCTTCCGCACACGGGATCACGGCCTTAAACGATCATTCCACAGCATTTAAAGGCTAGCCTCGCGAGTCAACCCTGGCGGATATCAGCCTTCCCTTTAAAGTCCTCAATTCCAGGCGGAAAGCAATGTATACTAAAGGGGAAGGGTGCAGGTCTCACTTGAGTATGCTACAGGGTCTTCTGATCGCTAGCGCTGGGGTATTGATTCTCGTTGCCAGCCAGGTTTTCTGGGTCAAGCAGTTTCGCCGTTGGGCGACTTCCTTAATTCCAAGTTCCGCTTGGCGCCGCCGCATCCTCGTGGCGGTTTTAGTAGCTTATGTACTAGTTTTGTCCTATAACCTCTTGCCGTCCTGGATCGTGTTCATTCTCAACAGGATTTCGATGATCGGCGAGAGGGCAGGAAGCACGGGGGCTGCGGATCTGACGATGCGCGGGGCTCTGCACCAGGCGCATTTCTGGGGATGGATCCGTGGCGCCGCGCGCAGCACCGAGCCCACGCACCTTACCTTGCGCGCCGCCTTGCTCCAGGCGCCCTTCCAGTGGTGGATTTTCTGCTCCTTATTGGGCTTTTTAATCGCTGTCCTCCTTGGGTTGGGTGACCGGATCGCCCGGGGGGCGCGCTGGCTGTACCGACGGGTCGCGAGGGCGGGCAGCGGCGTACCGTTGCCCAGTCGTGTATCGCTCGCGCGGCGCCGGTTCCTCGAAAGAGCGGCCGTGGCGATGAGTACAGCCCCATTTGTTGCGGGCGCATACGGGATGTTCTATGAACGGTTGAACCTCGAAATCTCCCATCAGCGAATCAAGATTCCGCGACTGCCGCGAGCCTTCGAGGGTTTCCGGATCGCACAACTTTCGGACATTCACATCGGAGCGTTCATGCCCGCCGATGAGATTCGACGCTACGTCGGGATCGCAAACGGGCTCAAGCCAGACTTGGTCGCGCTCACCGGCGACTTTGTCACCTGGGATCCCTCCACTCAATCCGCGGTTGTGGATGTGCTGGCGGGGATAAAGGCTCCCTTCGGCGTGTACGGATGTCTCGGCAATCATGAGATGTGGGCGAAAGTAGAGGATTCCATCACGAGCCTTTTTGCTGCCCACGGCATTCGCATACTGCGGCACGAGCGGGCGCTGATTGCTTCCGGAAACGAATTCATCAACTTGCTGGGAGTGGACTACGAGTCTCGCTCCCCCCGCATGGGGCCGGACAGGCCGCACGCGGTGCGAGAATATCTTTTGGGTGTGGACGGCCTGATCGCCCCCGGCACGGCGAATATTCTCCTCAGCCACAACCCCAACACCTTCGACCGCGCGGCCGAGTATGGAATCGACCTCAGCCTGGCAGGACATACCCACGGAGGCCAGGTCACCTTGGAGTTCATCAGTCCCGACCTGTCTCCCAGCCGCCTCATCACCTCCTACATCCGGGGATGGTTTGAAAAACCCGGTGGCCAACTCTACGTCAATCGAGGCATCGGAACCATCGGCGTGCCTATTCGGTTCGATGCCCCTCCTGAGATCACCGTGTTCGAATTAGCCCGCTCCTAAGAACTTGCAGGAGGAAACTCAGATGCGAAAACCCACAAGGCGGCTGGCCCTCTTCCTGGTGTTTCTGGCGCTCCTGGTCGTCGCCGCTTGCAATAACGGAGATTGGGATGCCGGTCCACCGCAGTCGGAATCCCGCACCGTCAAGCTGGGCAACGCCAAATCGGCGCGCGTGGAAATCGAGATGCCCGCCGGCGAGCTGAGCGTTGGCCCCGGCGCGCAGGACCTGCTCGAGGCGGACTTCACCTACCACGGCACGTCCGCAAAACCTTTGGTGGAATACAACGTCAATGAGGGTCAGGGCCGGTTGTCGATCCGCCAGCCGGACTCGTCCCACGGCCGCGGAGGCGGTCACAACAGGTGGGATCTGCACTTCAACAACAAGGTGCCCATCGAACTCGCAGTGAACCAGGGCGCAGGGCGTGCCCAATTGACGCTGGGCGGCCTCGCGCTCAGCAGGCTGGACCTCCACATCGGAGCGGGCGAGACCACTGTGGATTTGACCGGCGACTGGAAAAATGACCTCACCGCCAGCATTCAGGGCGGAGTGGGCAGGGCAACCATCCGGCTTCCCAGCGACGTTGGCGTGCGGGCCAGCGCGCACGGCGGTATCGGAGCCGTTCACGTTCAAGGCCTGAAGAAGGACGGCGATGCCTATGTCAACGATGCCTACGGGAAGTCGCCGGTCACCGTCAATGTGACGGTTGAGGGCGGGGTTGGCGAAATTAATCTGGAAGTTGGCGAGGCCCCGCCCTCCGTCTGATTACTCGAGGACTCGAGGCGAAGTCATGAAAGTTGTTGACCCGGTCTGCAAAATGACTATCGATTCCGAAAAGGCTGAGGCCACCAGCGAATTCAAGGATCAAACGATTTACTTCTGCGCTAAAGGTTGCAAAGCCAAGTTCGATCAGGCCCCGGAGAAATACGTTGGAAAGTAAGCGTGCCATCCAGGTGGTCGGTCTCTTGATAATCCTGAGCGGCGGCGGCGCGGCGGGGCAGAGTTCGCGCGACGACTGGAAGAAGGGGAACGCTCACGATGTAGACGGGAAACTCGTCCATTCACTGGCCAACGCGCCTCTCAAGGCAAAGGAGCGCGTTGAGATCTACCGGCTGCTCGATAACCGGACTATCCACGACTCCTTCACAGACGCGCAGCGAGCCGAAGAACGCGAGACCGTGATGGGCGCCCGTGTAGGGTTCATTCAGCTTGCTGAGAACGGGGGTCAGCAGGTCTTGGTGCAAGGGCCGAGAATGTTCTGCGGGGCCAGCGGAAACTGCCGGTATCTGGTCCTCATCAGGCAAGGCGAACGGTTGCAATTGGTGCTGGATGCCGGCGGCGCCTTCCTGTTACGAAACACATCGAGCCACGGATTTCGGGACGTGGCCACTTCCTGGCACATGAGCGCCTACGAAGCGTTGTTTAACGTGTACCACTGGGATGGCACAAAATACGAAAAAGCTGATTGCTACAGCGTAAACTGGGATCGGGACACCCCCGATAGACCGCCGGCGATTGCGGGCTGCCACGAGGGACGGTGAACTTAACCCGGCGCCACCGCAGCGAGTGTGCGACATAAAAGTTACGATTACTGCGGCCTGAACGGGTAGTGCGGGCGTCTCGCCCGCAGTGGTGGGAGCGTCCCGCTCCCGCGCGCGGGCAGAATGCCCGCGCTACGATCCACGCTTGTTGTGGCAGCCTCGCCGCCGTCCAACTTTGTTGTGCCACACCCCAGAGCAGGACGCGATTTCCATATACAAATTGATTCTGTTAAAGTGCCCGCGTGTACGCTCGCGTTCAAGCCATTATCCGCAGGAGTGTCGAATCATGAATCGCAGAATCTTCCTCGGAGCAGGCACAGCACTCTCGGTGGGTGCGTTCACTGTCCCCGTGTTGCCTGGAAACGGCGGCTCAGCGCCATTCCCGCTTCCCGCGTCCCTTTCCTTTCAAGAGGAGAAGAGCAAGCTGAAGATTACAGGCGTCAGGATGGTGCGCCCGAAGTCGAAGAAGCCCACACCAAGCTACGAACCGGCGCCCGGATCGTGGTCAACCGGCGGCTCCGAAGTGGCAAACCCCATGTCGATTTATCCCAAATACAAGCCGCGCCGCGAACTATTCATGGCGAACGATCTGGGGCCGGACGCCGTTGAGATCGCGACCGATAAAGGCGTTACGGGGATCGGCTTCGGCGGACCGGGGTGTAGTTTTGTGATCGAGAAGCACCTCACCAAACTGCTTTTGGGCGAAGACCCCTTCGATGTCGAGCGACTCTGGGACATCCTGTGGCGATCCACGCTGTACTACGGGCGAAAGGGGCTTGTGGTGCATGCTATCAGTGCCATCGATATCGCCCTTTGGGATATTATCGGAAACGCATTAGGCTTGCCGGTCTACAAGTTGCTAGGCGGCGAGACCAAGTCGAAGATCCCTGCCTACTGCACGGGAAACGACGTCGAGCAGCATCTCGAGTTCGGTTACAAAAGGCTGAAGCTGGCGCTTCCCTACGGACCGGCGGATGGGCGCGAAGGCATGAAGAAGAACGTCGCGCTCATCAAGCGTACGCGCGAACTGCTGGGGCCGGAGGGCGACCTGATGCTGGATTGCTGGATGGCCCTCACGGAACACTACACCATCGAGTTGGCTGAAATGCTGGAGCCTTACCGCGTTTATTGGATGGAAGAGTGCCTTCCGCCCGACGATTACGAGGGATTCGGAAAGCTGAGCACCGCGATCAAATCCACTCAGATGGCCACCGGAGAACACGAATATACGCGCTATGGATTCAGACTGCTTCTCGCATACAAAGCAGCCGCCATCTGGCAACCGGATCTTACCTGGTGCGGCGGTCTGAGCGAGATGCGCCACATCGGCGCGCTGGCCTCCGCATACAATATCCCCGTAATCCCGCACGCAGGATGGAGTCACGGTTGCGCCCACTACATACTCGCCACCACCAACAGCCCCTGGTGTGAAATGTTTATGCCGCCGCCGGGCGGCCCGCCGGAAGTCTACCGTCAGTTCGAGGAGGAGAACAGTATTACGCGCGGACCTGAGGGCATCTACATGCGGCCCCCGGATCGGCCGGGGTTTGGGTGGGAACTGACTATAGATTAATCAATGGATAAGCTTTGGAGGCGTCGACGACCAGGGGCATCTAGCGGCGTCCGTAATTAACGTAGTCGCGCGTCGTCCAGCCTTCAGGGTCCGGCTTGACGCGGGCGCGTATGGCTCGCATTTCAGCAACCACACTGCCTGGAGGAACGGCACGGCGCGAGCCATCCCGCTCAAGCAGATGCGACACGGCGTCCTGCACTAACCGTTCGGGATCGGTGCCGACGCCAGCTGCAATCTGAGCGAGGCGCGCTTCCTGCTCAGGAGTGAAGTGCACTTCCATGCAGTTTAGGATACGGAAAAATCGCTTGTATGGCAAGGCTCCAGGAGGGAGATCATTCATCCGTCGCTCGATTCGATCTCTTTAATACTCTCCGTGGTCACGCGAGGAGAATCCTCCGGCAGGTGGAAAACCTGTAGACGGCCGACTTCCTCGCTGGCCGACTGAGTCGATGACCCACGACACTTCGGTTCGGAAGGGTCTGCGGTAGAATTAAGAGTAACCTTCGGCGCCAAAGCTCACCACCTCGCATCTTCCTACGTCATTATACTAACAGCCGCCCCAGCTCCGAAACTCGCTACCCTGCGATCAACTCAGCTCAGGACCTCATCCCTCCGGCCGGTGCCGGCGGGGACGCTGGTTGGCCGCGAGGATCTTCTTGCGAATGCGGATTGACTGCGGCGTCACTTCCACCCACTCATCATCGGCGATGAACTCCATGGCAAGCTCGAGGTTGAGAAGCGCGGGCGGGACAAGCCGGATCGCCTCGTCGGCCACGGAAGCGCGCATATTGGTTTGCTTCTTCTCCTTCACCGCGTTCACATCCATATCGTCCCAGCGCGCGTTTTCGCCTATCACCATGCCTTCATAGACCTCGACTCCCGGCCCCACGAAGAGTTCGCCGCGCTCCTGCAGGTTCCACAACGCGTATCCGGTGGTGCGGCCTGCCCGGTCGGCCACGAGTGAGCCAGTAAGCCGGCGGGCGATGTCGCCCTGCCAGTCGGCATAGCCGTTAAACAGCGTGTTCATCACAGCCGTGCCGCGCGTGTCCTTCAGGATCTCGCCGCGCATCCCGATCAGCCCGCGCGAGGGAATCAGGAACTCCAGGCGCACGCGCCCGCCCGTCCTTCCTTGGCCAACCATCTTGGTGTTGATCCCTTTGCGGGCGCCCAGCTTCTGCATCAGCACGCCCACGAACTCAGCAGGAGAATCGACGACGAGCTGTTCCATGGGCTCCTGCACTTTATCGCCAACCTGATGCGTAATGATTTCGGGCTTGCCCACAGCCAACTCGTGTCCCTCGCGGCGCATGGTTTCGATGAGGATGGCAAGCTGCAGCTCGCCTCTGCCCATCACCTTGAACGAGTCGGGGCTCTCGGTTTCTTCCACCTTTAAGGCGACGTTGGTGAGGAGCTCCTTTTCGAGGCGCTCTCGCAGGTTGCGCGACGTGACCCAGGAACCCTCGCGTCCGGAAAAGGGCGAGGTATTCACGGTGAAGATCATTGAGATGGTGGGTTCGTCCACCGGCACGTGCAGGAGGGTCCGGGGCGTCTCGATGCTGGTCACCGTCTCGCCGATGGTGATGCCCTCCACGCCGGCTATGGCCACGATTTCGCCGGCCGCGGCGCGTTCAATGTCCGTGCGCTCCAGGCCTTCGAAACCGTAAAGCTTCGTAATGCGCGTCTTCTCGACGGCGCCGTCGAGCTTGACGATGGCTACGTCGTCGCCGCGATTGAGCGTGCCGGAGAAAATGCGCCCGATGGCAATGCGTCCGTGATAGTCGCTGTAGTCCAGATTTGCCACCAGCAACTGCAACACGTCTGCGGGATCGCCGGCCGGGGGAGGGATATGTTCGACAATGGCTTCGAACAGCGGCGCCAGGCTCTCGGATGGCTGGTCGAGCGAGCGAGTCGCGATGCCCCGGCGGGCGTTGGCATAGAGAATGGGAAACTCAAGCTGCTCTTCCGCGGCGTCGAGCTCGATAAAGAGATCGTAAATATCGTTCAGCACTTCCTGCGGCCGCGCATCGCTGCGGTCGATTTTGTTGATCACCACGATGGGCGGCAGCTTGGCCTCGAGCGCCTTGCGTAACACGTAACGAGTTTGAGGCAGCGGCCCTTCGCTCGCGTCCACCAGCAGCAGGACGCCGTCCACCATGGTCAGCGCGCGCTCTACCTCGCCGCCGAAATCGCTGTGGCCCGGCGTGTCCACGATGTTGATCTTGACGCCGCGGTAGAAAATGGCGGTGTTCTTCGCCAAAATGGTGATGCCGCGTTCGCGCTCGAGCTCGTTCGAGTCCAGAACGCGCTCCACCACTTCCTGATTGGCTTTGAAGATTCCGCTCTGCCATAACATCCCGTCGACCAGCGTGGTCTTGCCGTGGTCAACGTGGGCGATAATGGCGACGTTGCGGATTGCCGATGTTGAATTTCCGCTCAAAGTTGAAGATTGCCTTCCAGTGTACGGTCTCCGTCGAGACTTGCTGCAGATTGGCTACTCCCACGCGGAAAGCTGATCGCTCGGAAGCGGCTCAAAGAACTCCAGACCTACGCGGAGTTTACCACGCAACGCTCCTGGCTTCCGCCGCCCACGAACCTCTCCTACCGGAACAAGACGAACCACCGGAATCGTACCGCGGGCGATAACGATGTCTTCACCGAGGCACGCTTGCTTAATCAGCTCGGACAGATTAGCTTTAGCTTCATGCACGTTCACGGATCGCATTCGAACTCCCTTAGCTAATCTACGTTAGCTAACTTTCCGAAAAGCCGCAACCCACGCATGCCGCCGCGCTGGCACGTATATGGACCGCCCTTTACGAACTTTGCGAATTCGCACTGTCCTAGTGCGCGCTGACGAACGTCCGCGTCATATTGCTGAGTGCGCGGACGGGCGGGGCTTTAGAGTCTGTGTGAGAACCTCGTCGAGTCTGTCATTCCGAGCCCTTCGCTGTCATCCTGAGCGCAGCGAAGGATCTCGCTCTGGGGTGCTCAGGGTAAACTCCGCGAGGAATCTTGCCCTAAGCATTTTCAAGGCAGTGCGAGATTCCTCGTCGCCTGCGGCTCGTCGGAATGACATGCAATGGGAGTTCTCACACAAACTCTTCAGCCCCTGAAGCAAACTGGCTTCAGGGCCTAAAGGCCCAACTCGTTGGGCACCCGGAGGCGGCGGGGCTTCAGCCCAATACTGTTCACTTAAGTAAATACGCGGTATACTGCTCTCATTCAAATGAGAGGAGGACCGCAGATGGCTCGTACGATCGCAAAACTTCCCGAAGGTACACGC
>JBEKLY010000087.1:0-25077 GCA_050010015.1 Terriglobia bacterium
GTTGGGGTCCGCGGTTCTTCCATGGGGCCACAGACAAGCCGCGGACCCCAACACCGGGGGTCCGCGCTACCACTCCATTCGGAATGATGAGGCTTTCCGTCGGGACGGACCTACGTTTCCTGTGAGGCGGGACGAGATCGACCCAGGGTAGGCAGGGCATTCCAAAGCCGGCGCAGAGGCGTCTGGAACAGCGACATCATGCCCATATAGGAATAGCCTACAAAGAAGAGGACCAGAAAGGGCACAGTCAGGTAGTTCTGGACGCGGAATGAGTAGGCGGTTGCAAAAACGAAATAGGCCGCCAAGCCGAGTTCGACGTAGGGCTTCCAACCGCCGCCCCGGCGCACGTACTTCTTGTGCTCCCAGCCTTCTTCCTTCAACTCCAGCCGGTACTTGGGCGTGCGGACAAATTCCGACTGCTTACCCAGCAGTGCTTCGATCACCGCAATGGAATTGGTAACGGAAAGGCCAATGCCCGTGGCCATGAGGAACGGCATGAATCTTAGGCGCTTCCACCAGTCTTGCGGGTAAAGCTCCCGCTGAGCCACCATGTAAAAGCTCGAAACTGAGCACGTGGAGGCTAGGAACATGGGCAGGTCCAGGTACAACATCTGAAACCAGCCCTGGTAGAAGCGCACGATCATGGCGGGAAGAAGAATGACCGAGAAGACGACCATCAGGGGATAAGCGATGTTCGCGGTGAGATGGAACGTAGCCTCGAGCTTGATGTGCAGCGGCTGGGGGCTTCGCCAGATCCGGGGGAGCAGCTTCTTGGCCACCTGGATCAGGCCTTTGGCCCAGCGAGCCTGCTGCGTTTTGAACGAATTCATCTCAACAGGCAGCTCAGAAGGGCACTCGATGTTCGGGTCATAGACAAACTTCCAACCCTTCAGTTGCGCCCGATAGCTCAAATCGGTGTCTTCGGTGAGCGTGTCGTGCTGCCAGCCGCCCGCGTCCTCGATGGCCGCGCGCCGCCACATGCCGGCGGTACCGTTGAAGTTGAAAAAGCGGCCGGAGTAGTTACGCCCGCCGTGCTCGATGACGAAGTGCCCGTCCAGCAGGATAGCCTCGACTTCCGAGAGGGTCGAGTAGTGGCGGTTCACCCAGGTCCAACGGCCCTGGACGACCGCCACCTGGGGGTCAGCGAAGTACTCAATCATCTGGCGGATGATGGGAGGGGGCGGAACAAAGTCTGCGTCGAAGATTGCGATCAACTCGCCGCTCGCATGCTTCAAGCCCTCGGCCAGCGCGCCCGCCTTGAAGCCCTCGCGGTTGTCGCGATGGAAGTAGGACACGGGGTAGCCTGCCCGCGCATACTCACTGACCAGGCGCGAGGCCACAAATCGCGTCTCGTCCGTGGAATCGTCGAGAAGCTGGATTTCCAGCAGGTCGCGCGGGTAATCGACGCGCGTGACGGCCTCAAGCAGGCGCTCAACCACGTAACGCTCGTTGTAAATCGGCAGTTGAATGGTCACCCGCGGGAGCGGTCCCGTACGTTTTGCCGGCTTGGGAGCCTTCTGCTTGTTCCTAACGTAAAGGTAAGTCAGGAAATAGCGGTGAATCCCGTAAATCGACAAGATGCTGAGAACGGCGAAATACGGTATCAGAATGGAGAGATCGAAAGCATTCACATGGTAAATGCCTCGGAAAGGGTCTTTGTGAAATAGCGAGGTAAAATACCGCCCCAGCATGCTTGAGTGAAAGGGCAAGGTGAGTAGAAGTAAATAGTCCATAAGAGAATCAGCTTGAGGCGCGGGAGCCAGGACTTGAAAGCTCGGGCAGCCGCCTAGCGGGCTAAGCCTTGTCGGACTAGAGTGGCCTGCAAACGAGTATATGCAACCAGGGTCGTCGGTGACTCGCGAGCCCTCGACTCTTTACCCGCGAGCCTACGCGGTCGGCCCGGGAGCAGGTATCAGCCCGGCAGGGCACTGGCGCATCGCAGAACACCGCGTTCTCCAGCTACTCGCCATAATTTTGGGCCACAAAGGTATTCTACCTTAGGAACGTCGGCACTGTCCAGTGCTTTGGTGGCGTCCTGGTTTCCGCGTAGCGCTGGCCTTTAGGCCAGCATGTGCCGACCTAAAGGTCGGCGCTACCAGCCAAATTAGGACACTACCAGCGTTTTAGCTGGTTTCCGGTCGCCGGCCAGCTGTTGTGCAATCGCGCTCATCTTTACGACATTTTGTCGTGCCATCGCCAGCCGCCGTTCGAGTGGCGAGTTCGGCCGGCTTAACGGTCAACGCTCGGACGCTCAGGTGGCGTTTGCCACAGCGACCCTTTGTTTTCATAGACATTCTCGCTTTGTTCCCGCGATTTTGGAGTGTGGGGGCGAAGCTCCCTTGGAGTTCCCAGAGTGTCCAAGGCTAACGAAAAAGCGACAGTTCGGCTTCCGCGCCAAGAATCCCGTCGCCTCGCCCGGATTCGTCTGTTCTCCGGCGCCGTCCTTTGTTTTCATAGACATTCTCGCTTTGTTCCCCGTGTTTTCGAGTTATTGAGCCTGTCATGGCAAGGCTGCGCACCATTCGAGGCCGATTCTAGGGAAGGGCGGGGAAGCCGGGCGTGACGTGACTATGGGCATAATGACTGTCCGAGGCCTCACGATATGGTCCTGCATTATGAGTGCCATTTGTAAATGGAAGATTTGCCAAGGACTAGCGTCTCAATTTGAAAGCCGTCGCTCCTGCTCGTCGCCTGACGGTTGTAGCGCGGGCGTCCCGCCCGCAGTGGCGGGAGCGTCCCGCTCCCGCGCGCGGGCAGAGCCTGTCCTGAGCGGAGCGAAGGAATGCCCCCGCCCCCGCGGGCGAGACGCCCGCGCTACGATTTTCAAAGCAGAGCCGACCTTCAGGTCGGCAGATGGCCCGGGAGGTCGGGACGCCAGGGATCAGATTGGCTAGTGTCCCGCCACAGGCTGCGGTGTAGCCGCTGGCGCGGGGGCAGGGCTGATCTGAGGGAGCTTATCCTCGGGCATAATGATCCAGGCGATGATGTAGGCGATCAATCCGCACCCGCCGAAGACCACCAAGGCGACCCATAGAATCCGAACCAAGCTGGGATCGATGTCCAGGTAGTCTGCAAAGCCCGCGCAGACACCGGCGATCTTCCGGTCGGTCCGGGATCGCGAGAGAGGTTTTCTGGGCGCGGGCGGCTTCGAAAGGGCCGTGCCGCATTGGCAGCAGAAGTTCACCCGGTTGGCATATTCTTTTCCACATTGTGGGCAGAACATATCACCCTCCTGGTCAGGATCTTCTTTCATTCTTGTATACGCCTTTGGGGGCGCGGAAGTTCCATTCCCGATTGGTGCCCGAGGCGCCGCCGCGACTCTCATCGACCGGTTAACAGAATTCGTGGCTGGGAGCCTTATTTTGCGTTACAATCCTAGTCATCGTAGTCTAATGAGAGCTGAGGAGAATCCACATAGGAACGTACCAGAAGACTATGCGCGTAGCACCGAGGATGACATGGATCGCCCGAAAACCGTTTACCGTTCTTGCCCGGGGCACATCTTTACGCCGCCGAGTCGCGTACAGCCTGGGCCTGGTTCGGTTGATCCTGGCGCCGGTCATTTTCCTCACGGTTTACTACATTTTTGCAATGGGTTGGATCGTGGACCGCATCGTCAGCGTGGATGCCCCTATGGCCACGCAAGCGGAACGGATCTCCCTGGAAATGCTGCAGGCGCTGCGGGCGGAGCGGAATTACTTTCTCCTTTATGACCCGGCGGAGCTCGAAGCCAACCGGCAGACGCTTGCCACGATGCAGCAGATCATCGACTCGTGCCTCAGTCTACAGCCGGAAGAGCGCCCGACCCTCGAACATATGCGAGCTCAGGGCCAGTTCTATCAACAACGCATGGCCGTGGCCGTGGCGCGGCGGGCGGAGGTGAACGAAGCGCCCGGCCAGCACGTTCGCCAGGTGATTCAGGCTTACACCCAAGACCTCGATAAGCTGCTCAAAAGCTCGGCCCGCACCAACCGCTCAACCCTGATGACAGAACTTCACAACCGCGTCGGCTCACTGGACGAACAGGTGGCGGCTTCGATGGAGGCCCAGGATCCGGCTTTCCGCCAGATCTCCGCCGACCTCCGCTCCTCGAGCGATGCGATCGTGAGGGAGTCGGCGGAGCTCGAGGCTCGAAGCTGGCAGCGCGTGCAGCGGGACCACCAGAGGGCGCGGCAGTTGTTGCGGCGGGCCGAGTGGGTGCTGAGCACCGTTTCTTTTTTGACGATCCTCTTGAGCATTTGGGTAAGCTTCGTCTTGCCTCGAACGGTCGTGGAACCGCTGGTGGCCCTCAAAGCCGCAGTCGATCGCGCGGCGGTTGGGAATTATGCTATTGAGTTCGACGTGGAAGGGGAAGGCGAGGTCGTGCAGCTTGCTAATAGCGTCCGCAAACTGCTGGCCCATGTGCAGGAGAAGGATGAAAACTCCAAGCCGCCCAGCGGGTCGTGATGCCTTTGAGCTGTCATCCTGAGGAGTCCGTCAGCCGACGGACGACGAAGGATCTCCGCAGTTCGTTCAAATGAGAACTGCCGAGATTCTTCGCTTCGCTCAGAATGACAGAGCTTAAGGGTTTTCCGGCAGCCCGTAATGGCCGGCGCTACAATCAAATTTCAAACATACAGCTCGGAACGGTCTTGAATGCACGTTGATTCATAACAGGAGGTCTGGACTCATGAAAGGTAAACCGGAAGTTTTGAAAGCTCTGCAAGAGATGCTGGAGGAGGAATTGGGCGCCCTTAACCAATACTTCCTGCACAGCGAAATGTGCGAGAATTGGGGCTACAAGCTGCTCAGCAAGCGCGTCAAGAAGCTATCTATTACGGAGATGAAGCATGCGGAAGAACTCATTGAGCGTATGCTTTTCCTTGAGGGAGCGCCGAATCTGACCGAACTGCCCAAGCTCAATATCGGGAAGGACGTGAAACAGCAACTCGAGAACGACCTCGAGCTCGAGCATGGCGCGGTGACGAGTTACAACGAGGCCATCGCCACCTGCCGCAAGGCGGCCGATAACGGCACGGCCGATTTCCTGAAGGGAATTCTCGCCGACGAAGAAGCGCACGTGGATTTCTTCGAGGAACAACTCGGCTTGATCGAGCAGATCGGTATGCAGAATTATCTGGCGCAGCAGCTCGGGGAAGAAAAGCAGTAGGGTTCGTCCGTCCACCCAACGATAACGGCCGCTCTTTTCCCTATTCGCTGGAGCCTGACTACGAGAAGGAGACAGCCCTCTCCCTTGGGGAGAGGGTGACTCGCGAGGGCGTATTCATCAGCCCTCGCGGGCCGGGTGAGGGGTTGGTTGATGCGGATCGGACCGGGCAGAGCAGGAGAGCCTCTGTTGCCAGTGATACCAACGGAAATAAGTAATGTATGCTAACGTATATTTTAGCTTGACACGGCTTATACTGGTGGAGTAGAGTCAAGGTACAAAGGAGGACCACCATTTATGCCGAATTTCACGTTTGTGCATTATGACGGCTCGGACGAGCAGATAATGAAACTAGTTTCGCAACTTGTCGCGGCCAATGACAGGGGTCAGCTTCCGCCTACGCCAAAAGGCAACGGCAATGCGGGAATGACCTCAAGCTCCTTTAGTGAGGTTACGACAAAGTTCGCCCAGTATGTAAACGATGCAGCTGCTTACGGGAAGCCAGGCCAGCAGAAGGCCATGCTGGCATGGCTGAATGCAGATGGAGAGATCTTGTTGGTGAAACTCTGGAAGGCCGCTGGCGTCAGCACCCAGCATGACTACAGCGGGGTCGGCGGTTCGTTGACGAAGAACATGATAAAGGCGGGCGGTCCGAGGGATTGGTACACCTGCTCCTTGAACCACGACGGAGAGTGGGTCTATAAAATTCTTCCGGAGTTGGTCGAGCCGCTGAAACAGGCGTTCGGGTTGAAGTAAGTCCGCGGTATAGCAACTAGCAAGTTGCGCGTGCATCGTTCTCTTCCCTGCTAGGCATGCAGGAGCGAGTCGGCGCGAGCGCGGGTGGATCTGTAGTCCAGCCGCGCCTTGCGCCGCGGACGAACCCCCTCACCCGTCCCGTTCCGGCTGGTGAAAGCGCCGGCAGCGGGACACCCTCTCCCCAAGGGAGAGGGCTGGTGTTTCATCTAACCTGCGCCTCATCCCAAGCCTCGTCAGGCCACACCTCTCGGGCCATCTTTTCACCAAGCTTCCGAACCGAAAGGTTTTCGGGTTTGCGCAGGTATCCTTCAACGTACTTGCGCTCGAGCGCTTCATCGTCAGTTTTGGGCTGCGAGGTTCCCGGGTCCGAGTCCATCACCCTTTAATCACCCCAATCGGTTTCAGCCTCGCCACGCGCTTGGCCAGTCCGGCGTTGTGGACCACGTCGATGACCATGTCCACATCTTTATAGGCTTCAGGGATTTCTTCCGTGATGCCGTCGCGGGTCTCGGCGCGCACCATGATGCCTTGTTCTTCCAGGCGCTGCCGGGCGTTTTGCGCGAAGGCGGATTTCTTGGCGGCAGTGCGGCTCATCACCCGGCCGGCGCCGTGGCAGGTGGTGCCGAACGTCTCCTGCATGGCGCCTTCGGCCCCCACCAGAACGTAAGATGCCGTGCCCATGGAGCCCGGAATCAGCACTGGCTGGCCGCACGCTTTGTAGACTTCCGGCAATTCCGGCCGCCCGGCAGGAAACGCCCGCGTGGCCCCTTTGCGGTGCACCATCACTTTGCGATCGCGTCCATTCACGCGGTGCCGCTCGAGCTTCGCGATGTTGTGGCAGACGTCGTAAACGACGCGCAACTCTTCCGGCTCTCCGAAGATGCGTTTGAAGGCCTGGCGAGTGAAGTGTGTTATGCCCTGGCGATTGGCCCAGGCGAAATTCGCAGACGCCCGCATGGCCGCAAGGTATTCCTGGCCTTCCTTCGAATGCACCGGCACGCACGCGAGTTGCCGGTCCGGCACGTCGATGCCGTAGCGGCGCATGCCGGCGTCCAGGTCGCGAAGGTAGTCGGTGCAAACCTGGTGGCCCAGGCCGCGCGAGCCGGAATGGATCAAAATCACGATCTCGTTCTGGTAAAGCCCAAACGCCTGAGCCACGGCGGGGTCGAAGATCTGCTCGACGTACTGAACTTCCAGGAAATGATTGCCCGAACCGAGCGTTCCCACCTGGGGCAGGCCGCGCTTCTTGGCACGGTCACTGACCATGGCGGGGTCGGCTTCCTCGATGGCGCCGTTTTCCTCGCACGTGTCGAGGTCTTCCGGCCAGCCGTAATCGTGCCCAACCATCCAGGTGGCGCCCTCTTTGAGCAGCTTGTCGAGTTCCTGGTAGGAAAGCCGAATATTACCGCTCTGGCCTGCGCCGGAAGGGATGTCGCGGAAAAGTTGGTTCACCAGTTCTTTGATCTTCGGACGGACCTCGTCGAGCGTCAGGGTGCTCGCGAGCAAACGCACCCCGCAGTTAATATCAAAACCCACTCCGCCTGGTGAAACCACGCCGCCTTCATCCGGCAGAGTGGCGGCCACGCCGCCGATGGGGAATCCATAACCCTGGTGGATGTCCGGCATCGCCAGCGAGCGGCCCACGATCCCCGGAAGCATGGCGACGTTCATGGCTTGTTCGAGACAGAGGTCTTTGAGTATGTCCGTCAGCAGGCGCTCGTTGGTGTAAATGAGCGCATCGGTGAGCATGCCGGGCTTGGTGCCTTGTGGCACGAGCCAACGGTAGTCGTCGAGTTTTTGGAGCTGGGAGATTTCGAGAGGCATGCGGCACCTCTCAGTCACAATACGGAAGAACAAAGCAAAAGGCAAATCGTAAAACCCAAAAGGCAAAGCAAGGTCCTGGACACAATTAAACTAATCGGACCAACAGCCCTCTCCCTTGGGGAGAGGGTGTCGGGCTCCGGCGCTTTCACCAGCCGGAGCACGACGGGTGAGGGGTTTCTTGCTGAGTTCGGCGACCCCCAAGTAATCCTCTCGCAGTGCGCTCTTGTGCGCGCGGCCTCGCGAAATTCACGCTCGGTGGCAATGATCGTCGACGCAGATTTTCAGGTTGGACGAAGTGGCTTGCGGCCGGAAGTAACCCCTCACCCGTCCAGCGACGGCTGAAGAAAACGCCGTCGCTGGACACCCTCTCCCCAAGGGAGAGGGCAGTCTTTCGTGGGTATCGATCATTCTTCAAGCACGTTGACTTCGCGAATCTCGCCCCCGTTGAGAGGTACACGTAGCGTTTTGATTTCTAGTGGCCGGAAACTTCCCGTCCAGTGGCGGTTGACTAATCCCAAATCCAAGTTAGCGGTTACCTGCCGGCCGGCGGTTTCGTAGCAACGGACGATGAGGTCATCGCCGTCTTCTGATCTCTTCACCGCCGAGACGACCACGTTCGGCGCATCCACAGACAGGAAGGAAGCGGAGAGCGGCCGATTGCCGGGATGGATTCCCTGATAAATGACCGGAATTGGGGCGGTGAACTCTTCTGCCATGCGCACAACCCCCGCGTCCTGCCAGGCGCCCGAGTGAGGCACAAGAAGCAAGCGGAACGTTTGCACGCCTTGGTCCTGCCAGATGTACTCGCCGTTAGGCTCGAGTTGGCGAGGCCGGTGTTGCGCGAAGACCGCGCCGCGGGTGATCGAGATGCGCATATCGTTGCCATCGGCGCTGTAGCCGTACTTGGCGTCGTTGATGACGGCCAGCCCGTATTCGCCTGCGGCGCGGTGGCCGGAGAGGTCGATCCAGCGCTGCCCGGGGTCTTCGGAGCCGTTAGGCTGGCGCACCTTGAACCCATAGGCAATTTCGTAGGTCGGCTGGGGATCTTGCACATCCACGGGGAAAGAGAACTTCAGGATTTTGCGGTGCTCGTGCCAATCGAGCGCCACGCGCGCCTCGAGGGTGCGGGCGCCGGAATAGAGCAGCCAGTCCGTCGCAAGCGAAGACGCTCCGTAATTCGTTCGCACGCGTATCGTGGCGCGCAAGGGGCCGTTCTCGAGCACCCGGAAGCGCGCGTTTCGAAACACTCCGAGTTCCTTGGTGTAGGCGCGCACGTCATGGCTCCAGGTGTCGCTGGGGTCGTCCAGCACAATCGCCCGCGCTCCGCCCACGCCGCTTTTGAAAACTTGCGCACCGGTATCTTTGTCGAGCATCGTCAAGCTGCCGTCGTCCCCAAACGTGACGCGAAGATGTTCGTTTTCCAGTTGGCGCTCGGTGGCGTGCACGGCAGAGACAGGCTGTGCGGCAGGCTGGGCGCTTCGCAAACGGAATTGCCGGTAACCGAAAGCGGGCACGGGCGCCTGGAAGGCCACTCGCATGCGATCATCTACCACCGTCGTCGCCTGAATCCACTGGTGGGGAATGCTCTTGCCATCCTCGTCCTCGAGCACGGAGCTTACTTGCGCGCCCTTCTTGTACTCGAAACCCCAGCCCACATCGTATTCAACGTTCAGCTTCGTCTCCCAGGCGTGGGGATTGAACACCACCAGGTATTCGGATTTTGGATCTTGAGTCGGAATTTGAAAGGCAATCTTCTCCGCCGCCTTGTTCATCGCTTGACCTGCGATATCGATCGCGCGTCCGTGCGCTTCCCTTGCCACGTCATAATGTTCCGGAAGCGCGGTCCCGGCCATGCTGTCGTGGAACTGAATGAACAGCACCCGCTTCCACGCGGCCGTGAAGTCGGCCTTGGGGAAGTCGAATCCAGCAACCACGGAGCCGAGCGCCGCGAGTTTCTCGCCAGTCGTCAAGGCGGCTTCCGCAGTCCGGTTGTTCTTCTTGACCTCGGACATGGCTGTGTAACAGCCCACCGAGTGATGCTGAAGGTCGTCCGCCACCACCGGCAGGTCGGTGATTTTCCCGACCGCATCAAAGTAGCGGTCCGGATTGCTGAAGATGAACGTCGGCGCACCTGCCATCTTCTGCATATCCAGAATCGCCTGGATGTTTTCTTTGGCGGGCCCGCCGCCGTGGTCGCCGGCGCCATAAAAGACCATGAGCTCTTTGGTGGGTTCCTTCAATTCCGTGATGAAATGCGCGACCTCTTGCTGCAAATGCTCATCAATTCCGTAACTGAACGGGATGCGATAGGTGAGCACGCGGCTCCCGTCAGGGCTTTCCCACCAGAAAAGGTCGGCAGGAAGCTTCTTCTCGTGAGCCTGGGGCCGCATGAAGCAATAGGCGTGCATGCCTTGGAGCTTGAGGATCTGCGGTAACGTGCCGGTATGGCCGAAGGAGTCCGGGTTGAAACCGACCTGAGCCATGCGCCCGAATAGCTGCTGGAACAGTCTCTGGCTGTAGAGCCCCTGGCGGACCAACGATTCGCCGTTCGGGATATTCACGTCCGGCTCGACCCACCACCCGCCCACCAGGTCCCACCGCCCTTCTTCCACTCGTTTGCGAATCTCCTGCAACATCTCGGGGTCGGTCTCCGCGACCCACTCGTAGAACTGGGCGGAACTCGCCGTGAAAGTAAAATCGGGGGACTCGTTCATGCGGTCGAGCGCTGAGCGAAAGGTGCTCAGCACAACGGACATGGCTTCTGACCACGGCCAGAGCCACGGGGCGTCGATGTGCGCATTGCCGATCATGTGGAATCGGTATTGGCTCGCGTTCGGTGGCCAGGAAGTTGCGGATTGCGCGCTGGCCTTCGCGGCCAAGAAACAACAAGCTGAAACCATAACTGCAGCGAGGCAAAAACGATGAGAGGCTGATTTCAAGGGGTTGCTCCTTTCAGAGGGTGAACGTTCAAGAGTAAAGGTTAAAGGATAAAGTGTAAAGGCTAAACCGCGTCCGTCTATAGCGGCTCCTCGTAGGGGGACGGCTTGCCGTCCCCGCATTTCTGCTGGCCCCGACGAGGGTAGGGCAAGCCCTACCCCGACACGACTCCTCATCATGAGGATCTCGCGCGACCCCGCTGCGCTTACCCTTTACCCTTCACACTTTACCCTTTCCTTGCTTTACCCTTTCCTTGCTTGCAAGATGCGGTCCGGCTTCTTATACTAACCGCCGATGGTTACAAGACTTCAAGGAGGCCATATGGCTTTAATTTCACGTCGGGACGCCGGCAAGCTCTTGGTTGGAGGTACTGCCGGTTTGTTGGCCGTCAGCCGCAAGGGTTGGAGCGCGACCTACATTGACTCCGTAGTTCGAGGAGTTCAGATCGGAGCGCAGAGTTATTCGTTTCGGGACATGGGTCTTGATGCCTGCATCGGGGCTTTCAAGACGGTGGGACTGGGAGAATGCGAACTGTTCGACGGGCACGTGGTGCCGCCTCACACAAAGGAGCAAGAGCAGGAGAAATGGTGGATTTCTGCGCCTGCCAGTACTTTTCACGAGATCCGAACCAAGTTCGATAACGGCGGTGTGAGGATTTATGCTCTTACTTATGCTTTTCGTAAAGGCGTTTCAGACGCAGGAATCGAGGCTGGATTCAAGGCCGCGCAGGCTCTGGGCGTCAAATACATCACGTCTTCATCCAATGTAAGTGTCGCACCGCGTGTTGACCAGTATGCCCAGAAATACAAGATCATGGTGGGCTTCCATGGTCACGATGATACGCGCGACCCCGATGAATTCTCGACGCCTGAAACCTTTGCGCGAGCCATGAAGGGTGCGTCTCAGTACATCGGCGTTAATCTGGACATCGGCCATTTCGTGGCAGCCAACGGCGACCCGGTTGCCTATATTCGCGAGCATCACCAGAAGATCGTCACGCTGCACATCAAAGACCGCAAGAAGAATCACGGCGCCAACCTGCCCCTCGGCCAGGGTGACACGCCTATCAAAGAGGTCCTCTGCCTGCTGCGCGACAACAAGTGGAAAATCCCCGCCAATATCGAGTACGAATACGGCGAGGATAAACACCTGGACACGATCGCGGAAGTTAAGAAGTGTTACGCGTATTGTCGGCAAGCGCTGGAAAGCTGATTCGCAGTTGCGGCGTCCTTCAAACGAGTTTGGTAGCGCGGACCGCCGCTTTTGCGGTCCGCGGCTTTTTCGGATCGCGCGGAGGAGCATTCCGCAACTGAGCAGTCAGTCGTCGTAGACAGTGCTCCTGTGTCCAATGGCCACCACGAGAACTACCAAGCGCTTCTCTTGTAGTTCGCAGATTATCCGGTAGTCACGCACTCGGTACCGCCAGAGGCCGAACCTGCTGCCTCGCAGTGGCTTCCCGAAGTCACGCGGAGTCCGTGCGCTCGAGATCCGATTATCCATATAATCGATGATCTCGCGCTGAATCGCTCGATCCAGCTTCTTGAGATCCTGGAGGGCGCCAGGGTCGTATTCAATCTTCCAGGCCAAGTTCTTTTCGCACCTGTCGGCTGGTCAGCGAAGGGTGGCGTTTCTCCAAACGCGACTCTGCCAAATAACGGTCCTCGAGGTCTTCCAGATTCCCCTCGATAAGTTCCCGGATATAGTAAGCCTTGGTTCGCCCCGTGCGCCTTGCCAAGTCGGTGAGTCGTTTTTCGATGTCGGGATTTAGCCGAACGGAAAGCATCATGTCCTCTCTGTAGTACATATCATACGCCGATGACATGAAAAATGCCAGTCCGATTCGCGGGACGGACCAGAGGCGCTCGTGATCCTTTCCCGAAGGCAGGCGTTTTGTGTTATCCTCGGCATCTTAATTTCAATGCATTTGCTGACGGCGCGGGGGCAGCCGCCATGCAGGTGCGACTTTATCCGGAGCTGACTCATGACCGATAACAAATATATTCTGCCTGAAAGTGAAATCCCGAAGACCTGGTATAACGTCGTTCCCGATCTGCCGGCGCCCTTGCCGCCTCCACTTCATCCCGGGACTTTGAAGCCCGCGGGACCAGGCGATCTGGAGGCGATATTCCCACCTCAGTTGATCGAGCAGGAGGTGTCCGCTTCTCCGACGATTCCAATTCCGGAGCCCGTGCTCGACATCCTGCGGATCTGGCGGCCAACTCCCCTCTGCCGAGCGCGCCGGCTGGAGCAGGTACTGGGGACGCCCGCGAAAATCTTTTACAAAAACGAAGGCGTTTCGCCGGCGGGAAGCCACAAGCTGAACACTTCGATTGCTCAGGCTTATTACAATAAACTGGCCGGCATTAAGCGCATCTGCACTGAGACGGGCGCGGGACAATGGGGAAGCGCCCTGGCGTTTGCGTGCAATGTGTTCGGCCAGGAGTGCATGGTTTACATGGTGAAATGCAGCTTCTATCAGAAGCCGCACCGGCGCACCATGATGCAGTGTTGGGGCGCCAAGTGCATTCCTTCGCCCAGCGACCAGACGGCTGCCGGAAGGCAGGTGCTTGCCGAAGACCCCGACTGCCCCGGCAGCCTGGGCATTGCCATCAGCGAAGCGGTGGAGGAAGCGGCGAGTCGCAAAGACACGAATTACTCGCTGGGCAGCGTCCTCAATCACGTCCTGTTGCACCAGACCGTCATCGGCCAGGAAGCGATTGCTCAATTGAAGCTCGCCGGGGCCTTCCCTGATGTTGTGATTGGCTGCTGCGGCGGAGGAAGCAACTTTGCCGGCCTGGCGTTCCCGTTCGTGCCGCTCAAGGCTGCCGGAAAGCAAATCCGGCTGGTTGCGGTCGAGCCTGCGGCATGCCCGACCATGACCAAAGGTGTCTATGCCTACGACTTTGGCGATAAGAGCGGGATGACGCCGCTGCTCAAGATGGACACTCTAGGGCACGACTTTATTCCAGCGGGTATCCATGCCGGCGGGTTGCGGTATCACGGCATGGCGCCCTTGGTGAGTCTGCTGCACCGTCAAGGTGTGGTCGAAGCGGTGAGTTACCTGCAATTGAAATGCTTCGAGGCGGCCATCACTTTCTCGCGCGCCGAGGGCATCATCGTTGCCCCCGAGACTTCCCACGCCGTCGCATGTGCGATTGACGAGGCGTTGAAGGCGAAGGAGGAAGGCAAGGAGAAGACCATCCTCTTTAATCTGAGCGGCCATGGCCACTTCGACATGGCCGCTTACGAGAAGTATTTCGCCGGTGAACTCGCCGATTACGAGTACCCGGAAGAAAAGGTCAAGGAAGCGCTGGCTCATTTGCCTAAGGCTTCGTGAGCATCACCACAGAGGTCGCAAGAAGAACTCGAGGCGAGCTTCCCTGTACCTATCAACTCACAGATTTTTCGCGCGCTTTAAGAAAAGCAGATCCTTCGCTCCGCTCAGGCTGACATGTCATTCTGAGCGGAGCGAAGCGTAGCGAAGAATAGTCCCTGGGTTACCATCGGGGTTGCCCCTGCGACGGCTCTTCAATACGCGAACGTTGTATGGTCCAGGCTTCTGAAGAACGCCCCGAACGGCGGCGTGATGCCGACGTATTCACCGATCAACTTCGCGTCGTAAGGCCAATTAAGTTGATTGAATCCGGCTCCGAGCACGCCGATTTGGCCTTGGCTGAAAACGATATTCCCATTCGGGTCAACCTCGATGACCTGGTTGTTTGCCTGATCGCTGATTAGCGTGTTCCCGTTGAACAGGCGAATGGCGCGTGTCGGGAGGCTTGGCGATGCACTGCCCGACCGGGCGCTGGTGACGAACGTGAATACGGTATTACCGGCGGGGTCGACCTCAATCACCCGGCTGTTGTTCGAGTCTGCGATGAGGGTATTCCCGTTGGGCAGGCGGCTGGCAAATCCAGTGCCGTTTAGAATGCTCGTGTCATCCGGGTTGCCATACTGCCAGACAATCTGCTTGAGCCTGTTCACCTCGATCACGCGGTTATTGCTCTCATCTGCGATCAGGATGTCGCCGTTCTCGAGCCACTCCGCGCTGTTTGGGTTGTTCAATTGGTTTGGGCCGGAACCGCTGACGCCGGTGGTTCCGTACTGCCAGATGATGAAGTAGAACTCGTTGACCTCGATCACTCGCTGGTTTCCCTGATCGGTGATCAGGACGTGCTTATTGGGCAGGAACGTCGCCTGTACGGGCGTGTTTAACTGGTTGAAGCCTGCGCCGGCCACACCGTCCTCGCCGTACTGCCACACAATGTTTCCTCCCTGATCCACTACAATGACGCGATTATCGGGACAGCCGTTCTGGCAATTGGGCTCGTACGCCGTGGGTGTGCCGGCCGGCGCGCCCGAACCGGCGATAACGGTTAAGTTCCCCACTCTCTGCGCGTCATTAGGAGCGACAACAGAATGCGGGCCCGGCGTGCTGGAGCCGTTTCCGAAGGACCAGACGATGTTGTGAGTATTCGGATCGACTTCAATCACCCGGTTATTGAACTGGTCTGCGATCAAAATATTCCCCGGGGCGTTAAAACCGCCTTGCGCCCAGGCCAGATTCGCTCCGAATAGATACGTTGCGAGTACCAAGCCTGTGGCCATCCAATTAATCGGACTGGGTCGTGCCCGACCAAGTGCCGTTCTAATTTGTGCGCCTGCCGTTCTCATATCTTCATACCTCCGCCATGCGTAAATTAACTTGCCAACATCTATTCAACAAGAAACCGGGGAAGCAATGGTCACGAAGGTGTCAAAGATTCGTAAAGATGTTTGCGGAGGGGTTCAGAGAAGTTTGAGCGCTGTACGAGAGAAAGTGTGCAAGGATTCGATTCTGTCATGCTGAGCGCAGGTTCCATGATCCTTCGGCTCACCACTTGGCATGCAAATGATTCCCCTCCTTGGTAAGGAGCGGTCAGGGGTGGTTGTCGTTCGCTGACCGTCCCACCCACCACCCCCTGCCCCTCCTCCCGCTGAGGAGGGGAGTCATTTTCATGGCAGCGAAGCATCTCTGCATCTGTTTGTGAGTGGTTGAATCGAAGAAACTGCGGGGATCCTTCGCTTCGCTCAGGATGACACTGCCGTCATTTGTTCACGCCGTCGAAGTCTATGGGAAAAACACCGGTTGGGGCGAGCCACGTCTCGAAAGCTCTTAGAGAATATTACTGCTGGCTATTCGAGCTTCTGCGGGAACCGCCGGGAGGACGATGCGCAGCACCGTTCCCTCCGGGCTGGTCCGTTCCACTTCAACCCGCCCCTGGTGTTCCTGCACGATCTTGTAGACAGTGGCCAAGCCGAGTCCGATGCCATTGTCTTTGCCTGCGGTCACAAAGGGCTGGAAGAGCGTGTCGCGGACCTCAGAGGGAATACCACTGCCGTTATCGGCAACGCGGATCTCGAGCCCTGAGGCAGTCTCGCGGGTGGTTACCTGCACGCGACCTGATTGGGGCGGCGCGGCCTCACAGGCATTGAGCAGCAAATTGTGGAAGACGCGCTCCAGGCTGGCAGGGTCAAACCAGCCTTCACTTCCACCCTCAAACGAGGTCACAATCTTGATCCCGCTGAATGCTGGGCGCGCCTTGACGCTGTGCAGGGCGCGTTCAATCACCGGCACGATGCTGCCGCGGACCGGCCGGTTCGCCATCCTGACTCTCGAGAACTCGAGCAGCGCCCGTAATTGATCTGTCATCTGATTCACGGCTTGCCGTATCTCTGAGTAGTATTCAAGGCGCCGGACCTGCGTGAGCCCTCCCTCGGAAAGAAACTCCGCGTAGGCGAGAATGGTTGTCAGGGAATGGCGCAGATCGTGGGAAATTGAGCTGGCCATGCGCCCGACAGTGGCTAATCTTTCCGCCCGCAGCAACTCTTGCTGGGCGCTCCACAGTGTGCGACGCATGGTGACAAACGATTGGGTCAGCTCGGCCACTTCGTCTTTTCCTTGCGCTTCCAGGGGATAGTCGAAGTTGCCCTGCTCGAGCGCGCGCACGCCCCTCACCAGGTTGGCAAGCGGACGAGTGAAGGTGTCCGAGATGAGAAATACCAGCAGGCTTCCCGCCAGAATTGCGGTCAAGCCCAGGCCGAAAAGCCAGCGGTTGAGGCTCTTGAGGAATCGGGCGGCCTGGTCGTAGGATCGGAGGACCACCAGCCCGGCCGGCAGCGAACTGCTGGGCGGAAGATCCGTGGACATGGCAAGGAACTGTTCCTGCCCCAGTTCCACATCCACTGGATTCACGTCGAGCCTGGAAGTTGTGGCCTGGGCCGGTGCCGTGGAGGTCCCCGGCCCCAGGGCAAGCTTGCTCAAATCATCTTTTTGACTGCCGGAAAGCGTGCTGACCACGATCGTGCGCCCGTAGAGGAATGCCACCTGGCTTGAAGCCACCTGACGTACATCCTCTGCAACCTGCTCGTTAATTTCTGAACCCAGCACCAGCAGGCCGAGTTCTGTGCCGTTGGCGGGTTCACCAAAGTAGATGGGCCGCATGAACACGCGAAACAGATGCCCACCGCCAAACCACCAGTCGCTTGCTTCACCGCTGCGGAGCGACCGCTCGAGCATCTCACGCGCTTGCGCGGGAGTGATGCTGGGATTTACGGCATGGAGCGCCATCAATTGCCCCTTGCGGTCCGCCAGCACGAACAAGTCTCCACCCGTTCTTCGCCACAGCGCGGCCGAGGCATCTTGAATCGTTGCTGGGTCACGAGACGTCATCAGGGCTTCGATAATTGGCAGATTGGCCACCAGCGCAGCCGAGCCTTCGAGCGCCATCTCGCGCTGCCGTTGGAAGATCTGGAACGTGACCACGGAATTTCGCAGGTCCTGGCGGATTTCCTCTCTGATCTGTATTTGCAGCCGGTGCCGGACCACCAGCAGGGTGGAACAGGTTAAAAAAGCGGAGACGACAAGCAAGGATAGAAGGAATTTGGTGCGCAGGCGGCCCTTGCGGCTGATTCCTGAATACCACGCACGGATTTTGATTAGGTCACGCATTGAGAAAGCCCTACCTGGGGATGGCTTCGACCAAGAATATCATTCTAAGCGAACGCTGGCCTGCGGCCTGCCCATACGTATGAAGTGGCTGTCATCCTGAGCAGAGTGAAGGATCTGCAGTTCCGTCCGAAGGCAAATGAATGCAGATTCCTCGCTTCGCTCAGAATGACAACCTACGGAAGGGGCGAGCCCGCATTCGAAGTTTTCAAAAACGGGACGAACTTATATCCTACTTTGTGTACGGTGCGAAAGTGCAAGGGATTCTCAGGGTCCTTCTCGAGCTTCTGCCGAAGCCTGAGAATATGGTTGTCCACGGTGCGCGTCGAGGGATAGCACTCGTATCCCCAGACCTGGTTGAGTAATTCGTCGCGCGAGAGCACCCGTTCGGGATTCTGGGTGAAGTACTTCAACGTCTTGAACTCATGCGCAGTGAGCGTGACCGGTTTGCCGTCGCGAGTCACCTCCATTTTTGCAAAATCCACAATGATGTCGCCAAAACTGTAGGCATCACTGGGAAGGGTTCTTTCCGCCCTGCGCATCACGGCGCCAACACGCGCCAGTAGTTCCTTGGGGCTGAACGGCTTGGTCACATAGTCGTCCGCACCCAGTTCCAGCAGCAGGACCTTGTCAACCTCCTCGGAAATGGCGCTCAACATGATGACCGGCTGGGATGCGGCCTCTTTCCGAATCTCCCGCAGAACATCACGTCCTGACATCTTGGGCAGCTTAAGGTCCAGGATTACAACCGAGGGCTTTCGACTGCGGAAAGCCTCGAGGCCGGATACCCCGTCCGAGGCCACCTCAAGAGAATAGCCCTCCGACTCAAACAGCAAACGCAGCGTTTTGTGAATTCTCGTATCGTCCTCGATGAGTAAGACCGATGGCATCAGGAACCTCACATTCCTCCGTGAACAATTTTGCCCTGGCCGGCAGGCGAGTCTGTGTGAAAACTCGTTTTTGTGTCATTCCGAGGAGCCGCAGGCGATGAGGAATCTCGCTCTGCCCTTGAAAACATTCAGAGCGAGATCCTTCGCTGCGCTCAGGATGACAGCGAAGGGCTCGGAATGACAACCTGAATGAGGTTTTCACACAGACTCAGGCGCCGCTGATTCCCCAAGTATATCCCTAGGATAATGAGAATGCACACTGCGTTGCCTCGACCGCAATCCGTCGGCATCCGCCCCGCCGTAGGGGGACGGCTTGCCGTCCCCGCATTTCTGCTGGTCCCGACGAGGGCGAGCCCTACCCCTACACCGCTCGGGTCCAGCCGGAGGCGGCGTAGCGGTCATGGCCGTGCTCCCCTTTCGTGGCTTGTCCGTCGTTATCGACGGATTGAGGCCTCGACGGGTAGTGGCGCCGGGGGAGCAGGAAAGCTCTTAGGATTTGTGGCAATAATGTTACATAATAAGAGTGTCTGGGTCATTCACGATTAATCTGGATTCGAAGCCTTCCCTCCTGCTGTGGCGCCAGGAGAGCGACGAAGTCAAAGGCTTGAAGGTCAAGATGACGGAACGAGGCCTCGAAAGCCGATTTCTCGACTCCTCGGCCACCGATCTCGGGACCTGAAGTTAGGAGGTTCAATGAAGCTGCCCTGCTTGAATCGCTCATTGAAGGTCGCGGGAGCCTTGTTCGCGGCGCTTCTTATGACGACGCTCAATGCTCTTCCCCAAGAGCAATCGGCCGGGGCAAAAGGCGCGGAGGCACGCTCAGCTCCCAACGACCCGGCCGGCCTGAGGGACCAAATCCAGGAACTTAATTCCGCTCTTCAATCGATGCGCGCGGAGGTATCGGCGGCGCGTGCGGAACTCGGCGAGCTCCGGCAGGATCTGAAGACGGCGCGAGATCAATTCTCAGCGATGAAGGGTGAGATGGCCCCAACCACGAGTCAAACCAAGGCTCAAGCCGCGCCGGTTCCCGCCGCGCCGGCTTCCCTTGAGGCCGTGGTGCCGCCACTCGAGGAGCGAGTCTCTAAGGTGGAAGAGGAGCAGCAACTGCTCAACGCGAAGGTCGATGACCAGTATCAGACCAAGGTGGAGAGCGGCTCGAAATACCGCGTGCGGCTTTCCGGCATGGCGCTCTTCAACGCCTTCACTACGCGCGGGGCCACAAACAACTTTGACGTGCCCGATTACGCCACGCCTCACTATGAATCGGAACCGAATGCCGGCTTCGGCGCTACGGCCAGGCAATCACTCGTCGGGCTTGAAGTGTTCGGGCCGGACATCGCAGGGGCGCGAAGCAGCGCTGAAGTTCAGATGGATTTCTTTGGGGGATTCCCGTCCACCTCCTACGGAATCACGACCGGCTTGGTTCGCCTGCGCACCGCGGCGCTACGGCTGGACTGGGGGAAGACGTCACTCGTGGCCGGGCAAGAAACTCCGTTCTTCTCTTCTCTCTCGCCCACCTCGCTGGTTTCGGTGGCCAACCCCGCGCTGGCTTCCGCCGGCAACTTGTGGGTATGGACTCCCCAGATTTTCGTCGAGCATCGTATTACTTTGACAGAGGGGTCGAGCCTATCGTTAGAAGGCGGTCTCATGGACCCGCTGACCGGCGAGTTGCCTCCCGATTCCTACAATCGTGCCCCTGAGGCGGGAGAGAAATCCGGACAACCCGCCTACGCTGCGAGAGTTGCCTGGACGCATGGCTCGCCCTTTGGGCCGGCTTCGATTGGGGCAGGCGGTTACTATTCTCGCCAGAACTGGGGCTATGGGCGCACGGTCGATGCGTGGGCGGGAACCGCAGACTGGAGCCTTCCGCTCAGCCACCGGTTTTCATTGACTGGGGAGTTTTACCGCGGCCGCGCCATTGGCGGGCTGGGCGCCGGCGAGGGCCGCAGCATCGCGTTTTACGGCTATTTGGACGATCCGCAAACCGTCATCCGCGCTCCCAACTCCACCGGCGGATGGACGCAACTGAAATTCATGGCGTTGCCCAAGCTCGAGTTCAACGGCGCTTTTGGCGAAGATTTCAGCCCTACGCCAGGCCTCCAGTACACTTACCAGGATGAGGGCTATGAGGGCCTGGCGATCGGAAGAAACGAGAGCTGGTTTCTCAACAGTATCTATCATCTGCGCTCGAATCTCATCTTCTCGCTCGAATATCGCCGCCTGACGACGGCGGAGACTCACCCTGGTCTGTTTACGGCGAACCAGGTGGGCCTGGGCGCCGCGGCATTGTTTTGAAGAGGGTGTGATTAGAAGCTGTTTCTAGACCGCCCGGGAGAGGAGAGATTACTGAATGCCGCCCAGGATTCCCGGCCGCCGCTCGAGCGCTCAGCCCCGCAGGGGCTGGACATGAGTAGCCGGGGGCAACGCCCCCGGAAACGTCGCCCCCTTACCCCCTTTCCCCTCTCCCCGCCTGCGGGGAGAGGGGTGCCGAAGGCGGGGTGTGGGGTCGGGTCCGGGGGTTTCACCCCCGGCTACTCAATTTGCTCCCCTCCGGGGAGCACGGCTGCGCACGCAGTCGACCATCCCTGTTGCAATCGGGTACGGAAGGTTTTCAAACAGCTTCTAGTGTAATTCCCGTGTTCCGGTAGGGCGGCTACAACGGCGCCCCTGCACTCACCCTAAGGGAGTTGGTTCTATGAAGATTCCGTCATGGCGCCGCTGCTATTGGCTTGTGCTCATGGGGGCGCTCGTCGCCCGCACGGCGTCGCCGGCGCAAGGCCTGACGGTGACCGGCCGCATCACCTTGCTTGCCCCGGCCAGTCGAGGCAAGTCGGTCGACAACTCGAACGCAGTGGTCTTCCTCACTCCCCTTTCCGAAAGCAGCGATTTTCCTGCCGTCCACCTCGAGACGACGTCGCACCGATTCCAACTCGTCCAAAAGAATAAGCGGTTCATTCCCCATCTCCTCATCGTGCCGGTGGGGGCAGTTGTCGAGTTTCCCAACCGCGATCCTTTTTTCCACAATGTATTCTCGCTCTTCGAAGGCAAGAAATTCGATTTGGGCCTCTATGAGGGCGGGGCCACGCGCGCCATAACTTTCAACAAGCCTGGAGTGAGTTACATTTTCTGTAATATCCATCCCGAGATGAGCGCCGTGATTATTGCATTGGAGTATCCCTACTATGCCGTTTCCAACGCGGCGGGCGAGGTGAGCATAAGCTCCGTTCCGGCCGGGCGATACCAACTCAACGTCTGGCATGAGCGCTGCCTTCCCGAGGCCCTCACGTCTCTTTCGCGTGAGGTGGCCTTTTCGCGGGGCTCCAGTTCCCTCGGAGAGCTTCGCTTGCCCGAGTCGGGCGACCTGCTTACCAATCACAAGAACATGTACGGTCGGGACTACGAACCGACTGGCAAGTCTTACCCCGGCGCGTATTAGCCATCAATGGTGTTGCGCCAGCCTTTCTGGCTGCTGTGCGCGGGCACACACTGGCGTTAACTTGAACTGTGACGGCTTCGTGAGCCGCAGAGCGGCGGCAGAAAGTAGCCCACGGCGCAAGCCGTGGGCGGCGACGGAGGCGTTGATATCCAGAGCCCCGGATGGGGCGACAGGCGTCGAGCGGGAGCCTCTGCCGCCCCTCCGGGGCTGATGTAAACGGGGATGCTGCCCGACCCCACGGCTTGCGCCGTGGGTTACTCTCTGTCGGCCCTCCGGGCCTGCACGAACCGCCATACAGACTTCCATTGCCGGTCTTTCGACGTATTGGGTTAGGGCCTATGGGGCGGAGAACAGGGCGCGACCACGCCCACCCTTCAGGTTATTTTCAGATTCCCGGTGTACCCTTTAAGCCTACAAAACTTAAAGGAGGTCCAGCCCTATGCGCAAGACTGTCACGCTTCTCGAAGGCTTTGGTGTGGTCGCTCTGGCAGTAATCCTATTCACTGGCGTAGGTTCCAGTGCAGCCGGGCAGTCAACAGGCGCTTCCGGTTATCGCGTGATTAAGACTGTCCCCGTGGGTGGCGAGGGTTTTTGGGATTATCTCGCCGTGGATCGCGGGGGACGCCGCCTCTACATCTCCCGCGGCACCCACGTTCAGGTCATGGATACTGACTCCTACGCTCTGGTGGGCGATATTCCAGACACTCAAGGCGTACACGGCATCGCAGTGGCGCCGGAACTGGGACGCGGCTTCACGAGCAACGGCCGAGCCAACACGGTGACCATCTTCGACCTGAAGACTCTCAAGACCCTCGGCACCGCGAGCACCGGCACCAACCCGGATGCGATTGTTTACGATGGCGTAACGAAGCGCGTTTTCACGATGAACGGGCGCAGCAACAACGCGACTGCCGTCAACGCCGCTGATGGGACGGTTGCGGGCACCATCGATCTCGCGGGCAGGCCGGAATTTGCGGCGGCAGACGGGAAGGGAAACATCTACGTCAACATCGAGGACAAGTCTGAAATCGTTCAGTTGGATGCGCAGAACTTGAAGGTGGTGAACCGCTGGCCGCTGGCCCCCTGCGAGGAGCCCTCGGGCCTGGCGATGGATCAGGGCAATCGCCGCCTCTTTGCGGGCTGCCACAACCAGATGATGGCGGTTGTGGATGCCGATACCGGCAAGGTGGTCGCTTCGCCGGCCATCGGCCAGGGTGTTGACGCCAACCGTTTCGATCCCGAGACGAAATACGCCTTCGCCTCTTGCGGCGATGGGACACTTACCGTTGTGCATGAAGATTCTCCGGCCAAGTTCTCGGTGGTGGAGAACGTTCCGACTAAACGCAGCGCGCGCACCATGGCTTTGGACGAGAAAACGCATAACATTTTCATGTCGGCGGCGGACTTTGAGCCGCCCGCCCCCGGCGAGCGGAGGGGCAAAATGAAACCCGATTCGTTCGTCATCCTGGTGGTCGGCAGGTAGCAGATGAAGAAACTGGCGTGCATGCTAGTTTTGTTAGGGGGCTTTCCCTCGGTCCAGGCGCAGCAACCACCGCGGCTTGCCCTCCAAGAAGCACTCGACCTTGCGGACAAGCAAAACCTGGACCTCGCGGCGGCGCGGCGGCAGCGCGCAGTGGCTTTGGCGGGAATCCAGATTGCCAAGGAGAGGCCCAACCCCACAGTCAACTTCACGGCTTTGCGGGACGAGCCGCACGAAGGCCTCTTCTTCGATCAACCCATCGAGATCGGCAGGAAGCGCGGCCGCAGAATCGAGGTCGCTCGCCAGGAAGGCGCAGTGACCGAGGTCGAGATCGCCTCGCTGGCGCGTCAAGTGCGGAAGAACACCCGCGAAACTTACTATGCAGCGGCTTACGCTCGCGCCGAGTCGGAGCGGTTGTCGCGAGTGGTGGGCTTAACAAAGCGCCTCGAGCAGATTGCCAAGGATCGCTTCAACGCCGGAGATGTGGCGCAACTCGAGGTGCTGCAGAGCAGTTTGGAAGTCTCCCGCGCGGAAGCCGACCTCGAGGTGGCGCGGCAGCGTGAGATTGTTTCCCTCAGCGAACTCAACGCGCTCCTGGACGAACCCGCCACCAAGCCCTGGGAATTGGCGGGGACTCTCGAAGATGCGACACCCACCGCGCGTTTGGAGGACTTGGTCGGCCGTGCCTACCAATCGAATCCTGACTTGCAGCACCTCGGTGGCGAAAAGAAGGTTGAAGATAGCCGGCGCTCGCTGCTAAAAGCCGAGAGAGTTCCCGACCTGGTTCTTGATGCTGGAATCGATTTTAACGCTCCACGCGATTTCCGTTACGGGCCACGCAGTCAAGTTTCCATGAATCTGCCGATTTTTACTCGCAACCAAGGCGAAATTGCGCAGTCGATTGCAAATTCGCGGGTGCTGGACGCTGAAACTGCCGCCACGGAGCGTTCGGTTTCCGCCCGCGTGGAATCCGCCTATTTCGACCTGGGAGCCCAACGTACGCAAGTTCGCCTCTACCATGACCGGTTGCTGCCCGTGGCCCGTCAATTGGAGAGTATGGCGGAGGAAAGCTATCGCGCCGGCAAGACCGGTATTCTTACGGCAATCCAGGCTCAGCAGGATGTGCAAAGCGTGGAGAGCAATTATCTTCAGAGCCTCGAACAATTGCAGAACCTTTACGCCGACTTGGAGGAAACGGTGGGAGGAACGGTGGAGTAAATGAGTACTTTTATACGACCACGCCATTCACGTATCGCGCCGCGCTGTCATTCTGAGCGAAGCGAAGAATCTCAGCAGTTGGCACAGGAAGAACCTTGCACAGGATTGCAGCACTTCCAGACCGAACTGCCAACATCCTTTGCTGCCATGAAAATGGGGGCGGAAGGGCGGGGCTTCAGCCCCGCCGTGACTGGCAACCCCCTCTCCCTCGATCCCTCTCTCGCGGGCGGGAGAGGGGGGACCACGAAGTGGTGGGTGAGGGCCCTGACGGCGGGGCTAAAGCCCAATACTGTTCACTTAAGTAAATACGCGGTATACTGCTCTCATTCAAATGAGAGGAGGACCGCAGATGGCTCTTACGATCGCAAAACTTCCCGAAGGTACACGCTTGACGGATGACCT
>JBEKLY010000088.1:0-24866 GCA_050010015.1 Terriglobia bacterium
CTGTGAATATTAACGCCACGTTCCGTCCCACGGCTCACGCCGTGGGCTACTTTCTGGCGCCGCTCCGCGGCTTTCGAAGTCCCGGCGCCTTAAGTAAACGCTTATGAGGGCAAGCCCTACCCGTACATCGCCCGGGTCCAGCTTCTAGCAGTCCCGGCACTTGGCAACGATGAGCGTGATGTCATCGTGCTGTTCTTGCGGGCTGAAGCTCCGAACAGCGCCGACAATCGCTTCCAGGAGGGCAGGCGCGGGCCCCTTGGAATGGCTTTGCAATGCTGCGCACAGGCGTTCTTCCCCGAACTCCTCCCCGGTAGCGCTAAACGATTCGGTGATGCCATCTGTGTAGAGTGCGAGAGTGTCTCCCGGCGAGAGTTGGCATTCCGCCATTCCGCAATCCCATTCTTTGAACAGGCCCAGGACGGTGCAGGTAGACTGCAGCCGTTCGAAAGCACCGTGGTTCCGGAGGAGAAGGCCCGAGAGATGCCCGCAATTCGCGTAACGCAAGCGCCGCGCCGCATCGCAGTATTCGGCAAAGAACAGGGTGGCGTAGACGCTATCGACGGTATTCTCGTAAAACAGTTGGTTGGCCGAACGCAGGAAACGCTCCGGCTGATCCGACGCCATAACGCACTGGCTACGCAGGTTTGCCTGCAGGTTGGCCATGAGAAGCGCGGCAGCGATTCCTTTTCCCGCCACGTCGCCGATCACCAGCCCCAGCCGGTCGCGGCCGAGGTCGAGGAAGTCGTAGTAATCACCTCCCACGGGACGAGCCTGAAGGCAGATGCCCGCGTATTCGAGGCTTCGAACGGGCGGCAGAGATTGCGGGAAAAGCCTGGCTTGCACCTGCTTCGCAATCTCCATTTCCTGCGCGGCACGCCGTTCCGATTCAAGCTGGTCAGCCATGGCGCGCCGGTGGGCTTCAATTTCACGGCTCACCTCGTCGAAGCTCACCAGCAAAAACGAATTCCCGTCAGGATCCTTGAAACGCGTGAAGATTCCGCCCCAGATGGGCGCCTGTTCCTGATTCGGCGAGCTGCTCGCCACCACTTTCACCCGATGCTGCAGGCGTCGCAGCCGCGGCGTGGATATTAACTCCACGCCGCGCCTGCGCCATTCACGGAACTTGGTCACCACGTCTTCGGTGACAAACGCCACCTGGCTGGCCCGCCCTATGAACTTGCATTCCGCTGAGTCGGGCTCCGGTTCGCACAAGGTCAAGTTCGCACTACCGTCCGGAGGAGCAACCGCAACCCACGGGCGCTTGGGTTGATTGCGAGCATCGAAGGCCAGATTGAATCCGAGCTTGTCAACGTAGAAGCCCACGCTGCGATCCAAATCGCGCACGAAGATCGTGACAGACTGAAGGCGCAGGTAGGCGCCTTGCGTTTCCAGGCGCAGCGCGGAGTCTTCTGAATTAAGCGGCGGAGGAGAACTGGACATCGATTCATTATACTTCGCAGGCAGCCCAGATCTAGCTTCTTATGCAACGCCACCAGCCTGCCCTGTCATTCTGAGCGAAGCGAAGAATCTCCGCAGTTCGTTATCGGCCACGAAAAACCAAAAGACAACTGCCGGGATTCTTCGGCCCGAAGAACGGGCCTCAGAATGACAAGCGCGACGCCATTGCGTCCAATCAACCAATGGCCAAATGACTCAATGGCTCGATGACCCAATGGCCCAATAGTTCAATTCCCGTGCTTCAGCATGGTGGCGGCGTGTTTCAGCACGGCGTCGGTGATCTGGCTACCGGAGAGCATGCGGGCCAATTCGCGCGCACGATCTTTCTCAGTGGCGAGGTGTGTCACGGAGGTCAGGGTACGGCCCGCGCGCTCGAACTTTTCCACATAGAAGTGCTGATCGGCGAAGCAAGCGATTTGCGCCAGGTGCGTGACGCACAGCACCTGACCATCGCGTGCCAGGCGTTTCAGCCGCTGCCCGACGGTTTCGGCCACTCGTCCGCCGATTCCGGAATCGACCTCGTCGAAAATGAAAGTGCGAGAGGCGCGCCTCGAAACGCCGGGCCGATTCGTCCCCACCACAGTTTTGAGCGCCAGCATCAAGCGCGAGATTTCTCCTCCCGAAGCAATCTTCTCCAACGGCCGCAACTCCTCGCCTGGGTTGGGAGAGATTCGGAACTCGATTTCATCAATGCCCCGCGGCCCCGCGCGCCCTTCCGTGGAGTTTTCGAAGTGTACTTCGAGGCGAGTTTTCTCCATGCCAAGCTGCGCCAATTCTTCGCGCACCAGCCGGGTTAATCTGCCTGCTGCTTCTCGCCGCTTGCCGGAAAGGGCCTCCGCCGCTTTGCGGTAATCTCCGGTCACCTTTTCAAGCTCCCGCTGAATCGTTTCGCGCCGCTCGTCGGCGTGTTCGATTCTGGCCAGTTCCTGCCGCGTTTTCTCCCCGTAGGCTACAATCTCCTCGAGCGTCTGCCCGTATTTTCGCTTGAGCCGGTCAAGCAGAGCCAGCCGGTCCTCGATCTCCTCCAGTCGCTGCGGATTGGCTTCCAGCTTTCCCAGGTAATTGCGCAGGAAGTTGGCCGCGTCCTCGACCGTGGCACGGGCGCCCGCCAGCGGTTCGACGTAAGGCTCAACGGCCGGCTCGAAGCGCCGCAGGTCCTCGATCTGGTACATGGCTGCCGCCAGGCGCGAGTAAGCCGCTCCCTCGTCTTCGTAGAGTGTGGAGAAGGCCGCCGCCGCGGCAGCGCGGACACGCTCGAGATTCGCCAGGACGCGTTTCTCATCCTCGAGGCGCGCGTCCTCTCCCGGCTCGATTTTGGCGTGCTCGAGTTCCTGCACCTGAAAGCTCAGCAAGTCGATGGTTCGCAGCCGCTCCTGCTCGTTTTGGCTGAGACTCTCGAACTCTGACTCCAGTTCTCGGCGTCGGCTGTGTAGCTCCCGGACCCGCTGCAACTCCTCGTCAATCCCTGCGAACTGGTCGAGCAGGTCAAGTTGGGCCTCGCGGGCAAACAGCGCCACGTGCTCGTTCTGCCCGTGCATCTCTACCAGGAGGGCCGCCAGCGACTTCACCGTCGCCAAGGTCACGGGTTGATCGTTCACCAGCATGCGGCTCTTTCCGCTCGCTTGGATTTCCCGCCGCAGGATCAGCTCCTGCTCCTCGGCCAAGCCGCATTCCTCCAACCAGGCTGACCAGGGCGGCGGGCCTTCGGTGCGGAACACCGCCGTGACTTGCGCCCTCTCCTGCCCGGAGCGAATGACTTCCGGTGAAGCTCGACCGCCGAGGGCCAGACCCAAAGCATCCACCAGGATGGATTTCCCGGATCCTGTTTCGCCCGACAGCAGGTTAAGTCCCGGAGCGAATTCGACCTTGAGAGAGTCAATCACCGCATAATTCTGAATGTGAATTTCGTGGAGCATGGTCAGTTTTCAATGGTCAGTCGTCAGCAGTCAGTAACTGCTCGTGGTTTGTACGCAAAAGTGGATTCCTACCTCACCGATTATACGCCACGTTAGGGCGGGGCAGTTGCAATGAGAATCAAGGTCGCGTAGTCTATGCCCCGGTAGCGCGGACCCCGGTTTTTGGGGACCGCGGCTCTGTCTCCGCCCAATGGACAAGCCGCAAACCCCAAAGCGGGGGGTCCGCGCTACCCAGCATTCCAGCATAGGAGGCTCATACGAAAACAACGAATCGAAGGCGATTTTTGCGGACGGGAATCGCGGCGGGAGCCGTGACGGCTGCGGCTGTCCCCGCCGTCGCGCAGGAGAAACCGACCAAAAGGGTACTGGTCAATAACTCCAAAAACGGCCAGACACCGCTGTTCAACAGCGTGGTCGCTTACGGGAACCTGGTCTTCATTGCCGGCGTGGGGTACCATCAGGCGGGTGATATCAAAGTGCATACCAAGGGAGTCCTCGACCAGATTCAGCAGGAGCTCGAGAAGGTCGGCTCTTCAATGGAAAAATGCCTCAAGTGCAACGTTTACCTGGCCGACTTGAAGGATTACGCGGGCATGAACGAAGTCTTCCAAGGGCGCTTCGGCTCCGAACCGCCGGTGCGAACCACTATCGCCGCCGCCGGAGTCCCCGGCAATTCGCTGGTCGAGATCGACGTGATCGCGTACATTTAATGCGGCGCGGAGTGTGCCAACGGAACAGCAGTTTCGCGCAAAGGCGCAGAGTACGCCAAGGCCGCAAAGAAGACCCTAGAAGCTGTTTCAAAACCGCCCGGCTGAGGAGAGATTACTGAATGCCGCACAGAATCCCCGGCCCCGCGCGAGCCCTCAGCCCCGCAGGGGCTGGACATGAGTAGCCGGGGGCAACGCCCCCGGAAACCACGCCCCCCTCACTTCCTTTCCCCTCTCCCCGCCTGCGGGGAGAGGGGTGCCGAAGGCGGGGGTATGGGGCCGGGGGTTTCACCCCCGGCTACTCAATGTGCTCCCCTCCGGGGAGGATAGCTGCGCGCAGTCGACCATCCACGTTGCAATCGGGCACAGGAGGTTTTGAAACAGCTTCTAGACTTCACTTTGCGGTTCTTTGCGGCTTTGCGACTTGGCGCGAGATTTGTTGATTCTCCGACGCCTTTACCCGTGACCAGGCCTTGAACAACTTCCCAGCCACATGCTGCGAATCCACGTTTTTGGTTCTTTTCTAATTCATGGGCCAACTGAGCGACGCTTCGACCCCTCAACAGGATGCGTTTCATTGACTGCCCTAAACTGCTATGTTACGGTGAAGGCTTGAGAGACTGGGCAGTTCATTGTTTATAAAGGAGGCGAATTGCTCCCTGCACTTCTGGCGCAGTTACAGAGTTTTTACGAAGGCGAAGTCTGGCAGTTGCTGTCGAACACAGGGTTCGTGGCCCGGATGGTCTTGTTGTTACTGGCTGGATTCTCAGTCCTCTCGTGGGCAATTATCATTCACAAGTATAGGAGCTTCAGAGCGGCTCGCCGGGAGTCGCAGGAGTTTTTGAAGATATTCCGGCAGAGCAAGCGGCTTTCGGAGATTCGCACCTTCTGCAGGGGTCTGAAGTACACCCCGCTGTCGGAAGTTTTCCAAGCGGGGTATCGTGAGATTGAAAGCCAGGCGGTGGTGAACGAAAACCCGGGGAAACCCCACATCCGGAGCCTGGAGGCTGTTCAAAGGGCCTTGCAGATGACCGCTTCCAGTGAGCTTACGCGCATGGAGCAATGGCTCACCTGGCTAGCCACTACAGGAGCCGTGTCGCCGTTCGTGGGGCTGTTCGGAACGGTCTGGGGGATCATCGACGCTTTTCATGGTATGGGAACCGCGGGCACTGCGTCCCTGCGCAGCGTGGCGCCCGGGATCTCCGAGGCCCTTATCACAACTGCCGCCGGCCTATTCGCGGCCATTCCGGCTGTTATCGCCTATAACCAATTCGTACAGCGCATCAAAGAATTTGGCTCGATGATGGACGATTTCGGCCTCGAATTCCTTAATTTGACGGAGCGATTTTTTACTTAGTCCGCTGTCCGTGGTCAGTCGTCCGTGACCCGTCGCCGTTGCTGAGGGTTGCATGCAACGGACAACGGACAACGGACTACGGACAGAGGGAGGTGATCGATGGCATTCACTACTCTCAAAGGTCGAACGCATACATCCCTGGCGGAGATCAATATCACGCCTTTCGTGGACGTGGTTCTGGTGCTGCTGATTATTTTCATGCTGACGGCGCCCATTCTCGAGTCGGGGATTGAAGTAGACCTGCCAAAAACCCACACGGTGAAAGCGATTTCGGAAGAGAAGGTCGTAGTGACCATCGACAAACACCAGGACATTTATGTCGGGAACGATCCTGTGAACATCCACAAGCTGGGCGGCTACGTGTTGACCCATCTGAAGGGCGCGGGCGGGACTCCAGTGTTTATTCGGTGCAGTCAAACGGCGCCTTTCGGTACCTTTGCCACAGTCGTGGACGCCCTGAAGCAAGCCCAGGTAACCAACATTAACGTGGTGACGGAACCACTGGAAACCAAATAGAGCGGTGACGAGTGGCGAGTGACAAGTGACGAGCAAAAAAGCCCGACCGGAATTACGTCTGCCCTTGATTAATGCGTCATTCCCGCGCAGGCGGGAATCCAACGGTTGTACATCGGCGTGGGCGCCCGATCGCAGGGGAGTGAGGGGCGGGGAAGTGCCGAAAGCAGGAAGCTGAAGGCTGAAATGAGCAGTGAGGCCGTTTCAATTCTAGTTACGCATGAGCGGCGGGATAAGCTGGGCGGCACGCTGGTGGCTTCCGCAGCAATGCACGCGGTGCTTTTCGTGGTGTTGATCGCCTACACGGGCCTCGGTTCGTCCTTTGGGGGCGGCTGGGGAAAAAACTGGGGCGGCGGCAACTCCACGCGCATCGGGGCGGTTGCCTCGTTGCCGGGAGTGCCGCTGCCGGCCCCGATGCTGGCGACACACAATACCTTGGCCAGTGAAAACCCCGGACTGCACCGAACCGAACCTGCGTCTTTACCCCTGCCGGAGCCCAAGGCGATTCCAATTCCAAAGTTCAAGACAGCCGTAAAGCCGGAGAAGGCCGAGCGCATCAACACCCATATCCAAAAAGAGAAACCCGTCGAGGCGGACAACGCCGTGCCCTACGGACTGGGCGGCCAGCCTTCCATGAACTACACTCAAATGGCGGGCTCAGCGGGCCAAGGCGGTCTCAGCTTTGGCGAAGGCGGGGATTTCGGCGAGCGCTACGGGTATTATGTCGCGTCCGTCCGAAGCCGCATCAGCGGGAACTGGCTGCTCTCGACCGTCAGCCCGAACATCGTGAGCGCTCCACGCCTCTATATGAATTTTACTATTCTCCGTGACGGCAACGTTACCGACGTTGAGATTACGCAGTCGAGCGGCATTCCGGAAGTGGATCGCTCTGCTTTGCGGGCCGTTCTGGCTTCGAACCCGCTTCCCCCGCTCCCGCCCGACTACTCAGGTAACAAAGTCAAAGTAAACCTCTATTTTGACTTTCACCGGTAGCCGGAGAAGAGGGAAGTGCGATACTGCTTTGGGCGCTCGTGCTGCTTCGAGTGATATGTCACACTGCGAGACATCTATGCGGAGGGGTGCACGCATCTATAAACTACGGGAGTTGAAATCCAGCATGCGTTTTTCCTTGCGGCGAATCCAACTGTGCAGTTCGTTGTTTGTTATTACCCTCTCGCTGCTCTTGATTGTTTTTGACACCAGTTGGGGCCAAGACTGGTTCAGCATCGGGATCAATCTGGGCACAGCCAAAATCAAGCTGGCTGTCGCCGACTTTCCTGCCGCTTCGGGCGAGCAGAACCTCGCTCCTCTGACCCAAGTATTCAATCAGGTCTTGTGGCACGATCTCGAGCAGGCGGGAATTTTCGACCTGGCCAGCAAGAGCTTCTATCCAACCACTCCGCTTCGTGAGCCGGCGGACGTGGACGTCAAGGCCTGGAGTTCGCCCCCCGTCTCCGCTCAGATGCTCGCCTTCGGCAAGACCGAATTGATGAATTCCAACATGGTGATTACGGCCCGGCTGTTTGACTTGGGCGGCACCGCAAATCCCAGCGTTATCGCCAAGCGGTATGTGGCCGCCTTGAACGAGATCTCAGCACGCGAGGCCGCGCACCGCTTTGCCAACGAGATCATTCAGACCTTGGGGGGCGGCCTTCCCGGCGATTGTCTGACCAAAATCGCCTTCGTGAGGGGCGGCGGAGGCCGCTCCGAGATCTGGCTAATGGATTACGACGGCTTTAACCAGCACGGTCTGACCAGTTACGGTTCGCTCTCTACCACGCCGCGTTGGTCGCCGGACAATACCAAGCTCGCGTTCACCAGTTACGCCTCAGGCAATCCCGAAATCTACATCTTCTCTCTCGAGACGAATCACCGTGCTTTTTTCCCCAGTTACAGAGGGCTCAACACCACCCCTGCCTGGTCACCTGATGGGAAGAAGATTGCCTTTTGTTCCAGTATGAGCGCCGATCCTGAGATTTATATGTCGGACGTGAACGGCATGAATCTTCAACGGCTGACCTTTTCCCGTGGCGTCGATATTTCACCGGCATGGAATCCCAAAACCGGTACTGAAATGGCCTTTGTTTCCGACCGCAGCGGGACTCCCCAGGTTTACATCATGTCGGCTGACGGCACCAACCTGCGGCGCGTCACCACAGCCGCTGGGGGCGGTGATGCCAGCGGGCCCGCCTGGTCTCCCAACGGATTGTTTCTGGCCTTTCATTGGAGGCTCTCGGAGACGGGGACCTACGATATTTACATTATGGAGATTGCCACGGGAAGGATTATCCAGTTGACGCACGACGCGGGACGCAACGAGCATCCCTCCTGGTCGCCTGACGGTCGCCACTTGGCGTTCGAATCTACTCGCTCCGGCACTCGCCAGGTCTGGACGATGCTCGCCAATGGCACCAATCCGGTGCAACTGACCAACACCGGAAACAACTGGAACCCGAATTGGTCGAATTAGCTTTCGCGAGGGGCAGGAGAATGTGTCGATTTATTCGCCGTCATGGCAGAGCGTCTGGTTTATTCTGTCCGAAAAACGACCTCGGAATAAATATCACGGTGCGATCTATTAAAGAGGGCCTTGTTTTTTTTCGTGCTTTGATGTTAGTATGCAGGCCTTTGAAAGGTATTATCCTCTCTGCCGCAGGCCTATACCAATGCCATTCGCCTTCCCGTTGAGTGGATAATGCAGGGCAAATCCGCCTATCTAAGGATGCACCAGACTTCTTTTACCGATCAAGGAGGATTAAGAAATGCTACAGCAGAAACGCAGTCTTGCGCTCCTCTCCGGTTTACTGGGAGTAGTTCTTTTGGCGGGCGCGTGTCACAAGAAGCAGGTGGCCGCCGCGCCGCCTTCAGCGCCGCCAGCGCCGTCAACCCCGGCGCCAACCGTGCACTTGACGGCTGAGCCGAGCACCATTGAAAGAGGCCAGTCCGTCACGCTGAGTTGGACTTCCCAAAACGCCACTGGCCTGAACCTCGTTCCGGGCGTGGGGAACGTTCAAGCGCAGGGCTCTACGACCGTTAGCCCTCAGGAATCCACTACCTACACGCTCACGGCGTCCGGACCGGGTGGTTCGGTAACCGAAACGGCCAGGGTGACCGTGACGACTCCACCGCCGACAGCGCCTGCGGAGACGCCCAAAGCTGAGGTGAGCGAAGAGGAGGTATTCGGACAGGGTATGAAAGACGCCTTTTTCGACTACGACAAGTCCGATCTTCGCCCCGACGCGCAGCAGGCCCTGAGCACCGATGCGGATTTCCTAAAGGGTCATGCGGGCATCAAATTCTCGATCGAAGGCCACTGCGACGAACGTGGGAGCGAAGAGTATAACCTGGGGCTCGGTGACCGCCGCGCTACCGCCGCCAAGAGTTTCCTCGTCAATCTGGGAATCAACGGCGACTCTATCAATACCATATCGTACGGCAAAGATCGGCCTTCCTGCACCGATCACGACGAAACCTGCTGGCAGCAGAATCGCCGGGCTCACTTCCACTACGGTACGGAGGGAAAATAGTGCGGACCGGCCGGGAACCTCAGCGGCTCCCGGCCTGTTCCCTCCTGCATACCCATGATCCACTCTGCAGCCGCGGAGCGCCGCAGAAGAGGTGTGAGTTGTGCCTGCTTCTGCCGGGCCGCCGCTACAACGAGGCGCGTTTACCAGCGCCAGTTGACCTAAATATGGACGGCAGGGTACACTGACGTGTATTCACTTTAAACAACGAGGGTGACTCCCCTTGAAAAAGTATGCCTTACTGATTCTTGCTCTTAGCCTTCCGCTTGCCGGAGCGCAGCCCCTCTTCGCGGTCAGCAAAGAGACGCTTCGGATGATGGATCAGCTTGAAGCGCTGCAACAGGCTGTGACAAGCCTCCAACAGACCGTCCAATCGCAGAATGATGTGTTGAAGACTTTGATCGAACATGCCAGCGACAATGTCAATACGATCAAATCCAATATGGACGATCTGCGCGGCACCGAGCAAAAAAACCTGGCCACCTCCACCGCGCGCCTCGATTCCATGACCACCCAGATCCAGGCGCTCAGCGAGAGCCTCGATGAAGCCAAGGCGCGCATCGGCAAGTTGGGGGAGCAATTGACGCAGACGCAGAATATTATCCAGACGATTGCGGCTCCTCCTCAACAACCTGCAGGCGCTACGCCGGGCACGGCAAATCCCGGGGCCCAAGGCCCGCCGGGGGCCCAGGCGGCGCCCTCGAAGCCGAGTATTCCTGACCCCGACAGCCTCTATAACTCCGGCTTGACGGATTACAACGGGGGGCAGTACGACCTTGCCATTCAAGCTTTTCTGCAATACCTGCAGTATTACGGCGAGACGGACAGGGCTTCGAACGCCCAGTTCTATATCGGGAAGATTTACTCCTCCCAGAAGAAATATAACAATGCGATCGCGGAGTACGATAAGTGCATTGAACAAGGGGGCAACAAGGCCGGGGCCGCGCAGCTCGAGAAGGGCTTTGCGTTGCTTGATCTTGGGGAGAGGAGCGCAGGGGCCAAAGAATTGCGTTCCCTGATCCAACAGAGTCCGAATTCCCGCGAGGCGGAGTTGGCTCGCCAGAAGCTTAGAAAGCTCGGTTACCCCACGAGCGCAGCTCGGCGCTCCAACTGATCCATGGCGCGGGGCCTCCCCTCTTGGGGTTCAGGACTTCTCGGCGGGGCGCCAAGAGAGCGCGCAGACCTCAAGCAGGGCCCGCGCCGCTCGGTGTCTGCCCATGACACCTCATGCGCGCAGTCATTCCCGCGTAAGCGGGAATCCACACGTCAGACGCATGTCGCGAGAGGAAGGTTCTTATGTCTGGCTCGGTTAACAAAGTGATCCTGGTCGGTCGCCTGGGGCGGGACCCGGAAGTGAAATATACACCTAGCGGCGCGCCTGTAGCTAAGTTCAGTGTGGCCACGGATGAAGTTTTCAAAGACAGGAGTGGCGAGCAGCAGAAACACACCGAATGGCATAACATCGTCGCTTGGAACAAACTGGCGGAGATTTGCGGCCAGTATCTGACCAAAGGCAAGCAGGTCTACATCGAGGGAAGCATTCGAAGCCGGCAGTGGGAAGACCAGGCTGGAAATAAGCGCACGTCCTACGAAATCATCGCCAGCCGAATGCAGATGCTGGGTTCGAGGGCGGATACTGAGCGCGCCGCGGTAGCCCCTTCGCCCGTGGCGGAGCGAACTTCCGCGCCGACGGCGGATCACGCTTCCTTCGACAGGCCGCCGGCCCCCGAGCCGCCCGCCGAATCTCCGGAAATCACGGACGAAGACGTTCCGTTTTGATAGGTAAGGGTGGCTATGCGAAGCATCTTGGAGTGCGGCGGCGGATCTGCCGCCTAGGATTGCAACCCACTTAACGGCCGGACTTTTTTCTTCTCTCATCCCAGCGGCGAACCAGCTCATCGAATTTCTGGCTTTGCTCCGGGTTCAGGATCTGCCGAATCTGGTTGCGGGTTTCCTGGCGGATGGAATTGAGCCGGGCATCGCACTGTTGCTGAGAGGAACTGAATTTGCTGGTGGAGCCGTCCAGGATCTGCTGGAGTTGCGGTACTTGCGTATCTGACAGGTTGAGTTCACCCTTGACTCGTTGGACGAAGCTTTGTCGATTGAAGGGACGGTGGAAGTGTCCGGTGCTCCAGGCGTAGTAATAGACGGAAGCGCCGCCAACGATCACGCCCAACAGGAATGTCAGGGCAAAATAGACGTAGGCTCTTCGGCTCATGGGTTTCTCTAGCCGACTCTCGTTACTCGGTCGGCCCTCCCAGATTCAATTCGTGCGCATCACCGGTCTCGCCGCCGACGACGTCGGGCTGCGAGGCCTGATTGCGGCTTTGCAAGCCGAGGAAATCGGCCCCGGCCACGCCCCGCACAGGACCGGTGGAGGGCAGCGCCAGGCTGAGCAGCAAGGCGAGCGTCAGGGCAAGCGTGGCATAGACGAAACGCCGCCCGACGGTCTCGAAGAACTCGCTCCTTGCGCCGGTCGCACCCCACTCTTCGAGGCGTCGAACCAGCCGCGAGGCGAATCCAAACGAAGCCTCCGGCGGCGTCTCCTCCGCCAAGGCGTGGAAGCCCGCCTGGAGGAAGCGGGCGTTGCGCCAATACGCTTCGCAGCCCGCGCACCGGCTGAGGTGCTCTCGCGCCTCCGCCGGGAGTTCCTCGCCCCAGCGCTCCCCAATCAGATCTCGAATCGCTCTGCAATCCATGGCCTATTTTCCTTCTTGCCGCCAGCGCCCCAGGTCTTCCAGCATTCGCTTCCTGGCGCGGTGGAGGCGCACTTTGACGGTGCTGGTTTTCAGTTTCAGCGTGTCAGCGATTTCTTCCACGGAATAATCTTCCAGCTCCTTGAGACTCAGAATGAGGCGGTCGTCGTCCGGTGCGCGTTCGAGGAGCCTGCCGACGAAATCCCTCAGGGCTAATTTCTCCCCGTGATCCAAACCTTGAGGCGGCAGACTCTCCGCCTTTCGTTCCAATTCGTGCGCGCTCTCTTCCGTCATCTCGGAGTAGTAGCTGAGGTGTGAAGCGCGCACTTTGCGCAAATAATCGTAGCAATGGTTCACCGCAATTCGGGACAACCACGTGGCAAAAGAAGATTGAAAGTTATAACTTCGGATGGCCCGAAAAGCTTTGAAAAATACCTCTTGAGCGAGGTCCTCGACTTCGTCCCGCCGGCGGACGAGATGGAAGAGAATGGAGAAAATGCGCTGCTGGTACTTTTCCACCAGCAATCCGAAGGCTTCACCGTCCCCTTTTTGGACACGTCGGATGTACTCAATTTCCTGGCTGACATCAAACTCCGAGCGTGCCATTCGGGTTCCATCTCTGGACTTCCCTCAGTAGCAGGGACGAGGGAGGTTGCCAATTGGTTACAGACCGCCTTCCAGATCTCTTTACACGCTTCCTATATTAATAGTTGACGATCTTGATACTTTGTGGAAGAATGCCCCCATGGTTATCGGAACACGACTTAAAAAGTTAAGAGAAGAGAAGTCACTATCACAGGGTGATATTGAAAAGCGTACCGGGCTCTTGCGGTGTTACATCTCCCGGGTAGAGAACGGCCACACGGTTCCGTCTCTCGAGACCCTGGAGCGGCTCGCGGCGGCGCTGGAAATCCCTCTCCATTCGCTTTTTTACGAAGGAGACGGAGAACCGGTCCTGCCCAACCTGAGCAAGCTGCAAAGCACGGAAGAGTTGGTACTCGATGCCGAGCAGGAGAAGGAAGTGCGTTTCTTTGAAAAGGTGAAACGCCTTCTCGACAAGATCGACGAGAAAGACCGGCAACTCCTGCTCTACATGGCTCAGAAGCTGGCAAGTCGATAACCCTGTGATCGCGTGCTGTCTCAAGCTGCCTTCGCGGCAGCCGGGGTGAGTTATTCCCATTCGATAGTCCCCGGCGGCTTCGAGGTTACGTCGAATACTACTCGATTAACGCCTTTCACTTCATTGACAATCCGTGTAGCCATCTGTTCGAGAAGCGGTGCAGGAAGGTTCGCCCAGGCGGCCGTCATCCCATCCTCAGATTCCACGGCCCGAATAGCAATGGTGGAGGCGTAGGTTCGGGCATCGCCCATGACGCCGACGCTCGAGACCGGAAGCAGGACCGCGAACGCCTGCCACAAGCGCTTGGCCAGGCCCGCGGCGTCGATCTCTTCCCGCACAATTGCATCGGCGCTCCGAACCATCTCAAGCCGCTCTTCCGTAACCGCGCCCACGATCCGTACGGCCAAACCTGGGCCGGGGAATGGCTGCCGGTCTATGAGCCGATCGTCCAACCCCAATTCCCGGCCCACTCTGCGCACTTCGTCTTTGAATAGCTCTCGCAGCGGTTCGATAAGCCGGAATTTCAAGTCTTGCGGTAATCCACCCACATTGTGATGGCTCTTAATGGTTGCGGCCGGACCCTTCACGGAAACCGACTCGATGACGTCCGGATACAATGTCCCTTGCACCAGGAAGGGTATGTCGCCCAGTTGGCGAGCCTCTGCTTCGAAGACGCGGATAAATTCTTCTCCGATAATCTTGCGCTTCCGTTCCGGGTCAGTCACGCCCGCCAGGCGGGTCAGGAAGCGAGCCGAAGCATCCACGGTGCGGACGTTCAAATGGGCTTGCTCGCGAAGCATCCCGGCGACCTGCTCGAACTCGTTCTTGCGCAGCAGGCCGTTATCGACGAACAGACAGGTCAGCCGGTTGCCGATGGCCCTTCCAACCAGTGTCGCCGCAACCGCCGAATCTACTCCGCCAGAGAGCGCGCACAAAACGTTTTGGTCCTTGACTTCCCGCCGCACCCGGTCAACCGTCTCCTCGATGAATGAGCGCGGGAACCAGTTCGGTTGGATGCCTGCGACGTCCCGCACGAACCGTTTCAGGATTTCGGCGCCGTGCGCGGTGTGGTGGACTTCCGGATGGAACTCCAGCGCGTAAATTCCGGCCGCCGGATTCTCAATCACCGAAATGGCGTTCGCCGTCCGCCCGGTAATGCTGAAGCCGGGCGGGACTTCCGCCACGTGGTCGCCGTGGCTGTTCCAGACCCGTAGTGGCGACTCGATGCCCGCGAGAAGTGTCGTGGAGGGATAAATCTCGAGCTGCGCGAATCCGTACTCCCGGCGCTCGGCGGGCTCAACCTTTCCCCCCAGCGTCCTCGAGATCCATTGCAGCCCGTAGCAAACGCCAAGAACGGGGATGCCCATCTTCAGCACCCGTTCGTCGCACACCGGCGCGGCAGGGTCGTAGACCGACGACGGGCCGCCGGAAAGCACCAGGGCCTGCGGGTGCATCCCTGCAATCTCATCAAACGGCGTATTACACGGAACGATCAGCGCATAAACCTGCATTTCGCGAATGCGGCGCGCAATCAATTGCGTGTATTGGGAACCGAAATCGAGGACGACTACCGGACGAGTGTGTTCCATGCGACTAGACCGAAAAGCATTTCAAACGACAAATGGCAAAAGGCAAATGTCAAATGTTGAAGAACAAGTCGAAACGTAATCGTCAAACAGCCCGCGCCCTCACAATGTGTATCCCTCGCCCCATTGGGGGAGAGGGTGGCCCGCAGCCGGCGCCTTCATCAGCCGGGGCGGGCCAGGTGAGGGGGTCCTGGATTTCAAATCTCGAATTACAAATCGATGGTCGCACCATCCTATCTCGCCACAATATTGATCAGCTTCTGCGGCACAATCACGACCTTGACAATCTCCTTGCCGGCCAAGTGCTGGACTACTTTTTCTTCCGCCTGCGCACGAGCCAGAATCTCTTCCTCGCCCGCGTCCACAGCCACCCTGATTCGCGCCCGCAATTTGCCATTAACCTGGACCGGCATTTCAAGTTCATCCACGGCGGCGAGTCCGTTGTCAAAGCGAGGCCAGGGAACTTGAAGCAGCAGCCCAGCGTGGCCCAGGCCCTCCCAGAGTTCATCGGCGATATGCGGCGCAAAGAGCGAGAGCATGATGACCAGCAGTTCCAGAACGGTCTTGTGCACTTCCGGTCGAACCCTGCCCGCCTCGATCGCGCTCTGGTGTTCTGTCAGTTCGTTAATCAGTTCCATGCACAGGGCCACGTTGGTGTTGAAATGCCAGCGGCCTTCCATGTCTTCCGTAACATGGCGAAGCGTCTGGTGGGCTTTTCGAAGCAGGCTCCGCTCGTCGTCTGAAATCTGGAATTTGGAGTTTGGAATATCGCCGCCGTTCGAAAACGCCTCGACCCCGCGCAGACTTTCCGCATGCTTCGAGACCAATCGATAAACCTTGCCCAGAAACCGCGCCGCTCCTTCAATGTCCCTGTCGCTCCAGTCAAAGTCCTTTTCCGGAGGCGCAGCGAACATCATATAAGTGCGCACGGTGTCGGCGCCGTACTTTGCGCACATCTCGACAGGGTCCACCACGTTGCCTTTCGACTTCGACATCGCGGTGCCGTCCTTGAGCACCATGCCTTGGGTGAATAGGCGCGCCACCGGCTCCGCGAACTTCACGAGGCCGATATCCCGCATTACCTTGGTGAAAAATCGCATGTAGATCAGGTGCAGGATGGCATGCTCGATTCCACCGATGTACTGATCCACCGGGAACCAGTATTTCACCGCTTCCTTATCCACCGGCGCAGCGTCGAAGTGGGGCGCGGTGTAACGGTAGAAGTACCAGGAGGAATCTACGAAGGTATCCATGGTGTCGGTTTCGCGGCGCGCCGCCCCCGAACATTTGGGGCACTTCGTATTGACGAACTCGGGAACGTCGGCGAGCGGCGAGTGTCCCCGGCCGGTCAGCTTGATGTCCGGTGGCAGCACCACCGGCAAGTCTTCCTCGGGAACCGGAACCACTCCGCACTGGTCGCAGTAAATGATGGGAATGGGCGTCCCCCAATACCGCTGGCGTGAGATTCCCCAGTCCTTCAGGCGGTACTGCACGGTGAGGCGTCCGAAGCCTTTTTCCTCTGCGTCCTGAGTCATCCTCAGGATGGCCTGAGTTGAAGAAAAGCGGCTGTAGTCGCCCGAATTCACGAGCTTGCCATACTCGACGTCGGCCTCTTTGGGCGGAGAAGCGGGGACGCGCCCGTCAGAGTCTTCGGGAACGATCACGGTGCGGATGGGAAGCCCGTATTCAGTGCAGAACTCAAAATCCCGCTGGTCGTGCGCGGGCACCGCCATCACCGCGCCCGTCCCGTAGTCCATCAAAACGAAGTTGGCAATCCAGATGGGAACCGTCTCGCCGTTGAAGGGATTCCGGGCCCGGAATCCAGTGTCGACTCCGACTTTCTTCAAACCCTCTTCCATGCGCGCCCGCGCGGCGGATGCCTTGATCGTTTCCACATCCCGCCTGAGCTTTTCCGGCGAACTCGAACGGCCGATCATCTTTTCGAGCAAGGGGTGTTCGGCCGCCAGGAAAACCGCGGTGCAGCCGAAGATCGTGTCCACGCGCGTGGTAAAAACGCGCAGCGGCTCGCCGAGTTCGACCACGCCAAAATCCACTTCCGTGCCGGTGGACTTGCCGATCCAGTTCTGCTGCATGGCCAGCACTCGTTCCGGCCAGCGCGCCAGTTCCTTCATGTCGTCGAGCAGTTGCTCGGCGTAGGCGGTTGTTTTCCAGAACCACTGCTCGAGTTCGCGCTGCTCGACCGGCGTGCCCTCGTGCCGCCAGCAGCAGCCGTTCACCACTTGCTCGTTGGCCAGAACCGTTTGACACTGCGGGCACCAGTTTACCCGGCTCTTCTTGCGGTATGCCAGGCCGCGCTCGTACATCTTGAGGAAGAACCACTGGTTCCAGCGATAGTACTCCGGAACGCAGGTGGCAATTTCGCGGCGCCAGTCGTAGCTGAAACCCAGGCGCTTCAACTGCTCGCGCATGTTGCCGATGTGATTGAAGGTGAATTCCGAGGGATGCCGTTGACGCTTGATGGCGGCGTTTTCCGCCGGCAAGCCAAACGCGTCCCAGCCGATGGGATGAAGCACGTTGTAGCCCTTCATCCACTTGTAACGCGCTAGCGCATCCCCGATCGAGTAATTGCGCACGTGCCCCATGTGGATGTCGCCGGAAGGGTAGGGCAGCATCTCGAGCACGTAATACTTCTGCCGCTCCGCGTCCGCCTCGGCCTCAAAAACCTTGGCTTCAGCCCAGCGCTTTTGCCATTTCGCTTCGATCTGTTGTGGGTCGTAGTTGGAATCCATGGGAATCATCAAAAGTCTAAAGTCTAAAGTCTAAAGTTCAGCTATCAGCCGTCAGCTATCAGCTTTCAGCAAACTCGTATGTGGCATCCTTCGCTTACCGCTGCGATTCTAGATCCCTCTCCCCCTTGGGGGAGAGGGTGGCCCGCAGCCGGCGTTTTCATCAGACGGGGCGGGCCGGGTGAGGGGGTTAGTTCCTCGGACAGCGCACCTGCCAAGTAGCACAGGCACTCTTGCCTGTGCTTGCGAACTGCCCTAAGGACAGGCAAGAGTGCCTGTCCTGCGTCTGCTGAAAGCTAACGCCTGTGAGCTGACAGCTAATTCTCCCGCCAACTTCCTCATCATTCGGAGATTCCGCCTATCGTCTCCCGGCTTGTCAATCGGCGTCTCACAAATAAACGGAATCTCCCGGAGTTTCGCGTGACATACAATCCGGCGAAAACCCTCCTTGCCGATCTGCCCTTTGCCGATGTGTTCGTGCCGGTCGGCGTGCGAGCCAAACGCCGTCTTCGAATCGTTGGCGTGAATTACGCACACATTCGCGAGCCCGATCGTCGACTCCAGCGTCTCCACTGTCGCGTCCAGTCCTGCCCCGGTGTGAACCGCGTAGCCGGCTTCGAAACAATGCGCCGTATCGATGCACGCACCCACCGGCAGCTCCTTGGCGGTCCCGGCTAAGATATCCGCTACCTCTTCGAACGTGCGTCCGATGGACGCGCCTTGCCCGGCGGTGTTCTCAATCAGAATCCGCAGGCCGTCGAGCTTCAGGCCCTTTGCGGCCTGCCGCACCGACTCAATGCAAACTTTGATTGCCTCCGTCGCCGTACCGTCTTTGGCGCTGCCGGGATGGGTCACCAGATAATCCGCGCCCAAAGCCAAGGCGCGCTCCAGTTCTTTCCGGAACGCCGCAATCGACATTTGCCGGATCAGAGGGTCCGCCGAGGCCAGGTTAATCAAGTAGTTGTCGTGGATCACCAGCGGCGCAAGGCTGTAACCCGCGCGGGCGGCGCGGAGACGCTCGCACGCTTCCGGGGTCGGATCCTGGCCCTTCCACCCGCGCGGATTGGCCGAGAACATCTGAAACGTGTCGCAGCCAATCTGCTGGGCATGATGCGCCGCATTCTCCAGCCCCCCGGCTATCGAAGTATGAACGCCTACCCGCACGTGATTTTCTCCGATCGTTTGATCGTTCATGTTAACAGAGCCGTCCGAACAGGGTCAAATTAAGCGGAGCTGGGGGCTAGGAACTGGGGGCTAGAGGCCTCTTCTTATCTTGATGGTCTTGGCGTGCTTTGCGTCTTGGCGTGAAACCGGCACGGGCGGTCGCTGGGCCATCCCTCAGCCGAGGGCATGCAAAAGCCAAGCTCGTGTAGCCGACTTAATGTCATTTGCCCGGCGTTGCCTTTAGGTTTGGAAACTTCGGTTCGTCTCCGCAAAATGTGCTGTTTTTGCTCCCTTTAGGCTCTATTTTGCGCTAATTTGTGCGTAAAATGCGCATAATTTGCAGCATTCAAAAAAGTGATGTGCTTTGTTTTCAAGTACTTCTTAGCTTCGTTCCCACTATTTTTCATTTTTCGTAGTTTCTTGCATTCCCCCATAGCGGGATCCTTCCGCTTTCGCTCGCACCTCGGCACGCCTCGGCGCCCGCTTGCGACAATGTGTCCATGAAAAGACCACGATTATAGGCTATCACGCGTCCGTCAGGTTGTCAAGAGGAAAACCCCAAAAAGCGAGCGGCCTCTCCCGAATTTCCTCGCTCGGCGTGGCCGCACCACGCGAGGAAGCGTGACTACGCTGAATTGTCATGCTCCCGCGCGCCCCTCGCCGGATAATGAGAACCTAGCCTTTGCCCTGAACGCCAGTTGCCCTCCGAGATCACGTCTACGGTTTGCCGACTTTGCAGGCCGAATCCTGTGCAGGGCTTGCACCTGGGCAGCGATCAGCAATCCCGGTGACGTCGTCGTACTATTGCCTCGACATCTTGTGGGCACAAGAACTCAACACGCACGCCATTCCGAGCTAGGGCGGCACGAAATAGCCACCAGTCGCTGTCCACGGCATTTAGAATTGGCGGAGAGTCTGGGTGAGCGCGTGCGGCGGCGACAAACTTACGCGGGTGGCGCATACGTTCCGACGTTCTTTGTCGGGATGTATGCGCCCCTCGTGCAACAAGGGCCCTCGTCCGCTTCTGACGGCACTCTGCCCATCGCCAGCAGTGAAGCGTCCTGCAGAAAATAACAACTCCAACTCGACCACGTCCAACAGTCAGGCTCCGTCACCGACCCTCGCTTCGCCGGATTGTTAGGCAGGTAGTTCAGTTTCTCTTCCGCCTTCTTGGTCGTCCAGATGTTCTTGTCGTAGGGCTTCCGCTGCCAGACCCGAACGTGCGCATGATGATGCACGCTGGGAGGCAGAGTGAGCCGCACCAACATCCTCCGGCGTTGACTATACGCGCAGTTGGGTCGCATACATCCCGACAAAGAACGTCGGGACGTATGCGCCACCCGCGAGTGCCGCGGTGTCATTCCGAGCAAGGCGAGGAACCTCGCTCTCGGTCGCGGCGATTCAAATACCCAAGACCAAGGCGGGATTCCTCGCTTTGCTCGGAATGACACCGAATTCCAAACTGCCGAGAGCCGGGAAGCGGGCGGTGTCCCAAATTGAATGTGGCGCCGACCTTCAGGTCGGCAGGTGCTGGCCTGAAGGCCAGCGCTACGGATCAAAGCAGGACAGTCCCGTTTAACGGGAATACTTGACACTCGGCGTCCGGCGCACATAGACTGACCCACCTGATTTGAGAGAGTGAGCAGGGGCGCCGCTGGTGGGCGCCCAGGGCGGCCACAAGGGCCGCTCCTACAAGATGGCAGCGGCCAGGACGGCCGCCCTCACCATTGAGGGGCTTACCAATGAAGAAGCTTGCGTTGACCTTGCTGTCAGTTCTGACCCTGTGCTTGTTGGGCCACACCGCCGATGTCCGCGAGGAGAAGCAGACAATCAAGACCTATCCGTTCTCCGGCCCGAATCCCATCGCTGTGCGGGCCGGGGAAGACGTGATGCAGAAGATCTATCCGTACTATTCATTCGATGACCTGGCGTATGAAGGTGCGAACCAAATCTGGAATGTCATTCACCTCGAGAACCCGTATATTGAAGCGTTTGTTTTGCCGGCCACGGGCGGCAAGCTGATCGGCGCCGTCGAAAAGAGCACTCAGAAGGACTTCATTTACTATAACCATGTAGAGAAGTTTCGCAGCATCGCCATGCGCGGGCCTTGGACCTCGGGCGGCATTGAAGCCAACTTCGGGCTGATCGGCCATGCGCCCTCGACCGCTTCGCCCGTGGATTATCTGATCCGCAAGAACCCCGACGGCAGCGTAAGCTGCTTCGTGGGGACCATGGATCTGCCCTCGCGCACCGAGTGGCGGGTGGAATACAGGATCCCCGCCGACAAGGCTTACATCGAGGCGCGTTCCCTCTGGTATAATCCTCAGCCTTTCAACCAATCCTACTATGTGTGGATGAATGTGGCCCAGAAGCTGCGCGACGACCTTGAATTCGTGTTGCCTGGAGACAAGTACATCACGCACAACTATGCCGTTCCCTCCGAGCCATGGCCGATCACCAAGGACGATCGAAACCTGGCCCTCAACCGAAACCGCAAAGACAACGATGACGACAGCCTCTTCGTGCATGGCAAGCTTCAGGATTTCTCGGGCGGGTACTGGCACGACTGGCAATTCGGATATGGCCACTGGGCTCGGCATGAGGAAGTGCCCGGCCAGAAACTGTTTCTCTGGTCAATGTCCCGCGCCGGAGCCATCTGGCAGGACCTGCTGACGGACAACGATGGGCCGTACCTCGAGGCTCAGACTGGACGCCTGCTGGACCAGAGCGACCACGAATTCTTCGCTCCGGGATCTACCGACCACTGGCGGGAACTGTATTTTCCTTACAAGAAAATCGGCCCGATGGTGAGGGCAACGCCCTATGGCGCTTTGAATGTTCAGAACAATGGTAATGCCCTGACGGTGAGCTTCTGTGCTCTCCAAAGCCTTGCGGAAGACCTGACCGTCTCCGCAGAGGGCAAATCGGTTGCCCGCGATCGAATCGTCCTCAAGCCTATGGAGGTCTACCAGAAGACATTTCCCGTCTCCGTCAAAAGCGGCCAACTGCGGGTGGATGTGGGTGACAAGCTCTCTTACACGGACGATCCGAACGCCGACGTTCTGAAGCGCCCGTTCCACTTTCACAATGCCGACGAGAGTAGCGTCGAAGGGCTTTACCAATCGGCTGAGCGCGAGGAAAAAGAGCGGAACTACGAGTCGGCGCTGCGTAAGTATCATTCCGTGGTGGAGCGCGAACCGCTCCACGTGGCTGCGCTAACGCGTCTCGCCGAGCTCTACTGCCGCAGGGCCCAATACGATCAGGCGCTCGACTACGCGCGCAAAGCGCTGGATATCGCGATGTACGACGCGGACGCCAACTATATCTACGGAATCATCGCCACTCGGCTGGGCGACCTGGTGGACGCCAAGGAGACGCTCGGATGGGCGGCGCGTTCGATGAAGTACCGCTCCGCGGCGTACGGTGATCTGGGCGGCATTTATCTCGAGGAACGCAACTTCGACCTGGCTGAAGATTATCTCCACCAGTCACTCTCCTACGATGCCTATAACATCAGAACTTACCAGCTTCTGGCCACGGCTCTACGGTTGCACAAGCAGCCTGGCAAGGCGCGCGAGACTTTGAGCAGGATTCTCGACATCGATCCCTTAAACCATCTGGCGCGCTTCGAGCAGTATCTGCTCGAGCCGAGTGCTGCGGCGCTCGCTAATTTCAAATCGATGATCCGCAGCGAATTACCGCATGAGACTTATCTCGAGATTGCCGCTTATTACGCCAACCTGAAGCTCGACGATGACGCGCTGAAGGTGTTGGAGGTCGCTCCAGAGCAGGCCACGGTGCGGTACTGGCAGGCCTACCTCTTACGCAACGAATCTCAGGAGCGCAGCCATGAGGTTCTCGCGCGCGCGGGCGCCCTTTCGCCTTACCTGGTGTTTCCGTTCCGCGCGGAGTCGATTCCGGTGTTCGAGTGGGCTGCGGCGGAGCGGCCGAACGATTGGAAGCCGAAGTACTACCTCGGCTTGATCTACTGGGGAATGCAGCGTGACGACGATGCGCTGAAGATGTGGAGCGAGTGCGGCGAGCAGCCTGACTATGCGCCGGCTTATATCTCTCGCGCCATTCTCGAACAGGCTGCCAGTCCTCCGCAGGCGCTGGCAGACTTCGAGCGGGCTTATTCCATTGACAAGAAGGAGTGGAGAACCTCGTATCACCTGGCGGGTTACTATTTGCAGGCCGGAATGAACGAAAAGGCTTTGAAAGTGGCCATCGCTGCGTCACACCAATTCCCCAAGGAAGATGCACTTCGAATTCTGCTGGCTAGGACTTACTTGAATAGCGGCCGATATGCTGACTGCTATGGTGTGCTGGCGAAAGCCTCCATCCTGCCTTACGAGGGCCAGAACGATGTGCACCAATTGTGGGTGGAAAGTCTGGTCACCCAGGCGCTCGCGGACATGAAGAAGGGCAGTTACCAGGAAGCGGTCGGGCACCTCGAAACTTCGCGCGAATATCCGGAGCGGCTGGGAACGGGCAAGCCCGCCGATCCCGATTACAGGATTCAAGACTATCTGGAGAGCTTCTGTTACGAAAAGCTGGAAATGACGAGCAAGGCCGAAGAAGCTCGTGCAAGGATCAAGGCCTGGCATTCCCGGCACGGGGAAGGGAACGCGGAAATCGAGAGTCAGCGCGTGTCGGAGTGGTACAATACAGCCCTCAGCTCGGAGAGTGAACTGAACGCTTTACAGTCACTTGCGAGGTTATTGCGAAGTGAAACTTGAATATGATCGCAAGCCCTCTCCCATGGAGCGACCAGCCCTCTCCCCTGGGGAGAGGGTGTCCGGCGGCGGCGCTTTCATCAGCCGTCGATGGACGGGTGAGGGGTTGTTTCCGCGCCAAGCAACATGTAGCGCGGACCTTCAGGTCCGCATTGAGATGGGATGATCGACCGCCGAATAGGAGATATCTGAACACATGGATGATTCCACGCGGCGACGCTTTCTCAAGGATTTGAGCGTTGGCGCTGCTGCCTTCTCGGCGCCGGCGCAAGGCGCCCAGACAAACCAATTGCCGGGGAGGCCTCCTTCTGGGGACACTCAAGCGCAGCCCTCTCACCCCGCGAGCATCATGGCGATTGCGGCTCACCCCGGCGACGCATTTTTTGCCATGGGCCTTGCCGTGGCGCTCCAGGTTCATCTCGGAGGCCAAGGCGTCTTCCTGAGTCTGTCACTGGGGGAGCGCGGCTCGGCGCGGATTGCTCCCGCGCAGTACGGCCCCCTGCAAAGGCAAGCGGCCGAAAACGCCGCGCAGACGCTGGGCGCGCGGGCAGAATTTCTCACCTTTCCGGACGGAGAGATTCCAGTTTCCGAGGAGGCTAAGTTCGCGGTGTGCGATTTGATCCGGCAGTACCGGCCCGGGATCATCGTGACGCACTGGCGCGGGAGTTGGCATAAGGATCACGAAGCGTGTTATAAAATCGTGAATGACGCTGTGTTCTACGCCGGGCTGCCCGCCCTCAACCGCAAACAACCGCCTCATGAGGTTGGAAAGCTATTTTTTGCGGATAATTGGGAAGATGCAAACGGTTTTATTACGGATATTTACCTAGATATTACTAGCGTATTCGAACCCTGGCAGGAAGCCTGCGCCATTTTCCCCATGTGGCGGGGCGAAAACGGTTTCCGTTACAACGACTATTATGGGAGCCTGGCCGTAACCCGCGGCTGCCTGAGCGGTTGTAAGTACGCCGTCGCCCTGATGTCGCCCGCCGAACAGCTCACCCGCCGAGTGAAGGCGCTATAATACTTAGGTTGTAACTGTCGCCCCTCCGGAGCGCACCGAGTTGCTCCGACTTGTTCAGTTGTCGCGCGCGGCTCTGCCGCCCCGCCTTGCGGAAAGGCTTCGCCTTTCCGGGTTTGCGCCACGTCACTGGTGTTTTTTTCGGCGAGGCTGCGCCTCGCCCTCGAAGAACGGCCCGTGGCTCAGTCCGGAAAGGCAAAGAAGCTGTGAAATTTTCGCGTTTTGCACTTGACTAGCGTTATCGCTAGTTGCATACTTTCCCCATGGGATACCTTTCCAAAGTGCAAGTGATCGAGAGGGCGAGGGGCAGCCGCCAGTTTT
>JBEKLY010000089.1:0-24717 GCA_050010015.1 Terriglobia bacterium
TCAATTGCACGGCAGTGCGTTTGAATATTTTCAGGACAGCGGTCTGGACGCCGCCGTTCTGAATTTTAACGTCAAGGCTCCCCGGACCTTTAACACGTTCGGCGGCAGTTTGGGCGGGCCCGTTACCATCCCCAAACTGTACAACGGAAAAGACAGAACGTTTTTCTTCGTCGATTACGAGGGAAATCGCAAGACCCAATCCGATCCCGAGCAGCTCCTCGTCCCGACGGCGGCGGAAAGAGGCGGCAACTTGAACGGCTTGGTGCAGGCGTTAGGACTGGGACCGGTGATCAATCCCTTCACGGGCACAGGGTTCCCCAACAACACGATCCCGACCGGATCCTGCCCGGCTTGCATCAATCCAGTGGCGCAGGCCCTGCTGAACTACTACCCGTTGCCGAACGCCAACCTGGGTGTCTTGAACCCCTCCTACAACTATCAGACCTTGGTGCCGATTCCATCCAATTCCAACGGCTTTGATATACGGGTCGATCACAACTTCAGCCCCAAGCAGCAGCTCTACGTGCGCTACAGTTTCAAGAACGCGTTCTATACCGAGTACAACGACGCTGGAGTTATTGCACCGGCCAACAATTTTCTACCCAATGACGGAGCCAATGAAAAGAACCGCAGCCTGGTGGTTTCCTACAACTATTCGATTACCCCGACGGTGTTGAACGAATTCCGTTTCGGGTTCACCATTTACAACGAGAACGACTCTTTCCCTATCGAGGGGGCCACGGCCATTTCTCAGCTCGGGCTGGTCTTCGATCATGCAGTAAACATCGCCGCGCATCCCACGGCTGATGCCTTCCCGACCTTCAACTTCGCCGACGGCACGGTTACCTCGATCGGGCAGGACCGGGTTGGGCCAACCATTTCGGGGAACACCCAATTCACCGACAACGTGACGAAGATTCTGGGCAAGCATACGCTTCGATTTGGGATAGATCTGCGCAGAGAGCATTTCAACGCCCTGATGTATTACCTCCCGTCCGACGACTTCGGCGATTTCACCTTCAGCGGTTCACTCACGGGCTATTCCATCGGCGATTTTCTGCTGGGCACGCCGAACCCGTCTTACTTCGCGGTCACAGGCCCGCAAATGAACGCACTCACCACCCAATGGGGCGTTTACGGCCAAGACGAATGGCAGGTGAACAGTCATCTCACTGCAAATTTCGGGTTACGGTGGGAACTGCTTCCGCCCTTTCAGGAAACCAATGGCGACATAGCTACCTATCTTACGAAGGGAGACAGCGTGACCGTCGTCGTCCCGAACAAATTCTATCCCTTTATCGCGAACAGTCCTACCTACCAGAAGATATACACGGGATTTCTTCAAGGATTCAACGCCTGTGCGCTTCCGGATAAGACCCCGTTGCTGCCGTGTTCGAACATCGAGACGGCTAGCCAGGCGGGGATTCCTCAAGGCCTTCGGGATTGGAATTGGCATGATTTTGACCCGCGCGTAAGCTTCGCATGGCGGCCGTTCAACAACAACAAGACGGTCATTCGCACCGGCTTCGGCATCTATACCATGACGACTCTTGGCCCCATGTCTTTCAACAGCGGCATCATTGCCCTCTCGGATCTACTCACCTTCAACAATTCCGTCACGAAGGGCGTAGCGGCGTTCCAGTTCCCGGACACGTCCCCTCCGAACGCGCCGGCAACTTTAGGCGGCGGCGATTTCGAGGAAGCAAACAATCCGCACTGGAAGGATCCTTCGTCAGCGCAATGGAACTTGACCCTGGAACGGGAACTGACATCCAACACGGTGGTCCGGTTGAGCTACACCGGTCAAGGCGGCTACCATCTTCCCATCACCATAGACCGGAACCAAATTCCGGCGAGCACTACCCCCTACACCATTCCGACCAACGGATACTCAGTCGTCGATCCCCGTGCGCCCTTCCAGAACTGGCTTCTGTTGATGGAGTGTGAAAGCATCGGCACTCAAAACTATGAGGCGGGTATCGCGGAATTGACCCATCGAGCGGGGCATGGGATCACGTTCCAGGGGAGCTACACGTTCGCGAAGAATATCAGCGACGCCCAAGGCAGTGATGCTCCAACCGCATACGCAGGCGAAGAGCCCTATGCCGTGGAGATTGCTGATCGCTTCCATATTCCTTACGACCGCGGCAACGTGGCGGGGATGCCGCGCCAACGCTTCATGCTGACAGGCAACTACCAACTGCCGTTCGGAAAGGGACGATCTTTCGCGGGACCGGGATTCCTGAATCCGATCATCGGAGGCTGGAACTTGAGCACGGTGACGACCATACAAACCGGCGAATGGCTGACACCTACCATGCCGGCGGCCGACGATCAATCGAACACCGACATGATCGAGCGAAACACCGGGGGGGCCATTGCGCGGCCGGATTGCGTAGGTAACCCCTATGCTAACCAGACAACTCAGAATTTCTTCAACCCGAACGCGTTCGCGCTGCCACCCACCAACGCCGGACGGTTTGGGAATTGCGGTGTCGGGATTTTGCGGGGGCCCGGTATGATCGACGTGGATGCGGGTCTCGCCAAGCAGTTTCTCATCGGGGATCGTTTTCGTTTGCGCTTCGAGGCTACCTTTACCAACGTCCTGAATCACCCCAACTTTGCACCGCCGGCTTTAAACATTGGCAACCCCAGCACGTTCGGGGTATTGGATGCCGCCCTGCCCCAAGGACAGGGTGGAAATCGCACGGGGCAACTCGCCTTGCGCTTCGAGTTCTGACATCGTGTTGATACGGCGGTGCGCGCACCACCGATATCAAGTGCGCCGCTCCACTTTTTGGCGCGCCGCGCGGAGGAAAAAGTGATCGACATAACCGCGGTTCAACGAGGCAAGACCTGCCTCGTAATTTTGCTGGTGCCGTGTCTTGCGGCGGCGTTTGCGGGCACGTCCCGGGCGCAGGATCAAGCGCGACCGAACGTTGAAATCAAGAAGGTTCCAGTACGCCCGACGACTATGGTCCAAGGGGAGCAGTTGTATCGAACTCACTGCGCCACCTGTCACGGTACCGCGGGGAAAGGCAACGGCCCGGCCGCCCCGGCGCTCAAAACCCCGCCCCCCGACCTCACGCTGCTCGCCAAGAACAACGATGGGAAGTTCCCCGACCTCCAGGTCATGCACGTCCTAGAGAGCGGGACGGAGCTAGCCGCGCACGGTTCCAAAGATATGCCCATTTGGGGCCCTATCTTCCGCAGCATGGGCCCCGCAGCGGCCGGCGGTCAGGTGGGTCACCTGCGTGAGGCAAACCTGACCGACTACCTCAAGTCGATTCAGAAAAAGTAGGCTTGGTGATGTGGGACGGGTGGAGGCGCTCGCACGGCGAGGAGCAGCGCAAGGAGAGGGGTGCATCGACCGGCGGGGCATAAGCTCGAACTTAGCTTCCCAGGGGTCCCGAAATCACAACTCGCAAATTCCAGGTTTCAAAACCACCGACCAATCGATGGTCGTCAATCACCAATCTCAAATCACATATCGCCAATCTCAATGGTCAATCGGTTACAGGGCGCGGGTCAAGATTTCCTGCAATTCGTCCATGGTGAGAGCGATGGGATTGCCTTTGGTGCTGCTGGCTTGGGAGCCTTTTTCGACGAGGGTTGGCACATCCTTGTCTTGGATGCCGTAGGAACCGAGAGGCGGAATCCGCAAATCACGGCACAACTGTCTAACCCATTCGACGCCCTCCTCAGCGAGGGCATCCGGCTTGCCGGTGAGCAGGCGCGCCACGGTCTCGTAGCGGCGTAGCGTCTCACCTCCCGGGTCACGGGCGCGGACAGCTCGAATGTTGACGGCCATGCCGTGGGGCAGCAGGGCGGCGCAAACCGCGCCGTGCGGGGCGTCGAACATTCCCCCGATTGGCGCGGCAAAGCCATGCACCACGCCCAGGCCGGCATTAGCAAGCGCCAACCCGCCCAGCAAGCTTGCGAGCGACATGAACTCGCGAGCCGCCATGTCGGTCCCGGACTGATAAGCGCGGCGCAGCGAGCGGGTGACGCGGTGCAAGCCCTCGCGGCAAAAGCCGTCCGTGAGCGGATTTGCGCGGATCGAGACATAGGGCTCAATCAGCTGCGTGAGCGCGTCAAGCCCCGTGCTGGCGGTCACCGCGGGCGGCAACTCGCGCGTCAATTCCGGATCCACCACCGCCAGGCGCGCCAGCATCAACGGGCTCCTCAAACTTACCTTCACCCGGTGCTCAGTGGAAGCCAGGACGGCGTTGCGCGTCACTTCGGATCCCGTGCCGGCCGTCGTGGGAATGGCGATGAAGGGGACGGGAGGATTCTGGAGCGGCTGCCCTTTGCCGATCACTTCCAGGTAATCGGTGGCGTCGCCGCCGTTGGTCAGAAGCGCGGCAACCGCTTTTCCCGCGTCGATAGCGCTGCCGCCGCCAAAAGCGATCACCAGATCGCACGCTTCGCGCCGGGCGAGTTCCACGGCCTCACAAACCAGGGAAACCGAAGGCTCTCCCCGCGTGGTCCAGGTAACGCAGCCGATTCCCGCGGCCTTCAGTTCCTCGGCCAGGAAAGCGGCGCGTTGCGGCGACCGGCCCACCACCAGCAGCGGCCTTCGCCCCATCTGCTTTGCGGCGGGAAGGACTTCTCGAACTACGCCCGGCCCAAACAGGATGCGGTCCGAAGTAGCGAATTCGAATCTCACCGCCGCCTCACCAGCCCTCATCGGGAGGAAAGATATTCGAGTATTTAACACTTGTACGAACTTCCGCCATCATGGGAGCGACAGTGTCGCGCCAAGCGGTGTAGTGGGGGGTTTCCTTGTGATGAAGCGTGGCATCGTTAGTGCGATAGACCTCGACCAAGAGAAACCGGGAAGGGTCGTCGGCCAGCTGGATCACATCGAAGCGCGCAACGCCTGGTTCTTCGACGCTGTGGCGCGCGTTCTCGATGCTGGCTTCTTTGAAGGCCTCGATAGATTCCGTTTTGACTCGAATATGAACGTGAACGATGAGCACGGTTCCTCCTGCGAATCTGGGGTGCATCCGCCCTATCTACGATGCATCCGCGCTATCTAGAGTGTCATTCCGAGCGAAGCGAGGAATCTCGCCCAGCTCGTTGTTACAGGACGAGCCCCACGCACAGCGAGATTCCTCGCTTCACTCGGAATTGACAGGTTGTTTTCGCGGGCGCCAGCATAGTCAGACGACGGGGTGAGCCCAAGGCTCGGGAATTCGTGGCTAGCAGGCCAGGTCGGCGCGGGTGAACCGGAAGTCATTGATGGGCCCGAGGAAAGTAACGGCCAGCCTGTCGGTTTGGAAGAACTCGCGCGCCACCTCCAGGACCTGGGGGGAAGTCACCTCCTCGATGTGCCGGGAGATCTCGTCGAGCGAGACGTTGCGCCCAAAATACATTTCCTGGCGGGCTGCATTCGACATGCGGCTGCCGGTGGTCTCCAGGCTGAGCAGCAGATTGCCCTTCAAGTAGTCCTTGGCGTGCTGAAGTTCCTGCTCGCTGATGGCCGCGGCCTTCAACTGCCGGAACTCCGCGAGGATCAGGCTCAGCACCTGGCGCGCATTTTCCATCGAGGTGCCCGCGTAAACACTCAGGCAACCCGCGTCGCGAAAAGTCGAGAGGCCGGAAAAGACCGAGTAAGCGAGCCCACGTTTCTCGCGAATATTCTGGAACAGGCGCGAACTCATCCCGCCGCCGAGTACGGTGTTGAGGATGTAGCAGGCGAAGCGCTTTTCATGCGGCTGCGGATAGGACGGCGCGCCCACGCAGAGGTGGACCTGCTCGAGTTCCTTCTTGTGCCGGTGCCGGATGCTGGGGTGCGGTATGGGCGGAGGACCGTCGTCAGACACGGGGCCGCTCGGCCGCTCGCCAAAGTAGCGTGTGACCAAGTCGACGAAACGCTCGGGATCGAGGTTCCCTGCGGCGGCGATCAGCGTCCGGTTGGGAGTGTAATGGCGCTGGAAATAGTCCCACAGCCGTTCGCGGTTGAAGCTGCTCACCGTGTGGCGAGTGCCCAGGATGGGCCGGCCCAGGGCGTGCCCGCGCCAATAACTCTGCGTGAACATCTCGTGCACCAGGTCGTCCGGAGTGTCCTCAACCATCTTGATCTCTTCCTGAATCACCTTCGATTCCTTGCTGATGTCTTCAGGCTGGAAAAGCGGATTAAGGAAGAGGTCCGAAACGATATCGAAAGCACGCGGCAGGTGCTCGTCCAGGGCTTTCATGGAGAAACTCGTACACTCCTTGGCGGTAAAGGCGTCGAGGTGGCCGCCGATCGAGTCGGCCTCGCGGGCAATCTGCTCCGCACTCCGATTCTTGGTTCCCTTGAAAACCATGTGCTCGATGAAGTGCGAAATGCCGTTCTCTTCTTCGCTCTCCTGCCGCGACCCGGTCCTCACCCAGACGCCCATCGAGACGGAACGGACGGAAGTCATCCGCTCGGTAAGAATGGTGAGACCATTGGAGAGAACGACTTTGCGTACTTCCGACATGAGTAGGCCCTAGCTGAATTTGAGAGAACTCGCCCTGCGGCCGGATGATCCAACAACACGCATTCACCCGTGTGTTTATTTATACCATACGGCCGCCGAAAAGCATAGGAAAACCCGCAAACGAGCAATTCCGCTTGCGCGAACTTGCTCCTCCCCCTATACTGAAGTTTGGCTCTTCGCGGGCAAGCACTGCCCATGGGCCTGTAGCTCAGGTGGCTAGAGCGCACCCCTGATAAGGGTGAGGTCGGTAGTTCAACTCTACCCAGGCCCACCAGCCTTCGCACGCCGCGGCGGGCTGCGGCTCGGCAAGCCATTACGACTGGCGAAGGCTGTCGCGCCGAAGCTTCAGCGGAGGCGGACTCCACATGAAGTACGTTTACATTCTGCAGAGCCTCGTGGAGACTGAAGCATTCTACACAGGCATTAGCGACGATTTGAAAGTCAGGCTCTCGGCGCATAACTCGGGTGCGGTGACGCACACTGCTAAGCATGGGCCGTGGTGCGTGAAGACGTATGTCCCGTTTACCGATGAGCTTCGCGCTGTTGGGTTTGAGAAGTGCTTGAAATCCGGATCAGGCTGCGCCTTCGCGAAAACAAGGCTGTAAACCGCTGCGGTTGCTCCCGCCCAAATCGAGGTTTTCGTCCGCGGTCTTTTTGCAAACCAGCCGCCGCGCAAGCGAGTCTGCGATGCGGCCTTACCTCGGCGCGTCACCGACGAGAACCAAAGCGCAGACCCCAAGAGGTGATCTTCGCGAAGCGCACGGCATCGCGGGCCGAGATCACTGTTCTTCGATTGAGTCTCTGGAACCTATGGGGTCGGGAGTTCGAACCTCCCAAGGTCAAGTTATCTTGTTACGCGTCAGTAACTTAGATGGGCGCTCGCCACGAAAGCGCGCATGGTTAGAGCCATTGAACCAGCGATCCGACGCTTCTCGCACGCCACGATTGATCTTGGTTTGCGCCATTCACTTACGAACTTCCGTCTTCCGGCGGGAAGGGAATTCGAGGTTTCACTTTTAGGCCTAGACGTGAAATCCACTCGTTTGTTCAGGCGGCTTCTTCGACAAATCTCAGTAACTCGGCCTTATTCTCTTTCGCCCATTCTCGAAAAGTGATCGCAGGCCTGCCCAGCAAATGAGGAACCTCATCTCGCACTGAGCCGATGTACCCCATCCGGCCATCCTCAAGCTGTACGCAGAAATCGGCAGCACTCTTTGCGTACCAGGATTCGATCTTCAATGCGCCCGCCTTATACGTCTCTTCGAACTCCGCAGCCTTCCGTATGTCGCAACGCACTGGCTTCGCCAAGACCTCACTTAATATAGTAGCGATCTCGGTGCCGGAAAGAGCCTCCGTGCTCATCCAGTAATTCTGGCCGGCATGCCTGGCTGGGCCCTCGATAAGAACTTTGGCAGCAACGTCCGCCAAATCCCGCAAGGCGATCCATCCTCCGCGCTGGTTGCCCCAGAATACGGAAAACACACCCGCCTTTGGCGGCGCGTTGCGCAAAAAGTACTCCATGAACATATTGGGATGGAGGTGCGTCCAGGGAATCCCGCTCGCCTCGATGTAACTCTCTACAAGACAGAACCATGCGAAGTGAGGATCGGTGCAATCCCATTGTGCAAACACGCCCTGGTTCACAATGTGGCGAACTCCTGCCTTCCGGGCTGCGTCGATGAGAGTCTTGCTTTGATGGACCATTGCGACGGTGTATCCGGTAAGAAGAAAAAGGCGATCTACACCAGCCAGCGCCGGTCCAAACGTACGAGGTTCGTCCAAATCGAAGTAAACAGCGTCATGACCTTCCGCTTGTAATCTGGCGACGGCGGCAAGTGAGCGTACTCCAAGCCGCAGTTGGGCGGCGTCGGGCTGCTTCGCAAACCCCTCAATGATGAGTTTTCCGGTCTGTCCGGTTGCGCCAGTAATAAAGACGATGGGCTTTGGGGTTAGCGTCATTGTGGCCATCCTAAGATTTGACCATACTGAGTTGGCGGGTAGCCAACTCCTGCGTTGCGAATTCACTGGTTTCCCGACCCGGAGATGAGCCTTGCCCGGTTCCCGAGTCAAGCCAAGGCGGGTTCGTCATCGGTGATGTAAACGCCGTCGTAGAAACCGGTCTTGTGCAATGTATCCACGATACCCGGTTGTGGTTTCACAAGATATATTTTCAAGCCTGGCTGCTTCTGTTTGGCGAAAATGAGGATCCGCAAGCCTGCTGACGCCATGAAAGACAGCTTCTCGACCTGCAGAACGAGTTGAGCGGGCTTCCCGCCCAAGACTCGGTCGACGGTCTCTCGCAGGGCCGGGGCGCTGCTGCCGTCTAATTCCCCAGCGAGCGCAATTCGCGCCGTTTTCGCGTCCACTGCCGATTGAATGTCCAATGCCATGATGCTCACTCCCTTAACAAAGCCTTCGCTATGCGACCAGAACTACGATGGATCTTCCGCCAACTATAATTTCGTCGGAGCCAACTTGCGGACCGCCTTTACTGTCATAGATATCTTCGGGAGAGGGCATCGAGGTATTGATTGCAACTCTCCATCTCTTTCCTTCGGGCCCCTGAGGCACCTGGAACGGCAAGCCGTCCCAGAACATGTTGACCGCAACATATATGTCGTCGTCCTGTGGGGTCGCGTGCTTCCCGCATAATAGAAAGGCAAGGCATCGGCCTCCCCAGTCCAACTGCCCGACACGAGTGCCGTGGAAGCTGATGTCGGGTTTTCCGCTTCCCACATAGTCGCGATGCTCGAAGAATCTGTCGCCGCGGAGCACAGAATGAGCGCGCCGGAATGCCAACAGATTGCTGAAAAAGCGGAGCAGTCCCGTTTCGCGTTTGACATCATTCCAATCCAGCCAGCTCAGAGCGCCATCGTGGCAATAGCCATTATTGTTGCCTCCCTGGGTGCGACCGAGCTCGTCACCCATAAGCAACATCGGAACCCCGCGGCTCAGGAATAGGATCGTGGCGGCGTTCCTCATCTGGCGGCTACGAAGGGCGTTCACTCCGGGATCGTCAGTCTCCCCTTCCCAACCGCAATTCCAACTGTTGTTATCATTGGCGCCATCGTTATTCCTCTCGCCATTGGCTTCGTTGTGTTTGTCGTTATAGGAGACCATGTCGCGGAGAGTGAATCCATCGTGGCAGGTGATGAAGTTGAGGCTCGCCGTCGGACCGCGGTACCAATACAAATCCGGCGAGCCTTGGATTCGGTTGCCGATCTCGCCAAGCATGCCTGCATCGCCCTTGATGAAACGCCGAATGGAATCGCGGTACCTGCCATTCCATTCGGCCCACCGTCCGTAAGCGGGAAATGAGCCGACCTGATACAACCCGCCGGCATCCCAGGCTTCCGCGACCAGTTTACACTTGCTGAGGACTGGATCGTAGGCGAGCGATTCGAGGAACGGAGGATTGGCGAGCGGGGCGCCGTTCTGGTCCCGGCCTAGAATGGATGCAAGGTCGAAGCGGAATCCATCAACGTGGTACTCCGACGCCCAATAGCGGAGGCAGTCAAGCACCATGTTACGGACCACTGGATGGTTGCAGTTCAGCGTGTTGCCGCACCCCGAGAAATTGTAGTAGTAACCTTCCGGCGTCAGAAGGTAGTAAGTGCGATTGTCAATGCCCCGGTAAGAGATGTACGGACCGCGCTGGTCGCCTTCGGCGGTGTGGTTGAATACGACGTCCAGCATCACCTCAATTCCCGCGCGGTGCAATTCCTTGATGAGGTTCTTCAGCTCATCCACCTGCATGCCGAGACTGCCCGTGGCCGCATACCCAGCCTTCGGAGCAAAAAACCCAAGCGTGCTGTATCCCCAGTAGTTGAGGAGCAGTTCCCCGGTTTCGGGGTGCAGGCGGTTGTTCTCCCACTCATCGAACTCGTAAATTGGGAGCAATTCGATGCAGTTGATGCCTAGCGACTTCAGATACGGGATCTTTTCGCGAAGCCCCGCGAACGTTCCCGGGGCCGAGACCTTCGAGGACGGATGCGCCGTGAAACCGCGAACATGCGCCTCGTAGATGATCAGATCGTTCGTCGCAATCTCGAGGGGCCTGTCCCCCTCCCAGTCGAAGTCGTCGAACGAAAGGCGGGCGCGATGTTGATAGAGGTCGCTCCAGTCGGGCTTGGCGCGCCAAACATCGCGGCCTCCGATCACCTTGGCGTACGGATCGCACAGTATTTTCGCTTTATCAAAGCGCTGTCCGGCGTCAGGATTCCAGGGTCCGGAGAAGCGATACCCATATTCCAGGTTCTCGTAATCCAGGTCGAACACAATCATGGAGTAGACATCGCCGATGCGGAATTCCCGGGGAAACTCAATCTCAACGAAAGGCTCGGCTTCGCGCTTGTGGAACAGTACCAAAGTGCAGGAATCGGCGGCGCTGGAGAAGATGGAAAAATTCACCCCGTTGGGAACGATAGTGGCCCCGAAAGGAAGCGGACGGCCACGACGGAAGCGAATGCCGCCCACTTCGTGAGTCGGGTAAAAATCGATGCGTTCGTCCATTATACTTATGAGATCGTGCTCACCCTTTTTCTCACGCTCATGAAAGCGCAAGCACTGCCTCAGCCTCCGAATTCACCAGAGTGAAGAAGTTCAAGAATCCCGTGTGGGACATTACCATCCGGATATCTTCGGAGACTCCAAGCAGCACGAGCTTGCCTTTTCTCCCCGTAAGATCACGATACAGCAGCAGCAACAGGCGCAAGCCGGCACTGGATAGATAATCGACACGGACAAGGTCGAGTATCAACTTTGAGTTTGCAGCCAAAAAGGGTTGCAACCGCTCCCGCACTTCGGGAGCCGTCTTGCCGTCAAGACTCCCTTCCAGCCGCGCCGTGCCAATGCCGTTCGCCTCCGATGTTTGGAGGTTCATAAATCACCTCAATTACCGTTGAGCCATTGGGTCGGCGAGATCTTCACCTTCACCGTCTGACGCTTGTCGGAAGCCGGCAGTCTCACAGCCAGAGCACTGGCGTCGAAGTCGTCATAAGGCTCTCCATCGATCCAGCACGCTTCGATGTGAATGCTGCCTTTGGGCAGGATGTCGGGTGAGACGCGCAAAATGTTATCTGGGAATCCACCCGGATAGGGTTTGAAATAGAACATCATCGGCTGACGCGTAATGAGCAGGTTGGTGTAGACCGCGGAAAGGAAGCACAACTCCATGGAGTGATAGGCACTCATGGAATGGCTGCCCTTGAAGCGCTCGGTGCCGAGCAGATAGGGCAGGCCGTTGGCAAATACATTGAAGTAGACTCCGCCGTCATCGTGATCCAGGAAGAAGGCATTATAGAACGCCGCGGACTCGCGCGCCATGCGCAGGTAAAACTCGTCTTGCAGGATGCCATGCAGAATCAAGTACGCGAGGATCGCCTGCTCCTGCTGCCACCAGGCCTTGCGGTCGTGCCAGGCGAAGCGAGGATGCTTCCCGTCCGGCCTGATCACGCGCTCCACCACATCGTACCAGCCGCCCCGTTGGCGGTCGCTGCCCACGTTCGGCATCAATTCGGCAATTTTGCGCGCCAAGTCCACGTACTCGTCTTTGTGCTTCAACGAATCCATGCGCATCAGGTTCCAGGCGATCTTCAAGTTGTGTCCTACGACGGCACGGTTCTGCTGCCAGCCCCAGGTTTGGTCAGGGCTCCAGTCTTCCAGGAATTTTTCGTTAACAAACGGGCTGTTCTCATAATCCGGGAAGTATTTGGCGATCGTGTCGAAGGTGTATTCGAGGAACGCGGCGTGACTCGGATCGCCCGTGGCCAGATATAAGTTAACCAGGTAGGCAGGCGCATGATCACCGACCGAGTTCCAGTTCTTGCGCGCCCGGTTGTGGGCGAGGGATTCGGCTCGCGGGTCGAGATCGATTGGGTCGAGATGCGAGAAGTAGCCGCCCTTGTCATTATCCTTGAACTTGTCGAAGATCTTCATCGTTTTCTCGATGTCCCACATGATCTTCGGGTCGCCCGTGAGGCGGTAGGTCATGGTGAGCCCCGCCAGCGCGTAGATCTGCTCGTACATCGGAATCGAATAGTGATCGTCGCCGAATTCCGACGTGAGCAGCTTCGTTTCTTTATCGCCTTCGATCTTTATTCCGTGATACCAGTACACCACGTCTTCGTCCTGGTCATAGAACCGCATATGATCGCGCAGATATTGGGATCCTTTTTCGGACGCTTCCAGAAAAGGCTCTTCGCCCGTCATCATGTAAGCCGTCGACATACCATAGATCAGGCGACTTATGGTGTCGGTTTCCTGGAGGTAGTCGCCCTGCTTGGTCCCGCCAAGATGCAGCATCGTGCGGTAGTTGCGGTAGTTGATCTCGTCGCCGGGGTGATTAAACTGCCACTTCAGATACGACTTGCCGATGGAGCGCGACTGATTGATCCACCAATCCGGCTCCTCTTGCCGGTAGACGCCGGGGCCGCGGCCTGGAAAGACCAGCCACTGGGCCTCGAACCGTCCGCTTTCGCCCGCAGGATAGGATGTTCCGTAGGCGTAGACAAACTGGCGCGGCAGAGCCAGCAGCCGCGGCATCTCAACGGTCGCATCCTGATACGACTCGGCCAGATTGAACGCGTACCTCGCATAGGTGTTGGAGTTCAGGTACACAGTTAGCTCGCGATCGTCGGAGGTAAGAAGTGTGAAACTGCCCGCGCGCGAGTCATAAGAGCTTACGTAACCAGCTATGGTGTCGGAGAAGGTAAAGTCAACTTTAATGATCGACTCCTTTCACTCGTATTGCCTCCCCTTCGTCAGTGAGGACGCAACCGGCCGGGCCTTAGCCCAGCACAAGATACTCGCTGTCCTTCCCTGATTTTCTCTGCTCCAGGGAAGCCGTAACTAATCGTCAAACTTGCCGCGCCGTAGCTCACCTATTCTGATGACCGTGTCTTGCATATCATCACGGGTTAAGTCTCGACCGAATAGATTCTGCCACGGCGCTCTTTTCACCCAGGACTTCGCACGCCAGATCCAGAACGGTTTTTCCGTCGTGACCTTTCAAGTCGAGACGTGCGCCGGCTTCGATAAGTATGCGGGCACAATCTTCAAAGCCGTGCCAAAGCGCGTCATGCAGCGGAGTGTAGCCGTTGAGAGGCCCTTGAACATCGAGATCTATATCGGGATGGGCCACGAGCATTTTCAGAATCTCCAGATTGCCGTTGTAAGTGGCTTTATGCATCGGCGCACCTTTGAAGACCCAGTCTTCCACCCGTACCTTCGCTCCGGCACGAAGCAATTCGCCTACGATCTCCGTATGTTTGTCGCGGGCCGCTACCAGGAGCGGAGTGTGTCCGTCGAGGAAGGAGTTTACGTGGGGGTAGACCGTATTCACATCCGCGCCCGAAGCAATCAGCGATTTTACCGTTCCGAGGTCACCTTTGTTGGCCGCGGCCATCACTGTCTGCGCTTCGATGGCGTCCCGCGCAGCCGTGCGGCCTGCGTCGATGTATTTCTTGATTGTCTCGTACTTGCGCCTCTCCTCGCCTTGATTCACATTCAACTCGAAGGCAATATGGTCGTCGAGCGTAAACCCATAATGCGTCGCCAGGTTGAGATCCTGCCCATTCTCGACCAGTAACTTCACAAGCTCTGGCCACTTATACCAAAGGGCATCCATGACGGGTGTATGGCCGGTCGTGGGGGCAACAGCATCGACGAAGGCGCCATGTTCAATCAGCAAACGCGCAACTTCAAGGTTGCCGCTTTGCCCTGCTTTATGCAGCGCGGTCGCCCCGGTCTTCGCATCGGCGGTAAGGCAGTCAGCTCCCGCTCCGAGCAACAAAGCGACGATTTTCGGGTTGCCCCGGCAAGCCGCCATCATGAGCACCGTGAGCCCTGTCTTCGGATCGCGCACGTCGGGACTCGTTCCCCGGCTCAGGAGATACTCCACCGTTTCCGCGTCGTTCGCATCTACCGCTTCCAGCAACCTTGCCGCAAGGTCGCCGCGAAACGCCGCAATGATGGGCGAAGGATCCAAGTATGATTTCCAGTGGGTTATCCTGCCGCCGGAAATGGTTAACCAGGTCACGAAAGTAATGTCGAAGTCAAGCCCGGTCGCCAAGACCGTGGCCCGATCGTGAATACTGGCAACCGCCTGGTTGCCGTCCACAACCAGGCTGAGCGGCTTGAATACCATGATCTTTACAGCCTGGTCCCTGATCTGAAACGACCGGGTGACCTCGGCGACCCCACGGCATGTTCCGAGCCACGGGATGATATCAGTGAGGCCCGGCAGGGGCGCCAGATTGATCCATTCGACGTCGTCGGCGAGGCACCCTAATGCGGTGGGAACATCACCTCGGCCCAAGGCATCTAGATACGTTCGGGCAACTTCTTGTGTTGTTGAAACTGGCAATTTCGACCTCCAGAATTCGGGTTAAGTCCGGCCGTTGAAGTTAGCGATACCGTCTGCTGAATAGCCACCCTATCCTCAGTTGCAACTGCGCTATGGGTTTCCTTAGCGAATCGCCGACGGTATAACCCAATGCTCCCGCGCTACCAACCCGAAGACATATCTTTCATCCGCGAATTCCCAATCCTTCGCACCCGCCAGCGCCCCGCCGGCCTCGGCTGGGGTATCGAACGACCACACTTCGATCGCATCGAAGCGCGGCTCTCCGAAGCCATAGAGGCCATTGCGTGCAAGTCCGACAGTGCAGCGTCGCATGGCGGGATTCGCCGCCGCTTCGGACGCTTGCTTCTTAAGCGCTGCCGCGAACGCGTCCAACTCCACATTCGGCTTTCGCTTCACCAGCACGTAAGCGTTCACGAACTCGCGCCGTGGTCCACCGGCTTCTTTCACAACCTGCGATTCTGTGTCGAGCACGAAGGTTTGCCAGAATGCGGCCCAGCGCGGCTCATCTTCGCGCGCCCCGTGGAGAAACTCATTCGTCTGCATCGACGCGATCTGTTCCTCGTCGTTTTGCAGCCAGATCTCGGCGACTCCCTCAAAGAACGGCATCTGCCGGGGCGCCTCCACGTTTTCGCGGGTCGCCACGAGATAACGCCGGATTTGCGGAATCTTTGCCGCATAATCGACGGCGTGAAAGTTCACCCAGTAACTCTGAAAGGCCTGGGCGCTCAGCCCTGGCTTGGGTCCTGCGAAGATGTATTGGTGGATCGCCGGTTCGCTTGCCATAAGTGTGTTACCCCCAGATTATTGAGATACGGCCGCTCGCCGGCCAACCTGCGCGCACCCGCGCCGCGACTGTTTCTTTCTTTCCGCTGCTCGTCCAGATTCGTTTTCAAGAGCCGGCAGCCGCGGCCATTGCCGATGACGATTTTCTCGCCGACCTTGTAATGCAACTGATGCCACGGTGCAAAAACTCCACTTCAGGCACGAACCGCCACCGTAGTTTCACGAGCGATTAACATGTCAACGATGGTTCGGGCGAAGTGATGACAGTGATTGCCGGTGCGTCCCGTCACCAGGTCGTCGTCTACCACCACATCCTGATCGGTATAGATTGCGCCGTAGTTCTTGATGTCCCCGATCAAGTTGTTGTGGCATACCACCTGCCTGCCGCGCACCACTTCGGCGATGGGCGAAACCAGCCACATGCCGTGACAAATGATGCCCTTGATAATCTGCTTTTCCGCGAACGCCCGCTTCATGAATTCCACCGCGGGTGGTAATTTGTAAACGTCCTCCGTGTAGCGGAGGCGATCCGCGACCATCGCCGAGGGCACGATAATGGCGGAGTAACTTCGCAGTTCCTCGGCACTCATATTCTCGAAGCTGCGATGGCATTCGAATGGGTAGTGCGCTTCGTGGCCCCTGAACGTCAGAGACGCCTGGCCCCACAAGCGGGTCATGAAGTGCGTCTCCAGGCCTTCTTCCGGGAACCTGTGCTCGTAGTAGAAGATTTCCTTTTCGTAGAAGTCGCTCTCGATCAGAATGCCGATCTTCTTACCCTGGAGTTTCATGCGGGACGCCCCTCGCTCCGCTGCCGTCTGAACTTGGTCCCCGGTAGTGGCGGTTGTCGTCAAACTCATCATTCCTTTCAGGTCCTACTGCCCGCACGTATTTCCAATCAGCTCAGGATGTGTATCGCCTTCGAGAACGAGGTCGATCAGAAACGGTCCGGGGTGAGCCAAGGCCGCGCGGATTGCCGGTGCGATTTCATCAGGCTTCTCGACCCGAGCGGAACGTACCCCCATGGAGTTGGCCATCAGGTCAAAGCGCAACACTGGATGCGACAGGTCGAAGCTCAAGGGAAACTCGTGCTGCTCGATTTGCCGCTCCTTCCAATACTGTGCGATGTTAAGTTGCAGCAGCCGGTAGGAGCCGTTGTTGCAGACGACAAACTTAGCGGGTAGATTATGCCGGGCCGCGCTCCACAAAGCCTGGATGGTGTACATCGCCCCGCCGTCCCCGGTAAATCCGAAGACGGTTTTGCCGGGGTTCGCGATGGACACGCCCAGGGCGCCGGGGATGCCTACACCGAGGGAACCACCCCGGGTTAGAAAATACGTCTCCCCGCGCCGTGGCGGAAGATAGCGCGTCAGCGGCGGAGAATTGGTCAGAGCTTCATCGAATATGATGGCATCTTCGGGCAGTTGGGCCGTCAGTTCCTCGGCGAAGCGGGACATACGAATCGGCGTGTCGTCGCGCTTAGCTCGTTCGCTCTCGATTTCGCTATCGCGGCGCTGTTTCTTCTGAGACGCCGCCTGCGCGGTTCGCTTCGCCGCCGCCTGTCTGCGCTCCGGTGTAAGAAGCGCCTCGATGCTCTGGGCAAGGGCCGCCAGCGAGAGTTTTGGGTCGCCTAGCATACCCAAGTCGACGGGGTGGTTCTTGGCGATTTCATACAGGTTCAGATCGATGTGAATGGTCCGGGAGCCGCGCCCGAAAATGTTGCCGAGCTCCGGGAAGACTTCGGGAAGAACATAGGTGCCGCAGATCAGGTTTACATCGCCCCGTGAGGTGATAGGCAGGCTGCTACTGCCGAACATGTGGCCGGTCATGCCTCGGTACAAAGGGTGCGTGTAATCGAGATTGACCTCTCCAGCGTCCGCCTCCCAGACCTCGGCGCCCAGCAGTTCCGCGACCCGGGCAAGTTCGTCCTGAGCCCCCGAAAAGGCGACGCCGTCGCCGACGAAAATCATGGGTGTGTTGGCGCTCACCAGCCATTCCGCCGCCTGCCGCAGCAGTCCGGGCTCCGGCAGCACACGCGTGGAAGGAATCGAGGCTGGGAGCGGGATCTCCACTGCCGCAGCGTCCAGTACATCCTGCGGAAGGCACACGTACACGGGCCCCATGGGCGGAGTGGCTGCAATCTTTACCGCCCGGCGCAAAACTCGGAGCAGGGATGCCGGATCGGTAACCATGGTCGCCCACTTGGTCACCGGCTCCATTAAAGCCACCAGATCGCCTGCCATCTGCGCGTCCATCGCCATGTACTTCACGCCGGCATCGCCGCCGATTACGACAAGCGGCGAGTGGCCGCGCATTGCCTGATAGAGCGCTCCAACGGCGTTCCCCACCCCTGGCGCGCTATGGAGTTGTACCAGCGCGGGCTTCTTGGTCGCGCGGGCATATCCGTCGGCCATCAGGACGGCGACAGATTCCTGAAGGGTTAAGATGTAGCGAAGCCGCGGATAGTCCCTGAGCGCGTCGAGAAATCCCTGTTCGACCGTGCCCGGATTCCCAAACATGACAGAAAGGCCATCTGCCAGAAACTGCTCGAGAATTGCGTGCCGCCCGGTCTTCACACGTTCAGCACGTGATGCGGAACTCGACATATCTACCAACCGTACCGCTTAAGGTCACTTTCCAGCACTTCCACGAGCTTTTGACCTGTGGTATAGGAGTCCGCGGTGGAGCGGCCTGTCACAAAGGGATAATCGACGATGACCGAAATCTCTTTCCCGAAGTTTCCGATATAGGCGCCGTCGGGGGCGGTGGCATCGCGCAAAATATACTCCAGGGGGTACGGGGGCGGCCCCATATTGAAGTCCGTACCCATGAAGCCGGTGCCGTCCTTGTAGTCGTACTCGAGGCAGTGCCCGGTGACGTGCTTATTCTGAATGATAGACTTTCGGCCTTCGGTTTCTCTGGCGAAGGCCAGGCACGCAACGCCGTAACATTCCGCCGCAATGGCCTTGCCTTGGCGATAGAACCCGAGTATCAGGTCGTGCACGCGCTGGTTGTTCACCATGTCCACGATGGGTCCGCTTCCGCCCACCAACACAAGCGCGGCGTATGCGTCCAATTCCTTCCATGCCGCGTCGCGCTTGTTGTAATACGACTCGAGTTCACGCACCAGATGGGTGGCGCTGTAATAAGGCCTCTCCGGGAACCATGACGCAAGATTGAGGGTGTTCGCCAGCAGGCCGGAGTCGTCAACTTTCCGGACCTTTCCAGCCATCGCTTCGGAGGTCACGCAGCGGCCCAGGGGAGGATCCAGGTAGGTTGCATCCATGCTGGGAGGCAAGGCGGGCGGCTTGCCGCCCTTGGGGGTGACATACACCAGTTCATAACCAGCTTCTGTCAAGGCCTCTTGGGGGCCGATAAGCTCCTCGCCCCAGTAACCATAGTTCGACAACACCACCAGTACCTTCTTGAACATTCCCACTCCTCGGCGTCCCTAGGCATTCCAGCATTGCACCGCGTTCGATGCGGGGCAGCATAGTGTCTAAGATCTGCCCTGAAGTCACGGACTTTTATCGAAAGGGTTAATATCACAAGAGTTTTTGGCGAAATGTTAGTTGACTTAACGCTACACGTATGTCGCGCACACTTAGGTATTGAGGCGACATTTCTAGCCGGGCTTGACAGCAAGGTTTTCAGGCGATTGACAGTTCCCCTCTGGTTGTGAGAAGCTGCGGCACGGCCGTATGGTACTTAGGTTAGAGGTCCAAACATTCCCGGGCACGCTCGATGCGCTCGCTCCCGTGCGCGAGTATGTAGCTAACGCCGCTCACGCGGTCAGTTTGGATCGAAGCGCCACTTACAAACTTTGCTTGGCCGTCGATGAGATTGCCACCAACATCGTGCTTCATGGGTATGAGGAAGCGGGGCTGAAGGGCAACTTAAAGATCGGCGCCTCGGTGGAAGAGGGCAAATTGGTAATCCGCCTGGAGGATCAGGGCAAATCCTACGATCCTAACCTCCATGCGATCCCTCGAGCGGAGGACTTGACCCTCCCCCTCGAGGCCAGAGAGGTAGGGAAGCTTGGCGTTTACCTGGCGCTGGATGGGGTGGATGACCTTCAGTACATCGCGACGGATCACGCGAATATTCATCGGTTCATCGTCCTGCTGCCGCCGAGTTCCGGGTCAGCACCATGACACGAATACCCTGGAACTCGAGAGCGGGAGTCTTCAGGCTGATGCCGGGAATTTCGTCGAGAAAAACCGTCCCCCCTTTCGGCGACTTTGAACTTGTGCTTTTTGCGGTGCAGCGCGCCGGGGAAGGCCCCCTTCTCGAGCCCGAAGAGTTCGCTTTCCAGCGATCACTCAAACGGACTGGGCGACTCGACAAATTGAAAAGAGGGCCGGAACGTTTGTGATTGCGTCCGCAGCTTTGATCGCACTCGCCGCGCTGGGAGCTTTACTGTGCGCGGTGCACTTCGGATGGCTTGCCAAAATGCAGAGTGGTTTTCTTATCACTCTGATTCTGGCAGTCGCTGGGAGTGCGACCGGCTCAGCCTTCCTGGTGGGTGTCTGGGCACAAGTGACCAGTCAACGGGTCTTATTCCAGCAGGCCGAGAGCAGCTTGGCGAGTGTCGGCGACGTCGCGGAGGCAGGATTCCATGATGTGGTGACTCTCGCCTTCGGCGATCTTAACCAGGTCGCCAGCACGCTAACGGCGCAGCTCCCTGACGGCAAGCCGGAGAAGCTGGCCCGCTATCTGGACATGGTCAGGAGAACTAACGACCGATTTCTCGGAATGGATATAATCGACGCCCATGGCAAAATTCTTGCCAGCAGCAGCGGGGAGAGGGCAACCGGCGGGCCTCGGCCAAAGGATGCGGAAGCGGATCCCCACCTGCCCGGGCGCAGGCCGCTGAGTAGCGTTGGACTCGAGCATGTGCTCGAAGGCAAGGAATTCGTTTCCAATACTTACTTCTCGTTCTTCTTCAAAAAGCGTGTACTTGATCTGGCGACTCCGGTTCGAGACGACAAGGATGTCGTTATCGCCGCACTCAGATGCCAGTATGACCTACAGGGGGATTTCGAAGACCTTTTTCACTCGGTAAGATTCCAGCGAACCGGCTACGCGGCACTGGTCAGCAGTGACGGGCGAATCGTCGCCCACCCCGACGCCAATCGCCTGGACGCCGATGTCTCTTCCTACGCGGCAGTTCAGCGCGGGCTACGTGGCGAGACGGGCTGGGTCGTAGCCCGTAACGAATCCGGCCTCGAGAGGCTTTTCTTGTATCGTCCTCTCAAGTCCCCTGCCACCATCGACCCGAAATTCTGGGTGCTGTTGATAGAAATCGACATGAACGAGGTCGTGCAGGCGATTTCTAAGGCGCGTCGGCAGTTCCTGCCAGGCACTGCCGTGCTGGCGATTCTAGGTGTTTTGTCAGCCTATTTCATTGCGCTGTCGATCAAGCGCCCCATCCAATCGGTGAATGAGTTTGCGCAAAAGGTGCAGGCCGGCCAACTCTCAGACCGCATCGTCATCCACGGAAAGGATGAGATCGGACGGTTGGGCACTGCGCTGAACGAAATGGCCGGCGGTCTGCAGGAGCGCGACAGGCTCAATGCAGAGCGGATCTCCTCCCAGAAGGTCCTGCAACTGGCGGCAGCCATCCAGATGGGCTTCCTGCCGAAGACATTCCCTGCCTTTCCCGACGCGCTGGAAGTGGACATTTTCGCGACGGAGAAGCCGGCGCTTGAGGTAGGCGGCGATCTCTACGACTTCTTCCGGCTGGACGACAACCGGATCTGTTTCCTGATTGGAGATGTCTCCGATAAGGGAATACCAGCTGCCCTGTTTATGGCGATGGTCCTGACGGCCTTCAGGATTACCGCCACGGATCACAGCGACTCCATTGCCCGGATCCTCGGTAGGCTCAACCGGTTTCTGTTCCAGCATAACGAATCACAGATGTTCGTGACGCTGTTTGCCTGCATTCTGGACTTACGCACCGGCGCTATTGAGTACGGTGACGGCGGACACGAACCTCCTTTTATCGTGCGCCACGGCGGCGGAGTAGAAATGCTTAAGAAAGAGGGAGGCGTCGCCTTAGGCTTTATGCCGGACTACGAGTTCCGCAGCGGAACCATCCAGCTTGATCCTGGCGATACGCTGCTGCTTTATACCGACGGCGTAAACGAGGCCATGAACGCAAGCCGGCAGATGTTCAAGGTATCCGGTATCGAGGAGACGCTCCGCTCCTTTTCCAATGGCGTGCCCGCTGAAACGGTTGCTGGAACCATGATCAGGAATGTTGAGGAGTTCGCGGGCGGAGCCCCTCAGAGCGACGATATCACGGTCTTGGTTGTTCGATATTGCGGTCGGAACGGTTCTGCTGGTCCGGTGCGATGGACAGCCTGAAGCATTCTACACAGGCATTAGCGACGATTTGAAAGTTAGGCTCTCGGCGCATAACTCGGGTGTGGTGACGCACACTGCTAAGCATCGCCCATGGCGCGTGAAGACGTATGTCCCGTTTACCGATGAGCTCCGCGTTGTTGCGTTTGAGAAGTAATTGAAATCCGGATCAGGCCGCGCCTTCGCGAAAACAAGGCTGTAAACCGCTGCCGTTGCTCCCGCCCAAATCGAGGTTTTCGTCCGCGGTCTTTTTGCAAACCAGCCCCCGCGCAAGCAGGTCTGCGATGCGGCCTTACCTCAGCGCCGCCCTCAGCTTGCACCCCAGCGTAGCAAGTGTTAACCTTCAAATTCGAGGGAGAAGACAGGAATGAGTCGTGTCTACCAAGTCGACGCCCATTGGGATTCGGAGGCAGGGGTTTGGGTTGCAGGGAGCGAGGATATTCCCGGCTTCGTGGCTGAGGCTGAATCCATGAATGCTTTGGTGGAGAAGGTCCGGGTTTTGGTGCCGGAGCTTTTTGAGTTAAATGGCGGACTAGAACCGGGGCAGAAGGTAGTCAATGTTCTTGTTCGTGCACACCATGAAGAAACCGCGTTGGTGCCCGTGGCGTCCTGATGGCGACGTACACGCCAAAGCTCAAGGAGATTCTTCGCGCTCACGGGTGCTCATATGAGCGTCCCGGACGCGGCGACCACGAAATCTGGTACAGTCCGATCACAGGGCGGCGTTTCCCGGTAGACCACAAGATTGTGTCCCGCCATACTGCCAACGAAGTTCTGAAGCAGGCCGGAATTCCGAAGCAGTTCTGAGTTCTCACCTGGGTAGACAGGCCCATTCTTGAACACGTGTTCGCAGACCGGGGCGAGAGAGATTGTGAACGGCACCAGGCCGTCGCGCTCGCCAATTGAACATCAGGAGCGATACAGGTGGCAAACCTAGCGCCTGTGGATGCTTCCCGCACGGCGGTTCTCAGCATGGACCTGCAGACCGCCATCGTTTCGATTTACACGAAGGACCAACCCGACCTGGTCACTCGCGCCTCCGGCGTCCTCAAGAAGGCCCGCGAGCGCAGGTTAAGCGTGTTTCATATTCAAGTCGGCTTTCGTCCCGGCTTGCCGGAAGTCAGCCCGCGCAATTTGCTGTTCAGCAGCATCAAGAATTCGGTCCAGCATCAGCAGATATTCCAGGGACCGGGCGGCGCGATTCATCCCGCGGTGGCGCCCGAAGGCGAGGATATCGTCATAACCAAGCACCGGATCAGCGCCTTTACCGGCACCGACCTCGACATGGTTTTGCGGGCGAAAGAGATTGAGACCCTGATCTTATTCGGGATCGCCACCAGCGGAGTGGTTCTCGCCACGCTATTCGATGCTGTTGACGCGGACTATCGCCTGATCGTGGTCAAAGACTGCTGCGCGGACGCTGATCCGGAAGTGCACCGCTGTCTGGTTGAGAAAGTCTTCCCCCGCCTGGCGAGTGTCGTGACCGCGGGGGAGGTAATCGATGCGATGGGATAATTACGGCCGGAAGATCACTTCGTTAGGTCCCGAAGGCAGGCTGAATTTTCCGCCTCGCTCCTGGTTCAGTTTGAGAGTCGCGGGAATGTCCAAATCGGCAATCGCGACTTTTCTCCTCCAGGAACCGGTGCTCCAATAGTCCGCTTGCGCGTAAATGATCCGGCCTATGATTGTGTACTTCCCGATTTCTTCCTGGTGCCCGTCGCGGAATACAAGCACCGCAGGCGGGAGCTTGGGAGCAGGCGGGGCTAAGGCATTCGTCTGGCCCATCTCGGAGGGTGGATTCGGAGCTAGCGCCGCGCCAGCCACTGTTGAACGTGTGGAGGCCGGCTGCTGGCCATACTCGCCAATCCGCACCCACTGCTCGCCTTGGCGCTCGAGAACCACCGACTCGACGGGCCTGGCCGGAGCTGAAAACGTCTCGGAGTGAGTAGCAGCCAGCCAGGGGGGAGGCACCTGGGCCGCCGTTGGCTCGTAACCGTCGCCATAGCCGTTGTCGTAGCCGTAATCGTAGTCAGAGTACAACGGAAGGGAATAGTAATCCCAAAGGGGATAGTTACCGTATCCGGGGAAATATCCAGGGAAGAAAAAACCGCCTCTGCCGTAAAGCCCGCGCCCGCCCCGCGCGCCGAAACCGGCTCGCCCTCCACCCCTGTACGGCGCCGAGGCTCGAGGAGCGGCAGCACCGGTGAAATGCCCGCCTCGCGTCTGCGCGACCGCGGGGGACTGGCAGAGGATCGCCAGGAGTAAGGCGAAGATTAAGGCCGTAGTAAGGCGGCTATTCATGGGCAGATTCCGTGAAGGCAGTTCCTGGATCAGAACACGCTAACCATAGCACCTCCCCAAGCCGGGAGCAAGTGTTTTTCTGCCTGGGTGCTGTCCTGGTTTCGCGTACCGCCGGCCTTTGCACGCTGCGGAAAAATCTCTCTTGACGCTGTCATTCCGAGCGGGGCGAGGAATCTCGCCTTGAAAATAGAGGCGCGGCGTTCAAATTGCTACAGCACGTGAACCCATCCCTCTCTGTTGATAATGGCTCCCCCGCAGGGGGACGGCTTGCCGTCCCCGCATTTCTGCTGGCCCCGGCGTGGGTAGGGCGAGCCCCATAAGCGTTCACTTAACGCCTCAACTGGTCAAGTGGTGGCAATTTGGGTCTCGTTCGCCACTAAATTCAGGCCCGGAGGGCCGACAGGGAGTAGCCCACGGCGTGAGCCGTGGGAC
>JBEKLY010000090.1:0-47388 GCA_050010015.1 Terriglobia bacterium
TACCCACAGGCGAGGCCGTAAACGCGCTGGGCCAGCAACTCCTCCACTTCATGTTCGACCTTGCCCGGCTGCCGCGGATCAACCAGACAGGCGGCCAAGGCTTCGGTCAATCCCAGACGGCGGTCGGCGGCCTTGAGCAGGATCGCGCCACCGTCCGAGCTGCCCTGGCGCTGGTCAAACTGCCCCACCACCGGCTTCGAGAAAATATCTGGGAACAACAGACACTCTGTTGTGGTATCGTCAGCCAAGCGAAAGCCTCCTTTGGTCATTCAAACAGCGTCTCGACAACGTGTTTGTACCATAGGAGGCTTTCCGTGTCCTTAAGAAACGCGAATTATTCGGATTAATCGCTTCAAAGCCGCCGGCGTAAGGAGCGCTTGGACAGGTTCGCTCGAATTGACATCCGGGGCCTGAGCCGCGGACGGCTGCGGCTCCGCACGAGGGGCGTGAAGGGCCTCAACCGCCCTCTTCAGTGATGCATTCACCTCCTCGCTCAATTGGGTCTCGGTATATTTATCGGCTTGGCCGAGTTTCTTTTCCAATCCTTCCAGAATTGCCACGACGGCGCTGTGGCCCGTCATGCCCGCGCTGCCGCGCAAGTTGTGAATTGTGGGCACCACCGTGCCCCAGGCCCCGCTGTTGACCCAGTTCAAAGTGTTGATGTTATCCCGCACCCTCTTAATTTGCTCTTCGGCGTAAAGCAGGAATTCGTCCTCGCCTACCCAGCGATCGTGCAGATGTTCTGCTGTCATTATTTTGGTTCGACCTCAGAGATGCAGCTTCAGGTTCGGTGTCGTGCCGGACATTGTCGACTGGAAATGCGTTGGACCGGGATTTCCTTTTTAGCATCTCCGAGCGTCCCACTTTACACCCCGGGAACCCGCTGTCAACGACTTTTTCGCGGTGGAAGGGCCAGCGCGCCACTCAGCAGTCAGCGCGGACGGCGTCGCGATGCGGCCAACCGGCAGATTGACCCGTTTTCCCGCGAGTCCTCGTACACCTTGCCATCCCCCCTGCTTGTTTCCCCGGGTTTCTTCCTCCCGGTTGCGGACTCTACCCGGCGGGCCAGGGTACCTCCCGATAAAAGCCTTCGGAACGTATGCACCCACGAATTTCGGATCGACCAGTGTACGGACTTAGGGGCAGGTCGCCACCTCATCCTGGAGAATTGCAGTACCCTCGCATTTGTGGCACATAACCAAATGAGGTACTCTGGCGGGCCTGGTGTAATTCGCGTTGCAAGTCCTGTTGCGTGACCTGCACATACCGCAAGGTCATGCGGATGCCCGGCCATGCGTCCGCTGCGAAGCTGATTGGCGGGTCGCTTTACGGCAGTGAGCGCAGCCGGGGGCGGTAGATTTCCCACTCGACAGGGATCTAACCCCAGGAGCGCCGCTGCTTGTGCTTGTAACGCAAAGCCCTCCCGTGTAGATGTCCCAGCCGGTTCTGTCACGGAAAGAGAATCACCTGAAAAAGGCTGGGGAATGCCTCTATCATCACCCGTGGCCGCCCAAAGCTCAAGATGGCAATGTGGGCTGGATGGCGTTCCAAAGAACAAATTGGGTATCGGGCCAGGCGTTTGGTCCGCCTGTGGGCGCACACTCCCGATGCAAATCTAACGGTTCTTCGTCCGAAGAGTCTCTCGTGCTGCAATCCTTGCCAGCCCAAGAACAATACCGGAATTCGTCATAACAGCGTCCGGCCATCGCTTCTCGGCTGCCTTCCGCAACATCACGAAATCCTCTTCCGTCATTTTCACATTCACTTGAACTGTTCTTTTCATACCTCCCTGTATCGAGGATTTGCCATTGCTCAACAACGTTACTAATCGTACTATTGGTACCCTCTAGGAATGAGTATGACCCAGGTCTCATGCGAGCCTCGGGAACCATCGGCAGCAGAGGAGAATTACATCATGTCGAAGCGTCAACTGACCACGCCGCTCATCATACGCGGACTGAAGCTGCCCGAATTCAGAGGCGAGGTGACAGTCTTGCACCGAGTTCCGTACGACGACCGGATGTATGATGAATCCTGGTTACAGCAACTGTTATTCGCCTTTCCTTCGCTATTGCCCATCGGAGAGATAGAACCCATATTCGACCTCCCGCGCCCGGTTTGCCGGGAACTTCCAGTCGGAAATGGGGCAGCTGACTTGCTGTTCATAAATCCCGGTGGCTACCTTACGCTCGTTGAAACGAAGCTGTGGAGGAACCCAGAAGCGAAACAAGCTGCCGTCGCTCAAATCGTCAAGTACGCCAGTGATATGGCGCATTGGTCCTATTCCGACCTGGTTGAGGCTACGCGCAGGGCGCGAAAGGACCTCAGGGGAGACCCAATTGCAGAAGTCTTAAAGGCCGTGGAGGGAGAAGGATTCGATGAGAAGTCCTTAATCGATCAGGTCAGCCAAAATCTTAGGGGAGGTCGATTCCTGTTGCTAATTGTAGGGGACGGCATTCATGAAGAGGTAGAACGGATGGCTGATTACCTGCAACAGTTTCCAACGTTGGGCTTCACCTTGGGGCTGGTTGAGATTGCACTTTATCGTACCCATCCGGACAGCGCCGACGTGATAGTTGTTCAGCCACGAATCCGCACCTGCACCCAGGTCGTAGGCCGAACTCTGATCGAGATAAGGACGCCAGTGAAGCCCTCCGAAGTCCTTGTTACATCCGTTGAGGCTGGCCGAAAGCCCCCTCCTGGTTCAATTACAGAGGATGAATATTGGAAAAAGCTGAAGGCGGAAGGTGGGCAGAAAGTTGTGGAGTTTGTTCGCGAGGTCCTGGCCCTCGCGCCTGACCACGGTCTGAGAGCGGAATGGATGAAAGCTGGGCCAGTGCTTAAATATGATGACGAATTGCGTGATACCTTCTTCAATTTTGGCCAACTTCATTGGAGGGGAGTGCTATCTGAACCAGGCTATTTATTTGTGAGATTTAAAGAGCTTGGCTTGCCGCTGGAGATTTGCCGCGACTATCTCGATGAAGTGGCACGCTTGGTGCCCAACGCTTCCAGGCACTTGGTCCACAAAGGCATGTCATTTGAATCCGAGATCCTTCTGTACGGAGATCACCCTAACCCTGAGGACTACGTGCCGATGGAGAAGTTGATCCCTGTGAAAGAAAGATGGCTTAGTGCGCTTGATAAGGCTATCGGCAGAATTCACGGGGCCAGTGATAGCTTGTAATCATCGCGTAAAACGGGTTGTGGAGGACTCCGGGGACTTCATTCGCGGCACTCATGCAGCCGCCGGGCAAAGGAAGCTGCTTACAAATTGAGCGGCGGTTGCCTTTCGGCTTGGCTCTCCGTCTGGCCAGCCAAGTCCCCAGAGTCCCCCAAGTCCCCCTGGGTAGCCGTGATCCCATACTTCTCGCGCGGTCGGGCGAGTTTACCCGTTTCCGAGGAAGCGATCTCATAGCTGCCGTGTCGTTTCTCGGTCTTCAGACCTAGTTTGCGCCGGATGATATGCCCAGTCCGGTGCGGCGTGACCTTCCGCTCAAGGTCCTCGTCGTGCTGGTCGATAACTTCTCCGCATGATGTTCGACGTTCGCCACCGAAATTTTGTGCTAGACTACCTGAGATACAAAAGGCCCGCTGGCGGGCGGGCCTCTGAGAACTCGTTGGGTATAGTCCAAGAGTAGCACAGGAGTGTGCCCAATGGGAAGAAAAAGCGAAAGTCAAACCTCTTCGCAATCCGCAGTTCCGCGACCTACAACCGGTAATCTCGCACCCTGCGCCTGGGGCCGAATGGCATGATTCAGACGGACCCAATCTTTTTGGGTGCGGTTCCGCGTGGCGCCCGCAGTTACGTCGCACGCGAGTTCGTGCGCCTCGGCAAGCCGCTCTTCAACGCCTGCGCCGGCCGTTTCAGCATCGTCGCAGCCGTCGTCAAGTCTGGGTTCCCCGCCGCCAAGGTCCAGGCTTCCGACATTGGCCTGTTCTCATCCCTCATCGGTTACCTCGCGGACGATTCAAAGCACCTTGAAGATCTGGAAATCCGAATCCTCGATCCCGACTTGGAGCCCCGTGACCTGCGGGACGAACTCGACTTCGCGGCCCACATCATGCTGATGCTGAAGCTGAACCAATTGAGGCAGACGAACCTGCGCGGCCTCTATCTGCGGGAGGAATTGCGCGCGTCGTGGTCCCGCTACCGCGAGGCCGTGCGCCAAGAACTGGCCGGACTGGTGGCGACCATCAAGGGAATCCACTACGAGCTGGCCGACATCTGGGACATCGTTGAGCGCGTACGCACCGATGACGCTTCGTTCTTTGCCAGTGTGCCGCACTACGCCCGCGGCTACGAAAAGATGTTCTCCACGCCTAACCTAACGTGGAAGGAACCTTCTGTCCAGCAGTTCGACCCGAAGTGCTTTCCCGAACTACTGCAACAGCTCGGTGAAGCCCAATGTGCCGCTCTCCTGTGCCGGCGTGGCGAGTGGGAAGAGCAAGTGCCCCCGCCCTGGAAACGCGTTTTCGGCAGACCAGAGACCCGGGAAAAGGCGCTGTGGATCATCGCCAACCGGTCCATGGAAGCCTACGCGGAGAACGACACCGGCTTTGGGGATATCAGAAAGTTGCCGATCTACGACGACCACGAGATCACCCCGGCCTCCAAATTCCATGTCATCATGGTGGGCCTGCCCACGGCGCTCTATTACCGGGACCTGTTCGTTCACCGGCTTGGGGCCACGACGGCCGACCGTGGATTCCTTTTGCTCGTGGATGGGCAAGTGATGACCGCCTTCGGCATCTTTATTCAGGACTTTCTCCAGTTCCGGGTGCAATACCTCCCGGAGATGTTTGGGATCACGCGTTCGAGCAGGCGATACCAGCGGCTCGGCAAGCTGTTTATGCTGCTTCTGACCTCGGGCGAAATGAAAAAGCGCCTGTGCGACATCCTGAAGCTCTGGCTACACGAGCCTCGGGGAATCCAGACGACTTCGATCACGGTCCACGAGGAAGGCAAGACCGATCGGGGCGCACTCAAAGTCGTCTCACGCGAGAAGCTTGAAGATGGAAGGTTTCGCATCATCTACCGGGGAGACTTTCGGGACGACAGCTTTGCGGATGTGGTAGCTGACTGGCTCAAGAAACACGGAGAGCGGAGGCGAGATGCCTGAAACTGCAACCAGAAGCAGGAAGCCCAAAGCAGCTAAACCGGAACCAAGCGTGATCGAGCCTCAGAGAATCTTGGAACTCGGGAACGGCCTGGAGCTTTGGAAGGTTCATCCCTCGGCGTTGAGAGAACAGGACATCAATGCTCGGGCGATGAGCAAGCCAATGTTCGAAAGGTTGGCGCGGACCATCGCGCGCGACAAAAGACTAGAAAGCTTGCCTCTATGCGCGAAGACGGATCGTGGCCTTGAGATCATCTCGGGCCATCACCGCGTCCGGGCCGCAACTGCCGCCGGACTTCAAGAAATGTTCATTTTGGCGGACACAACTGGCCTCAGTCGAAGCCAGATTGCAGCTAAACAGCTAGCCCATAATGCTATCGAGGGCGAGGATAACGAGCAATTGCTAGCCGAGATCTATAGGCAAATCGAAGACGCCGAGAGCAAACTGGAAGCGTTCATTGACGCGAAGCTTGACATTGAGCTGCCAGAAGTAAGAATCGAGAACCTGGATGTTCAGCTCGACTTCAAGTCTGTTTTGTTACTTTTCTTGCCGCGCGTGAAGCAGCGTCTTGACCTCGCCCTCGAATACATCCGTTCCTCCGGCCAAAAGCTGGACGGAGTTTACGTCGCCGCCGATACGGACTACGCCTCGCTCGAAAAGGCGGTGCGGAAGATCAACGAGGAATACGACGTGCGCGTCGTCGCCGACATCATCGGCAAGATGGCGGACCTTGCCTTGCAAGCCTGCGGGGAATCAGTTTCCGATCCCGAGCGTGAAAACCTGAGAGACATCTTCGGCACGAGTTGGGTGCCAAAAGCAGCGGGCTCAGTGATCCGCGATGCGATTAAAAAGATGGTGGCGGCAGGGGATGTCGGCCACACAAACCGGTGGCAGGCTTTGGAGTATTGGGCCGCCGAATATCTGAGCAAGGCATGAGCGACGAAGAAAAACACGATTGGGATCGGCAACCCGGTGAATCTTCAAAGGCTTACGCGCATTTCTGCCTGTACCGGGACACGGGGTTCAGTCGGTCGCTCCGCAAGCTGGCAGAGGATGCTAAATGTATATCGAAAGTAGCCCAGCTACGGCGCTGGTCGTCCCGATGGAAGTGGGTGGAAAGGTGCGAGAAATACGACGACTACCTCGAAAATCAGGACCGCTTGCAGCAAGAGAAGGAGCGGCGGGAAATGCGCAAGCGGCACGCCAGGATGGGCGTGCTCGGTCAAAGCGTCGCGGTCAAAGCCTTGGAAAATCTGCTGAACAAGGTCCGGGCCGGCGGAGAGGTTTCAGCGGGCGATGCGGGCCGATTGCTTGACACCGCGGTGAAGGTTGAGCGCCTGGCCCGCGGAGAGCCAACCGACAGCCATGAGGTCTCAGGCCCCGGCGGCGGCCCAATTGAGTTTGCGAACATGAGCGACGGCGAGCGTCGGGCGGAAATGATCCGCTGCCTGAAGGAAATGGGCAAGACCAACGAGGATGCCTTGGCCATTGCCGCACAGCTTATGGGAGACAACGAACGTGTATGACCCTGCCCGCCGTCTGTTGAATCTGGGCCTTGCACAATCGAAACAAGCGTGCGAGCGCAACTTGCTCGAATTCACCCGCCAAGCTTGGCACGTCCTCGAACCCCACAACGTATATCGGCCCCACCAAGGTACCCACGCCATCTGCCAAGTCCTGGAAGCAGTCACCCGAGGGGAACTCGACCGAGTGAAGATCAACGAGCCCCCGCGTCATGGAAAGTCCATGACCGTTTCTGTTTTCTGGCCCGTGTGGGAATGGGTCGCCCGCCCCTGGCTCCGTTATTTGTTCTCTTCCTACGGCGCTGACCTTTCGAGCGACGCCAGCGTCAAGCGGCGCACACTGATTCAAAGCGACTGGTTCCGCGAACGCTGGGGCCACTTGTTCGAATTGTGCGGGGACCAGAACGTGAAGACGCATTTCGAGAACACCCGGACGGGGGCGATGCAGGCGACTTCCACCGGTGGCGCGGTCACCGGAAAGGGCGGACACCGTGTGGTGATCGACGATCCCACCAAGACGCAAGAGGGCAAGCAGGACGAGAATCTGCCCCTAGCTTTGAAGACCGACATCGACTTCTACCGAGACACGCTCTCAACAACGACCTGTGCGGCCACCTGGACACGCAGGAGCCAGGACGCTGGTTCACGCTCTGCCTGCGCGGAGAGGCCGAGGAAGACGAGCGCATAGACCTGAACGGCCGAGTGATTTTCGAGAGAAAGGCCGGCGAGGTACTGGACCCCGGCCGTTTTCCAAAGGAAGTCCTCGACGACATGAAAGTAACGATGGGGCCATACGCCTATGCCGCCCAGGTTCAGCAGCACCCGTCACCGCTGGAAGGCGGGATGTTCAAGAGACAATGGTGGAAGCTCATCCGGCGAGGGGACTTCCCACTGTCGTTCGATCAGGTCATCCAGGCCTGGGACACCGCGTTCAAGAAGGGCCGGACGAACGACTACAACGTGTGCATGACAGCAGGTCAGAAGGACGGGAACATCTACATCATCGACGTGTTCAGGCGAAAGATGGAATGGCCCGAGCTGCGAAGAGCCTCTGAGACCTTGTATGCCTTTCGGCAACCGAGACTCGTCCTGATTGAAGAGGCGGCCTCCGGCATTTCCCTTGCGCAGGACCTTCGAACCATCTCGCCGCCGTTGCCCATCACGCCTATTAAGCTTGACGCCGACAAGGTCTCGCGGGCCTCATCAACGACGGGGTACGCGGAGGCTGGCAAGGTGTTCCTGCCGGATGGGGAACCGTGGGTGTTGCCCTTCATGGAGGAACTCGCCGAGTTTCCGAATGGCGCGCACGATGACCAAGTGGATGCCTGGAGTCTGGTCATGGATTATTTCCGGCGGAACTCCAGCAGAGGCAGCCTCTATTTCGTGATCCAACCCGGCATCGTCGAGACGGACAGGGAGGAATTGTTTGCTAAGGCAATGCGTGGAGAACCATTAACCGAAAGAGAAATAGACATGTTGTGAATTCCAATGGAACCGCATCGTCCCTTGCGCCACGCCTACCTGTGTACCTTTTCGGCAACTTTGTTTCCCGCCGTCACTCGACGTTGGGCGTCAACCCCTAAGCTACGACACCCTCCGCACCGCATTGGAATAATATCGGCACCCCCCGGCCCGCTTGACCTACGCTTCCCTTGCGAGCACCAAGACAGGCTTTGGGTCGGCGAAGGACTGGCTTGGGCAAGAAGTTCCCTCATGGACTTGGGATTCTAAGTCCAAGCCTGAAAGGTCAGGATTCCGAGGTTGAACCGTCGTCAGGAGATTAACTAACTATTTTACAATGAGTTAGGCTGTTGAAATCCGACTTTGCCAACATTAGGCTCGTGCGTGCTACTGCACTGAAAACGCTAAACATTGGTGATTATTTGGCATGACTTAGAGCAAGTCTATTGGTTTCAATCTCAAGAACCAGCGGCATAATTTTGAGTACCCGTCGTGCCAAAAGATGCCCGCCCGGGTATGGGTTGATTCACTCTGTGACTGAGAGTGACGAGGACAGATGTCCGGCCAAGACCGCTACTGAACGGGACCCTTCGGCTGCCAGCGTTCGAGCCACGCGAGCCAGTGGGGCGAGGACCTCGGCGGGTGAATGCGCCGCCCCGGTTCAAGTTCGTAACATCCCGCGCACTGCGGCGAACCACACGGGGCAAGGGCCTGATTCTGCCGCGCCCGAAGTACCCGCACAACTTCCGCGCGGTTTGTGCGCAGCGCGGCAAGTGCGGCTTCCGGTTCCGGGAAACAGGCCGGGAGCCTGTACCGAACGCGGTCGCGGTCAAGGTCCAGCCGCCCGCCCGCTTGCTCGATCTGGCGGATGATTTCGGGAACGCTTGGCGTCATAGCTCACCCCAGATTTCGGAGTCAGAAACGTCGTCAGGGCTGGATGAATCCGGGGAATGGCGCAATTCACTACTACTGCCGTCGCCGCTATTGGTGCCGGTTTGGTCAGGGCATATTTGCGCCGGTCCCTGTTCATGCTGGTGGCGCAAATACGGGTCCTCCGCGCCAGCTGTTTTCAAGTCTTCCAAAGGGGTCGGATTTGCGCCGCTTATCGGATATATACCGCTGCTTCCCTCGCCGCTTTCCGACGGCAAGAACACGCCTAATGGTTTGCCCCGCTCCCCTTCGATAGGCTGAAAAGTCCAGTCCAGCCCCTCACGTGCGTTGAGCAACTCGCGCGCTTGGTTCCTACCCAGCCCGGAGTTGACTAAGAAGGGGACAGCCCCCCGATCCTTCGGCAAGACCGGCTCTCCGGCCTTTTGGCGTCGCGTGATCTCCTCAACAAGCAATTTTGCAGCTCGGTCGAGTTTTTCTCCACGCTCCCGCCGGTGTGCCTCGCGCGCCTCAGCCCCGCCCACGTCAATCTCGTTTGTGACTTCGAGGCAAGATCGCGGGTCGGATGAGAAGTCAATCTCGAAGGCAAAAGGCTCAGGCTCGTCCAGCCCTCGAAATTTGGTGCATACGAAGGCGAGGCGGATTTTTTTCCGTTGCTTTCGCCGCGAAGCCCGAGAAGCCCACGACCCGGCGTCAGCGGGGGGCAGTTCTTCCCACCAGGACTTTTTCCCCGTGGGTATCCATCCTGTAATGTCCCGCACTTCGAAAACGAAATCGCCCCTATCCTCAACCACTCCCGAACCGCGTGAGTGTTGACCGGTCTTGATGCAATTCCCCAAGATGAGTACGGCGGGTCCGCCGTCCCTGTGCGCGATGTCAAGGAGTGGGGCAATTGCTCGACTGGGTTTAGCTGAATCTTGTTCCCCGACACCTTCAGCGTGAGAATCGAGGGAGTCAACAACTACGACGTCATAATCGGCCCATGGAAAGAGCGCCCACGAGTCAGCCCGCGTCAGCGGGGGAATCTTGTCGCGTGTTAACACTTTCAGACCCATTACGCCCTCAGCTCCCCAAGCTCGAAACCGCTCTCGCGTAATGCGGGGCGGATTATCTCTGTCGAGGTACAGGACTCGGCGTCCCGCCTTCGCCTGCCGAATGGCGAGGTCCGTCGCCCACTCAGATTTTCCAATCCCACGGGGGGAAAACACCTCCGTCACAGCCTCGCGCGCCAAAACGCGCTGCTCGAAGAATTCCACCTCACTGTCGCGCTCAGCGAGAAACGATGCTATGTCGCAAGCGGCGTCCCAAGGGTTAACCCTTGGGACGCACCCCAGTCTCGATTCGGCCTTCGGTGGTTCTCCCCATTCCGCAATCACTTCGGGTGTCAGTTCTGGCGTCCGCTTGATGATTTCCAGAAGCCTTTCCCGCACGCCACCACGTTCAACCCATTCGCTTAAATCCTTCGCGGCGGGCAAGGCTTCGATCAAACGAACGCTCTCCGCCACACCGACCAGCGAGCGGGCAACCTGCTTGGCGTGAGCCCAGCCAGCCGCGTCCGCGTGTGCAATGATGACGGCTCGCTTGCTACGCAGATACTCCGCATATTCCAGCTCCCACTTCCCGGGCCCGCCCACATTGCACGTTGCAACCAATCCGAGCCTGCCGGCGGTCCCACTATCTTCCTCCCCTTGGCAGATTAGGACCGATTTCGATTTCAGGACTTCGGGCAGGTTGTACAACACGCGCCGCACTCCCACGACGTTCCAAATCCAGCCGCCCGAACTATTGGGCCGCCGCGGCCTGAAATCCTTCGGCTCGTAACGAACCACCTGGAAGAGAAGGTTGCCCCTCTCGTCTCGATAGTCGTACACGGCGACGATCTCGCGCTTGCCGTTGAGTAGCCCACACTCCCGGAGCCACGCTGTGACGGCGGGTTTGTCATCCGCACCCACCTTGCCGAGAAAGGCCGCAAGCTGCCAGGGCGTGCCCCCCACCCCGCACGGCCCGCACATAAAACAGTCTTTTGTCGGATTGATCGAGAGGCTAGGGTGTTGGTCCTCGTGGTTCGGGCACCGCCAGAGCAGCTCGCTCCCGGCTTTCCGAACTGGTGGGCCAAGTCCGGCGTGGGCTACGGCTTCGCAAGTCAAGCTAGACTTCATTGGCGTCCTCGATAAGCCTGCCGCGTCTCATTCTTGCTTACCGGCGTTTGGCTGGGCGCAACCCGTCGCACACACCCGGTCAACTTCACTCTGGGGTATCAAAACTCGCCGCGATACTCGAACGCAGCGCAACAACCCTGAACTAATGAGGCGGCGAATTGTGAAAGTAGAAACCCCAAGTACCTTGGAAACTTCCCCGATTGCTCTGAGCCGTTCCTCCATTGCTCCTCCCCGAGCGGAAAATGCTAAAGTTTTTTGTTGACATGTAGGCTGCTGCATACTAATCTGAGCGTGCTTGTTGTAACGCTCGATTGCACAGTCAAGCATATGATTGAACCAAAGGAAGCGTCAAGTGAAATGAGAGCAGAAAAATCATCTGTCCAGGTCTTGCTTCCGAATCGTCTAGCACCCAAAGAAAAGTGGCGACTATGGACAGGGCTAGAAAAATTCGCGAATCTCGGGAACTCGTTCGAAGGCTTTACAAAGTTCGCCAAGCTGTGGCCCACGTTCTCACCTTACGAAATCCGACAGGGGGGACCTCTCGGTGAGCCCATGGGCCTTGTGCCTGACACAAACGTGCATGTCTTGGTTCTGACGTATCGGGACTATCTTCGGCGGGTGTGGATCTCGGACCCAGACGTTGACGCACGGGGCCATGCAGACATTCTACTTGGTCTCCAGAGAGAACCTGCTAGTCACAGCGCCGATGCGGGAGCGGAAGTGGGCCTTCGCAAACTCGTGTCTGTGGGATCTCTCATTGCCAGCCTCACTCCCTCAGGCTCCAACCAATTTGCGGCTTCGCCGAAGGTGGCCGCGTCATGGAAGACAGGCGACTTTACCTATTATCCGTTGACCGATTTTCAGCGGGCCTTCTATTGGCTATTTCGTGAAAGCTGGCGGGCCAGAACCTGCGCTCGCTGTGGGGCCTACTTCATCGCCGACAAGCCGCCGACGCGATACTGTTCGACTGCCTGTAGTGGTGAGGCTAAACGCAAGCGATCGCTGGACTGGTGGAAGCGCGAGGGAGATGCGAGACGAAGAACTAAAAAGGAACGCAAGAGGAGGAAATGAGGGCTCCTTGGAAACGAGGGAACTGGTATTGGGCTGACTTCACTGTGAACGGTTCGCGGTACAGGATTCCGTTGAGGTTCCGCGCGAATCCCGACTGTAAGGCTCCCTACTTCTTTGCTCGCCGGAGAAGCCAGAAGTACTGCCGAGATTTGTGCGCTCTGCCTTCTCAAAAAGAGTTTAAGCGGCGATGGTGCGCGGAACACGGCGAGGCCCGCCGCAAAGCTCGCAAGGCTTCGGAGAAGAAATCTCAGCGAAAGCGAGGGAAATAAGATGGCACTCTACAAGCGACACGGAATCTACCATTGTGACTTTGTTGTGAACGGGCAGCGATTCCGCCAGACCCTTGAAACCCACGACTGGTGGGAAGCCACGCAGAAGGAAAACGATTTGAAAGGCCGCGCCCGCGAGGGGAAGCCTGCCAGCGGGGTGACTGCGGAATTCTCCCGGCTGATGTTCAATAATGCGGTTGACAGGTACCTCAGTGAACTGGCGGTCCGCCGGCCCGGAAGCCTCCGACAAGCCGGTGATGCCCGAAAATCTTGGGAAGGCGACTTGACCAACCGCTTGCGAGATTTCTTCTCGGCAAAGCGGCTGAATCAGATAACCGCCGATGATGTTCGCCAATTCCAGGCGCTCCGCATCGGGCAGGGAAAGCACCCGAACACCGTGAACCATGAAGTCAAATCCCTGCTGCGGCTCTTGAAGCGGGCGAAGCTGCTCAGCCGTCTGCGGGATGACGTGCGGCTGTTGCCAGTGAAGAAAGAACCCAAGTCTGTGCTTGCCGAAGCGGAGAAGCAGCGACTTTTGGAAACCGCTTCGAAGAAACCGGAATGGATGGTTGCTTACTGTGCGGCTCTGCTGACCGCGAATACTTCCATGCGCCCGGTGGAAATCCGGCGGCTCTTGTGGAGTGACCTTGACCCGTTCAACCGTCTTGTGACTGTGCGCCGGTCAAAGACGGAAGCAGGTGCGCGAGTTATCCCGCTTAACGATCTCGCCTGGTCCGCCCTCGCTGCGATGAAAAAACGGGATGATACTCTGGGGACCTATGCGCCAGAGCATTACATCTTCCACCGCGAGTGGCCCTTGATCGACCCAAAGCGCCCGATGAGCAACTGGCGGACCGCCTGGCGGTCACTGCGGAAAGCCGCCGCAGAGGGTGACCCCGAGAGGGGAATTGAGGCCATACCGCGCTTGGCGAAGTTCCGCTATTACGATCTGCGGCACCAGTGCATAACCGAGATGCTGGAATTGGGAGTGCCCAAAGGTGTCATTCGGGAAGTAGCGGGGCACATTGACCCGAACATGACCCGGCACTACTCGCACCCCAGGATAGCCGCCCGCCGCGCAGCCGTGGAAGCCCTCATGACCGCCAAAACGGGCCAGTTTCAGGGGGGTTATGACACAAACCATGTCACAAAGCAGCTTTCGGCGAGCAACGGGAATTCCTAACCCTTTGATTTAGTTGGTCGGGGCGCGCGGATTCGAACCGCGGACCTCTTGCGCCCAAGGCAAGCGCGCTACCAGGCTGCGCCACGCCCCGAAGAATTTGGTTACAAGTAACATAGCACAAGTTTCGCCATTGCGGAAAAGTACGATTTCATACATCCGTGGGTTCAGGTCTTCCACAAGACACCAGCCCCCCGGCCGTCAAAACCCGGCATGGTGCGCGCTCACTCCTTCCGCGCGTTCACCCGCGGCTGCAATATCGATCGCGAGCGCCCGCGCCAGGGATAACACCGGCCAACGGTGACACCAATTCCCGGGCGGAGTATTCCCGTCCCACAACTGGAGGGAGTTAAAAGAACAGACTGAGAGGGGAAGAAGAACAGGCGGTGGGAGGACGAAACGGAGTGCTGAGGTGAGAGCTACTGAGAGCCGGGAGCGCAGGCACAATCTCGAAGCGCTCGGCGGGCAGAGCGGCATTCGATGTGAGCGCCTTCACCCGTACTATGTTATCCCTCGGACTTTCGCAAAGGCCAGGCCCAAGTATTCGTAAACCGCTCTCTCAGAATTGCGTAATTCGTCGGCGGCGGGCAGGAGTTCGAGAGGGGAGAAGGGTTGGCCGTGGGTGGTGCGAAAGCCCATGGGGTCTGCTATGGGATGGGTTCCTTGTTTCCTGAAAAGAGCGATGGCGCGAGGCATGTGAGAAGCTTCCGTCACCAGGATGAATGGCGTTTGGCCAACCACGGGCGCGATGAGGCGCGCCTCATCTTCCGTATCCCGCGACTGGTCATCCAGAATCATATCCCGGCGATCCACTCCAAGCTCCTGGGCGATTTGGGCCATGACCTGTGCTATCGACGAGGCGCGGCCGGGCGACGGTCCCCCCGATACGACGAGCTTGCAACAGTGCAACACTTTGCTTACCCGGACGCCTTCGGTGAGGCGCGCGAGCGAATCATCGTCGAGTTCGAACTCAAGCGGGCGGCGGGCATCGCCCCTAAACCCGGCTCCCAGCACAACAATAAACTTCACGTCCCTTAGCCCTGCCGGGACGGGCGCTCCTGGCGTTATCGACAGGGGAGGGTATCTGCTTTCCAACGGGTCGAGGAGCAGGCTGGCAAAGAAGTGGGTTCCGAAAAGGAAGAGAAGCAGACCGGCGAGCGCCACGACGACTTTCCCTGCTTTCTGTCTGCGTGTGAAGCAAAGCAGCAAGCCGACCACGAGCAGTTCGAGACATAAGGGAACGGGGAAGAGGAAACGGGAGACGACCTTCTTGAGGAGCCACATTCGTTTGGCACCTCCGCCGCTTCAGGCAGGGACCCGCTCTGGATGACTCCACCAGCAGGCCCGCAAGCTTTACCTTGGCGAACGGACGGCTTCGAGAACCGAAATCATCCTTTCGGGTTGCTGGCGAGGAGGCCGCGCCGCATGGGTCGACTCGGCCCCACGCTGGTTCGCTCGGCCAACTCCTTCTCCTGCGCATCGTAGAGCTTCTTGAGCTGCATCTCAAACGGCGGCATAAGGGTGTCCAGAAGGGAAGAGAACTGGAAAAGCAGGCGCTCTTTGCTCAGGGCGCGACAAACCTGCAACTCGCCCACCACAATGTCACCGGCCCGCAGCGGGATGGAGACGCTCCAGTTGTCGTGCGAGCTCTCCTGGCCGCTGCGCGACCACGCGTCGAGCGAGGGCACGCGGCCGATGGGCCACCGCGAAAGCTGACAGGAGGCTCCGTCGAAGTCCAGAGCTTCCAGGGTGTCGGCCAGGACCTTCCAGCACGAGCCCAGCGATGTAGCCTCCTCAAGCAGCTTCGAGGCCTTGCGGATCAGAATTTGATTGGCCAGCACACGCCGCTGCGACCGCATGGCTCGCGACACGTAGACGTTCAGCTCCGAGAGTTCCTCGTATTGAACCTTGCTTTTCAGAAACCAACCTGAGGCCCCGGCCAGCACCGCAACCATGGCCACGAGGTTTTCGGTCGAGTGGACGATGAGAATCGACCCCAGCGAGAACAAGGCCCCGAGCGCATACAAGAGCAGGACTGCCACGTGGGGTGGAAGTTCGCGCTGCAGCCGGTGGTGAATGTGATCCTGATCGGCGCCAAAGACCGGCCGCACGTTCAGAAATCGGCGAACCACGGAGAGCGCAGTGTCCATCAAGGGCAGGCCAAAGGCCACGAACGGGACCACCAGGGCCAGCAAGGTCGAACTCTTCTGGGAGCTATGAATGGCCAGCGTCCCCAGAAAGAACCCCAGGAAGAGGCTTCCGCAATCGCCGAGATAGATCGTGGCAGGAGAGTAGTTGTAGCGTAGGAAGCCGAGCAACGCTCCTCCCAGCGTGACGGCCATAACGCAAACGAAGCGGTTGCCTTGGATCAGGGAAACCACAAACACCGAGGCGGTGACGAAGAAGGCGATCCCGGCGGCCAGGCCATCCAGGCCGTCGATAAGGTTCAGGGCGTTGGTCACGGCAAGGATCCAGAAGACCGTGAGCACGAAGCTCAACACCGGACTACGGAACTCGTAGCCTAGTATTGGGACATTGACGATGCGGAAGCCCGCCCACCACACCAACCCCGCCGCCAGCGTTTCCACAGCCAGCTTGACACGGGGCACGGCGCCTACCAGGTCGTCGTACGCGCCCAGAACCAGGATGAGCGAGCCCGGAATCATGATCAGGACCAAGGTGCGCCACTCTGCCAGAAAGCTGGCGCGCACGGCGTTCGGCACCAGCAACAGCACCCCCCAGGCGGCGAGCGTGGCCACGACAACGGAGATGCCGCCCAGGCGCGGGATCCGGCCCTGCTCGCGGGCGCCGTGCGCTTTCCCGTAGGCGCGCAGGCGGTGGCCCGCCGCCCTCACCACGCGCGTGGTCAGCAAGCTGAAGAGTGCAGCCAGTACGAGTAATCCAAGGTAACTTTTCATGTCTATTCCACCACTTCTTCCCGGACGCCAAGGGGCCGGTTGGTTGCTTGACACGCAGGGGCGCCGGTGACCAAGCCGGTCATTCTTGGGATGAGTTCCTCCTGCGCAAACCTCACTCCCATTTGAGCTTCCTCTTCAAAGCGGACGCCGCAACATTTCCCCGCCGCCAGGATCGCTTCCACGACCTTGTCCACTTCGCCGTGCCCGGCAATATAGGCCCAAGTCCCGGCGGCACCGGGGGGCAGAAGGTCGACCACGTGGCTCCGCGGGGGGCCAATATAAAGAAAAGGAATACCTAAATTAATAATGTTATATATCTTACATGGGTGAACGATCCCGACAAAGGGGTTGCCCATGACCGCCACGTGCAAGTCGGCGGCGGAGAGGGCCCCGGAGAGGCTGCCCAGCGGTTGATAAGGGAGGCACACGATGTTTCGAAGCCCGTTCGCCTTTGCGAATCCCTTCACCTTGATAAACTCGCTGCCGCCGCCCACAAAGCAAAAGGCGATCTGAGTGTTCTCGGCCAGGCGCTCGGCGGCCTGGAGCAAAGTGTCGAGGGGGTGGCAGGGACTGTGATTTCCGGCGTACATGACCACGAACTTTCCGTCCAGTCCGTGCCTCTCACGAAATGCCTTGCGACCCTCGGGGTCGTAATGCACCGCCCCATTGTGCGCCCAGGGCGGAATGACCTCCAGCTTGCGCTCGGGCACGCCTTTGTTCACGAGCCGCTCGCTCATGAAGCGGTCGAGCACGGCGACGGCGTCCGCCCTGCGCAAACTTCCGCCCATAACGTTTTCCAAGAACCGTGTCGCGAGAGAGCCTTCGCGCAGCCAGCCCGCCGCCAGAGCCTCATCCGGGTTCAAATCCATAACCCAGACGATCAACCGGCCGCCTCGCAGCCACACGAAAGCCGCCGCCAGCGCCGAAATCAGCGGAGGCGTAGTCATGGCCACCACCGCATCGAAAGAACCCAGCCACAGTAAGCGCCAGGCAGCGGCCAGGAGAAAGCTGGCGAAATGTGCGGCGCGCTGCCAGCGGGCGGTTTTGGCGAGGCCCAAACTCGAGACTCTGCAAATGCGTATCCCTTCCCACGTCTCTCTTCCCGGCAGGGACTGCCCGCCCCCCTCGTAGCCACGCCGCCCGCTGACCACGGTGATCTCATGGCCCTGCCGCTCGAGCGCCTGCGCCAGGTCGGTACTGTGCTGGGCGGTGGACGCCACGTCAGGGTAGAAGTACTCGTTGAGAATCAGAATTCGCATGCGGGTCGAGGCACGCCGGGAGCAGGCTGTGATGCCGAGCGAAGACTTCATGATCCGTCGGCTCACCACCTGTGATGAAATCGAATCTCCTTCTTTACTTGCTCGTAGGGGGACGGCTTGCCGTCCCCAGAACAGTGGGTAGGGCAAGCCCTACCCCTACACGTTTTCAGATCAATCGCTCATGTCCGTCGGCTGACGGCCACCCAGAAACCATGAAAATCACCCGACGGTGGCCGGATGTGGTGCGGGCGTCCCGCCCGCGCCACGATTTTCAATGCAACGAAGCATCCCCGCAGTTTCACGGAAAGAGCAACTGCAGGGACCCATCGCTAGGCTCAGGGTGACAGATCATCTGCTGTTTTGCTTTCTTCGGTAGCGCACCCCTAGTTATGGGTCTGGCTGCCGCCGGCTTGCTTTTCGAACTCATACAGCTTAGCGTCCACCAGGAACCTGTACCAGAAGGCCTGCAGGAAGTGGTAGATCAACCCCTCCTTGCCATCCAAAAACCCTAGCCTAAGAAAGTAGCGATAGAACCAATAGCAGAAGGCGCGATAGAAAGCAGGGAGCCTGAGGTACAGTCCCTTCTTCAGCACCCTTTTGCGGCTTGCCTGGGGGCTTGTAGGCAAGGGTTCATCGCTAGCCGGCGACAGGATCTGCTTACACTCGCGCGCGGCATACCCGTCATGCTTGCGCGTCCAGTCGGAGAGGCTCTTGGGGATTTCGTGGATGAGGTCGCCGCGAAGTTTCACGGCCTGTCCTTGGGAGAGCACAATGTGCTCGTCCATCCAGGTGTTCTCGCTCCTCGCGCACCCTCTTTTCCACAACCTGAGCAACCAGACGGGGTAGCTGTCGCCGTGGCGGATCGACCGGCCGAGGAAATGAATCCGGCGCGGCACCAGCAGACCCGACACTTCGTTGCGCAGGCCCGCCAGGCGCCCGGGAAGTTCCTGGCGCAATTCCTCGCTTAAGCGCTCGTCCGCATCGATACGCAGGATCCACTCGGCGGCGGATTGGATGTTGTCGAGGGCCCAGTTGAATTGCGCCGCCTGGTTGAGGAAGGGATGCGTCAATACGCGGGCGCCGTGACGGTTGGCGATCTCCAAGGTTCGGTCCGTGCTTCCACTGTCCACAACAAAGATCTCCGAGGCGACGCCTTTCAGGCTCTCGAGGCAGGCGGGAAGGTCCCGTTCCTCGTTCTTGGTCAGAATCACCGCCGCCAGGGTGGGCATGCCGGAATATGCAGAATTTCGAATATATGTGTCAAAAAGCGACAGCCAAGGGCCATTCTTTCACAATGTGAAAGAACGCTGTTCCTCTATCTGCTTCAGATTCAGCCGGATAAAACAAATCTTCACATCTTCTCCAGCTTTTCCCACCGTCCCATGTCTCTCTGATAAGCTACGGGCATGAGTCGAGAACTGCAGGGCGGCCGCTCATGTTCGCCAGTTGGCGAATACCCAGAAACCATGAAAACGAAGCCATCGCTGTGCGGCTGTGGTAGCGCGGACCCCCGGTGTTGGGGTCTGCGGTGCTTCCGTGGGGCTCGAGACAAGCCGCGGACCCAGAACCGGGAGTCCGCGCTACCCAGCTGCTTGTGAGTACAATGGGAAAGGTGCCAGCTTTTTGAAAATCATGAACCGTGTAAAGACGAGAAAAGGTGACCGTATGCTGAACAGAACACATTTCGAGTTTAAGGCGCCAAGCGTTTGGCTGATCTTGTCGGGACTGGCGCTGGTGCTGGCGGGCGCTTGGCGTCTCGCGCCGGTTTTTGCCCAGCTTCCGTCCGGCACGCCGGTGTTCAATGCCAACGCCAAGTGGGTGACCGACCGTGGCAGCCAAGTGTTTAACGTCAAGGCTTATGGCGCGGTTTGCAACGGCACGAGCGACGATTCGACGGCGATTCAGGCGGCGATTAATGCCGCCAACCCCACCGCTGCGACGGGTTATTCCGGCGTTGGCGTCATCCTGATTCCCGGCGGGTGCGCGGTGGCCAATACTCTGAACATGAGCGCCGGCATCCTGACGGGCGTCGGACTCGGCAGCACGAACAACTACGGCGGCTCGGCCTACCTCAGGTGGATCGGGGCGTCGGGGAAACCGATGATCCAGATCAACGGCTGGTCCGTTTCGATCCGCGACATCGCCCTGATCGGTAACTCCACCACCCCGCCCTCCGAACTCATCCAGATCAATCGCCTCAACGGCGGAATCGCCGATCACGGCGAGATCGTGAACGTCTGCATCAACAACTGCACCCAAGGCACCCTCACCAGTGCGAGCAGCACGAACGGCATCACCTGGAACGGCACGGTGGGCGGCGACTCGTGGCGGCTTCAAAACGTCCGCATCAACAATTGCACTGCCAACGGAATCAACATTCAGAATGGCAACGCCTCCGACATACATTTCGACAACCTCATGGTATCGACCTCGGGCGTGGGGTTCTATGCACTGTCTCAGGAACTGTACGGAACCAACTGGGAATTTGGCGGCAACACGGTTGATATTCAGATTGGCGTCGGCGCTGAACTCAATATCCAAGGGTACGCCTGCACAGGCGGTTGCGTCGAGATGCTGGTCAACAATGGCGGCATGTTTACCCTGGACGGAGGAAGTTTCGAGGAGATTGCCGGGACAACCGCCCCCTATTTCATTGACGACAGTCAAGGCAACAGCACCGGCACCTTCACAACGATCAGAAACTTCAGGGTCTTTGGTACGGGTTCGACGCAGATTCTCCAGTGCCCTTCGGCAACCCTCAATGGCCAATTTGTAGGCGGGCTTAAGCTGGACAACGTTTACGGCATCACGCCGAACATGATTACCTGCCCTCTGACTTGGGCGAATGCCACTTCGACTCAGACTGAGGCGGCTATCGACTACCGCCCCAACCAGTCCAGCATCGAAAGCTACTATGACCCGAATCTGCATGAACTTCTGACTCCGTGGACGGGCTTCACGTTTGACCCCACCCGCAACGACCGCACGCTCCGAAACGATTTTTGGAGCGGGCCGATTGTCATGCAGCAGGTGCCACAGGCGCAGATCAGCGCGACCTGCACCCTAACCAGCGGCAGCGGCAGCACCACCTACTATTACCGCGTCGCAGCGGTAACTGGCGCGGCCCTGGGATCGACGCCCGAGGCATCGCTTCCCGACTACGCCCTCTCCCCCACGGAGATAAGCTGCGCGAGTCAGAACGCCACGCTCAGCAGCGCTGCGATGAACCGAATTCGGATTTCTCCTCAGCTCGGCGTGCAGGCGTGGTTGATCGGAAGAAGCACAACCCCGGGCGCTGAACAACCGCTTGCCACCGTCCCGCAAAATCCAGTTGGTCAAGACGCACCACCGTACATCGACTATTATGATAACGGCTCCGCTACCCCTTCTGGCGCCATGCCTTCCAGCACAAATACAACTGGCGCGCTTTACTTCGTCTCGCAAGGCGCATTGGGGAGCAGCGGCGCAACCACAACCGTCAACGGCAAGATCGACGGCAGCGGCAATGCTACGCTTGCGAGCGTCACGCTGCCCAATCTGACCAATACTCCCGTCCTGGGGACGAATTCAGCAGGCCAGATTGTGGCTGGTACTGCTGGTAGTGGCACGGGGACGGCGGGGCTGAACACGGTGACTTGTTCCTCCGGCGCCTGTGCAATGAACGCTTCGAAGGGAAATGTACAGAGCGTCAGTCTCGCGGCCAACGGCACTGGCACTCTCTCGAATTGCGCAGCCGGACAGCAATTGACGGTGATGATCACCGAAGCCTCGGGGTCCGGGGCGGGGGGCTACACCTGGACCTGGCCATCGAATATGTACGGCGGAGGAAACATCGATCCGACCGCCGGGGCTTGGAACGCGCAATCCTTTGTCTGCGACGCGAGCGGGAATGCCTGGGCCGCCGGGCCGCTCAGGAACGCCTTTAACAGCGCGGGCGGATATCTCTTCCTCGACTTTCTGAACGGGAGCGACGGCGGTAGCGGTGGCGGCACAATTGGATCGCCGTCAAGCGGCATCGATAAAATCGTGGACGGGGGCTTTCCCAATCATCCTGGCACCTGGGAGCTGGCGAGCGGGACCGTCGCCAACGCGGGTTATGAGTGGACGCTGAGCAACAACAACGGTTCAGCGACTGACTATACGCCAAACTCCAGCCCGAGCTGGACCATAGAGTACGTAGTCTATCCGACAGCCACCACCAACTGGACGTTAAGATTCGGGGCCTTGGGCGGAGTTACCAGCAATCCGCCCACGAGTGGCGCTTGGATTCAACTCAACACTTCCGTGGACGGCAACTGGCACTGCGATTCCGCCAACGGCACCAACACTCAGGACCAATCGAGCGGGGTGGCCGTGGCTGCGAACACCTGGTATCGGCTGCGCATCTCCCAGAATCCTAATACGGTCACGTTCTGGGTCAACGGCGTTCAGGTCTGCCAGAACACCACCTACTATCCGACCTCGGGGCCGCTTTTCTACGAGGCGCAGAGCATCTCGCTGAGCACCACGTCCAATGCCGTGTACATGGACAGCTTCGCTTGGTCACGCGGAGTCGCGAGGTAACGGAATCATGTAACAGCGCACGTGCTGGCCTGTCGGTTTCTCGGCAGGCTAGTCCCGCGCTCCATAGTCTTAAGCCCCAAAGGGGCGTTCTATCACAACCCAGGCCAACGGCCCGTAAGCGGTCACTTAAGCCTCCCGCTCCCCGCGAGAGTCGTCTGGTGGTCGCAGGCCCATAGGGCCGAAAGATTGTGGCCCACGGCGCAGCCGTGGGTGAGGCCTGCTCTTTTGATGGATCTTCGAGCCCCGCCAGGGGCGAAAGACGTTTCCATTTCTTTCGCCCCTCCCGGGGCTTGCTTCTTATTCTGCTTCCTAATCCCATGGCTGTGAAGCTGTGAAAAAATCACCGGCCGAGAGGTAGCGGCGGGTTTACCCCGCCATATCTCCAGCGTTTTCAGAACCGCGATGGCGGGATAAACCCGCCGCTACGATTTTTTTCGTGGTCTTCTAAGCCCTAAGCTAGCGCCTATGGGCCGTTGGCCTGGGCTTCGGTAGATCGCCCCTTTGGGGCTCAGCCGCCAATCCGCGCGCAACTGTCCTCAGTCATGCACCACCAGGTTTTCCAGATCAGACTGAGGGCCGGACACGCGTTTCACCACGCGCTGTTTGATGATTCTGGCGGGATTTCCGCCCACCACGGTCCAGTCCGGAACGTCGTGGTAAACGGAGGCCGTGGCGCCCACCACAGCGCCTTCGCCGATTTTCACTCCGGGGCCGACAAAGGCTCGCGCCGCAATCCACGCGTAATCGCCGATCTCGATGGGTTTGGTGAGCAGCCGGAACTCCGGGTCTTCGTAGTCATGGGTGGCGGTGCAGAGAAAAGCGTATTGCGAGACGGTGACGTGGGCGCCTAACTTGATCGGCGCAACACAATAACAATCCACGTCATCCGCCAGGCAACTATGCTTTTCCATGGTCAGATTCCAGGGCGCCCAGATGCGGCAGCCCGGGTAAGGGTGCGCGCCCTCTTTGACCACCGCACCGAAGAGACGCAGCAAGGCTCGCCGCCAGGCAAAGCAGAAATTCGGCGACGGGCGGTAGAGAAACAGCCAGACGAGATTCCAGGCCATTCGCGCCAGGCGGTTCGAAAGACTCAGGCGATTGCGATAAACGTTACGCGGACTCGCGGGCGGTAACATTCGACTTCCGGTAAGTGAAAGCCCAGCAGGCCACAACTACGATCAGGCCTGCCCAGGCATAATCTCGTCCCTCACCCCGGCTGAGAATCCCCACTGCGGCGGCGGATACCCACCCGCAAAGAAGGTTGACGGGGATAAGGCTGGTATGAAAATGACTCCCCTCCTCAGCGGGAGGAGGGGCCGGGGGTGGTGGGTGGTTGCCCCGCCGCCCCGGAACCACCCCTGACCCCTCCTTACGAAGGAGGGGAATCGATTTCACGGGCCAGCAGAGAGGAAGCGCCACCAGGAATGCCGGCCATCCCTGGAGCACGAGGCGATAGACGCTGGCCCCGAGCAAAGGTCCGATGGCGAAAGAAATCAGGCCATAGAGCAGGCAGAAGCGCATAAGCAAATCGCTGCGGGCGCCCTCGAACCGGCCCTGGCGGAGAGCGATGTACAGAAGCAACGGCAGCACGCCAAACGCTCCCATCCAGCACAAGAGAGTCGAGTAAAGGAAATGGAGGTGAAAAGGGCATATGCCAATCACCTTAATGGCCCCGAGATGTAAGCCCGCCGGCACGCGCCAGGTCCAATAGGGCGGCTCTCCCAGGGTGATCGTGTTTGACCAGAGCTGGACGCCAAAGACGTTTTTGGCAAGATTATACGGGACCTTGGCCAGGAGATAGACGAGCGCCGGCAAGTTGTGGCGATTCGAATCGCTGCCGCTCGCCAGATAATGCGTCACCAACGCTCCGGCGCCCGCCGCCAGCGCGGCCCCTGCCATCACCCGGGCGCGCAGGATGCGCATCCCCGCGATCAAAAAACACAAGAGCACCAGCACCGTTGCTTCCCGGGCAATATAGAGGGGAAATAACATCCCCGCCGCCAGCCAGTAAGACTTTCGCCACAGGCAAACCAGAAACAACATGAGCAAGGCGCTGAAGAAGATGTCCGGCAGCATGTAGGCATGATCAAAAGCCGCCCAAACCGGCAGCAGAGCCGCTGCGGCAAATAGCGGCGCCGGGACGCTTGCCCGGTAGAGAAGGTAGCCGGCGCCACCGACGCAGACTAAGGTCGAAAGCAGCGCCAGGAGCGCGAAACCGCGATCCACGCCCATGGGAACGAGGGCAACGAGGGCCTCGACAGAGCGCGCTTCAAGCTGCCGGCTCGCGAAGGGTTCGAGCACCGATTGCATATGCCCTTGAGCGATCATCCCGTACCATTCAGCATCGGCAGCATCTCGTCCGCCTCTGAGACCCATCACGCCCGCGAGGAGAGCGGCGGCAATGGCAATCAAGCCGTAGCTCCACGGCGATGAGGTGGCGGAGCGGGTGGCGGTGTCCTCCGTAATCGTGATTTCAGACATGCCTGTCATCGTGGGTGGTCTTTCGGCGCGTCCCGGGCCGGCTGCACGCAATCCGGTTTCGGGGCGGCGTGGCAAACCCATTGGTAGACGCTAACGGTCTGTTCGGCGGCACGGCGCCAGGAAAATTTCTCTTCGACCAAACGACGCCCCCGCGCGCCCATTTGTTCGCGCTGGGAATCGCCCATTTGAAGCAAGGCTCCGAGGCCACTCACGAGCGACTCGACGTTCGGGTCTGCGCTGATCGCGGCGCCCGCGGCGAATCCTTCCGGAAGGTTGCACTGGGGCGTCATAAGAACCGGAAGGCGCCACGCCCAGGCCTCCAGAACGCCGATCGGCAGGCCCTCGCTGAAGGACGGCAGCACGAAGGCCTCGGCCCGCTCGAACGCCCGGTCCTTCTTCTCGGCGAAGAGCGGTCCGGTGAACAGGACGCTTTCCTCGAGGCTCAACTCGGAGACGAGGCGCCTCAGTTCGCGCTCATGCCCATTCTCGTCCGCTCCGGCCACCACTAGCGCCCAATTTCGAGCTTCAGCCTCGGTGTTCCGGCAGGCAGCCCAAGCCCGCAGCAAGGCGGGCAACCCCTTCTTAGGGTGCAGACGGCCGAGGAAGAGCAACACCTTGCGGCCGGGCGCAAGGTCGGACCCTTTCGAGCAGCGGTGGACCGCAGGTTCGGGGGGAAGGTCCTGCCCCGAGGGGATAATGCCGATGGGGTTGCACAGCCCCCAGGCCCGCATGGAGGCTGCCTCCGCTTCACAAAGAGCCACGAGACACGCGGACCCGCGAAGATGCGCGCCTTCATACAATCCGGTGGCGAGCTTCTTTTTCCAGGCCGACTGCCCGAGAGCCCAGGGATCCAGCATACCGTGGGGGGAAATAAGATAGGGAATATGTTGCGAGCGGCTAACCCTCAAGCTGGCCCGCGAAGGGTACATCCAGAGCCCGTGGACATGCAGGACGTCGACGCCGGACTGCTGAAGCGACGCCACAAGCCCGGGAGAGAACCCGAAGCCCCTCGGGCCGACCACCGCATGGGCCTTGACGGGAACCGTGCCCCAGGCCGGTGAGTCTTCCTCCGTAAACTCGTCCTTGGTGCCAAAGACCGTCACATCATGCCCGAGCTGCTGGGTGTTGATCGCCAGATTCCGGACAGCGTGGAAAACCCCGCTGCCCCGCCTGGAGACGGAAGCGATGAGATAGCCCACTTTCATGTTCGGTGCGCCGCCGCTAGTGCCTGCGGTGAATGAGCAGCCATAAAACGGCTCGGTCCAGCGCGGAGACGCTCGGGCGGGGGGCCGCCAGGGCGGCTTGCATCGCTTTTTCCAGATTCTCCCCGAAGAGCTCGGGAGACCAGCGGCCGATGATTTCCTGGCCGGCGCGCCCCATCGCGTCGCGCTGATCCTGGGGCAATCGAGAAACCTTCAACAGCAGGTCCGCCAATTGCTCAACGCTCGAGGGGTCAAAGGTAAAACCGTTGCGGCCCTCCTGGACGAGGTCGGCGGCAGATCCGCAGAGATTCGAAACCACGACGGGCAAGCGCGCGGCCATCGCCTCGTTGACCACCAGCCCCCAGGGCTCGATCACGCTGGGCAGAATGAAGGCGCCGGCAAGCCCGTAATACGGCGGAATGGAATCGTAGGGAATGTATCCGGGAGTGACGACACGCTTCTCCAATTGCAAGCGGCGGATCGTCGCCTCCACTTCGTCTTTCAACGGTCCGGCGCCGAGCATGACGAGGCCCCAGGGAGCCGAACAAGACGCGCAGTAGCGGGCGTAAGCCTCGAGGAGCCGCACCAGGTTCTTCTCGTAGACAAACCGGCTGCAGGTTAGAAAAAACTCCGCGGGAAGCTCCAGGCGCGCGCGCAGCGCTCGATCGTTGCGGGCCTTCTCCGCTCCGGTCCGAAAGTGCTCATTATCCACTATGTCATATCCTGTGAAGATATTATCATTTGCCAGCCCCAGGTCTGCGGCATAGTCGGCATGCCTCGAACCGCCAACCAGCGCGGCGGAACAGAGCGGCAACAGACGGCGCTTGAGGATCTCCCCCAGCACGGTTCGCGGGTAATCGTGGCGCTGGCTCTCGGACAACACGATGACCGGCACGGAATTGCCGGCGGCCCAGCCCAGGCTGGCGAGGGCCTCCGGAGAGGACCAGCCGGGAACGGCCAGCACCTGCGGCGCGAGGAGAGTCAGCTTGGAAGCGAGGGCGCTGCGAAGGTCGCGTAAAGGGATGTCCTTGAACATCCGTCCGGGGAAAAGCGTGTATCGCTCGTAGCCGCACCCGTCGCTGGGCGCCCGGTCGAAGGCCGGATACTTCGACCGATTGCACATTTCGATCACGCTGACATCCAACGCAGTTCTCCTGGCTGCGCCCTCCAGCCGGGCGTCATGGTAGTGGCCGAGATCCCTCACGATATAGCAGACGGAGGTCGGCGCGGGATTAGAGTTGAGCAATAATGAGGATGCCATCGGCCAAGGAAGGCGCAATCCGGTACATTGCCGCGCAAGCAGCGCCGGTCAGTCTGGACACGGTGCCGTAAGCGAAAGTCGCATACTCGACCGGCCGGAATCCGTGGCGCAGCAGCAACGAGCCCAAAGTCGAGAAACTGTAGTAGGAGACGTGATCGGGGTGAACGGCCTCACGCCCGAGGAGTGCGCGCAGAGCGGGTTTCATTGACAGCGCGTTGATGGTGGTCACGACCAGGCGCGAGTCCCCGTTCATCAGCGGCTTGATTCCCCGCAGCAACGACGCGGTGTCTGAGACGTGCTCGATAATATCGCAGCATAAGATCAGGTCGAATTTCCCCAAATCGAGAACCGGCGAACACACATCCGCGGCTCGAATATTTTGAATTTGATGATGCTCGCGGAGCCAGGCAACCGCCTCCGCATCGGAATCGATTCCCACTAGGCGGCCGGCCACGGGTTGGAGCTTCTGGTGGAGCATTTCGCCGCGTTCGGCGTCTTGCTTGTGGTAAGGGGAATTCGCCGCGCCGAGGTGCACCACCGACTTCCCGCGGGCAAGCGACAGGAGGAAGGCGTCACGGTCCACCAGGCAGTTCCCAGGCAGGGTCTTGGACCACTGCTCGAAAGCTCCCAAGTCGGCGATGGGTACTGATCTCATCTTGAGGGGGTGCGGGCGGTGAGCGCCTCGAGAGTTTGCGCAAAGCAGGTCTCGGGGTTGAGAAACTCGCGAATGCGTTCGCGTCCGCACGAGCCCACAGGCTGAGGCTCCGCCACCAGGCGCATGACCTGCTCGGCCAGGGCCGGGACATCGTGCTGCTGCAAATGGACGCCATAGGCTGGGGAGGAGACGATCTCGCCCAAGCCGCCGTTCAATACCGATGCAACCACCGGGATGCCATAGCTCATGGCCTGGAGGGGAGTGGTTGGCGAGGCGTCCCAGTCGCTGTTGAACTGCAGCACATCGAGGGCAAAGTAAAAGTCTCGAAGGTCACTGAGCCATCCCATCCACCGGATGCGTTGTGCAATGCCGAGTTGTTGCGCCAAACGTCCGAGATAGGCGCGCTCCGGGCCATCGCCGGCGATTACAAAAACCGCCTTCGGAAGACAAGCCGCGACACGGGCGGCCACGTATAGGAAAACGTCGAAGCGTTTCCGCGCCGTCAGCCATCCGGCATTTCCAATGACCGGCGCATCCGGAGGGATGCCGAGACGCTGGCGAGCCGCCAATCGTTCCTCCGGCGATGGCAGGGGAGGGATTTCCACCGGGTATCGAATGATTTTGGCGATGGGTGCGATGGATGGATAAATCTCGAGCGCCTCCCGGCGGATGAATTCGGACGGGAAGGTAACGACCTGGAAGCAGCGTCGCGCCTCGGCATAGATGGTGCGCCACTGCCAGCGCGGCTTGACGCCTTGATGGTGATAATGGACGCAAAGCATTCGTGGCTCGGCCCGGCGGCTGCCCAGCGCGAGCATGGCGGAGAAGTTCGTCCCGGTCATGATGACGGCGTCGCGGGGCTCGGCTTGAAATGCCTTGCGCATGACCGGAACACTCAAGACGCCCCACGGGCCAAGGTACGGGAGCCCAACGCATGGAAGCTTGGCCTCGTCGAGGAGCGGTTTCAGGTCCCCGAGCGGATTAAGAGAGACCCAGCGGCAGGGATGACCACGCGCTTGGAGGGCCTTCGTGGTGGTCAGAGCCACGTGTTCCATGCCCCCAAGGTTCGTGCATTGGATGATATGCAGGATCCGCATGAACTCTGGAATCTGACTAACGTGAACGGGACGAAGAAGCAGCGAGAAGGGTTAGTAAACGAAAGGCCTGCGCCACGAAGCGTCGCCCCGACGCAGTCTCATCCAAGACACTCCTCGACGGTTTTGACATGCCTTTCTACTGACATATTCCGCAGCAGGTGTTCGCGGCCGGCCAAGGCCATCTTGCAGGCATCTTCCGGATGGGTCAAGACAAACAGCAACTTCTCCGCCAGCCAGTCAAGATCATGGTTCGGCGCAAAGTAGATATGGTTAGCCGGCTCGAGAACCTCCTGCAGGCCGCCGTGCTCGACCGACGCCACGACCGGGACACCGTACCCCACAGCCTCGACCGGCGTCCTGCCCATCGCGTCCCAGTCAGTGTTGAAAAGCAAGGCGTCGAGCGAGAGGTAAAAATCGGTGAGGTCGGACTGCCAACCCACCCAGCGCAGGTTCTGCTCGAGGCGGAGTTCGCGCGCCAGCTGTTTCAGAGGTTTTTGCTCGACCCCGCTGCCGGCGATCACAAAGAGCGCCCCTGGCAGGCAAGCGGCGACGCGCGCCGCGGTGCGGAGAAATATGTCGAAGCGCTTTCGAGGAATGAGCCATCCGGCATTCCCGATGACCTTCGCGTCCGGGGGAATCCCGAGACGTTTCCGGGCCGCCAGCCTGTCGCCGGGCGCGGGCAAGACAGGGACCTCGATGGGAGCGCGATTGATGCGGGAGATTCGGGCGAGGGGCGGGTAAATCTCTACCGCCTCGCGGCGGATGAAATCAGAGGGGAAGGTAACGGCAGGGAAACGCCGGGAGGCTAGCGCATAGATGGCGCGCCACTGCCAGCGGGGTTTTACCCCCTGATGATGGAAATGCACGGTGAGCACCCGGCGCTTCCCGTGCGCGTTGCCCAGAGCCAGCATGGCGGCGTAGTTCGGCCCGCTCATGACGATGGCGTCGTAAGGCTCGGTTTGAAACAACCTGCGCATGGCAGGAATACCCATGACGCCCCACGGCGCGCGGTAAGGGAGGCCCAGGCAAGGGATCTTGGCCTCTTCGAGCAAGGGTCCCAGTGCGCCGACGGGATTGAGCGAGACCCAGCGGGTCTCGTGGCCGCGTCCCTTGAGGCCTTTCGCCATTAGAAGAACGCTCTGTTCCATGCCTCCAAGATTGGTGCATTGGATGATTTGCAGGATCCTCATGGGGTTTTTTCAGGCTGGACCTGCCGGGGCATTCGCCGCCGTGCAGTCAGCGCGACGTGTCCGGGCGACAGGCCCGGCGTAGCAGTCACCTAAACGCCGTTCACAAGGCTGCCGCACCCAACGCGGCGAGCAACCTCTCTCCGTATTTTTCGAGCGTGAACTCGCGGGCTCGCTCGCGAGCCGCGCGCGCCATGCTTTCGAGGAGCGGGCGATCGCGATCGAGCGTTTCCAAGCGTTCAACAATCGCCGCCGCATCGCGAATGGGTACGATGAATCCGTCCATGCCGTCCCGCACGACGCTTCCGGCGTTTTCCGTGGTGACGACCGGGAGGCCCGCAGCCAGGGCTTCGTAACACACCGTGGCTGAGCCCTCGCAGATGGAAGGAAGGAGAAAAACGTCGGCCCAGGCGTAATGCTCCGCCATCTGCGGGCGGGGAATAGGGCCTCGCAGCTCCACATGTTCCTCAAGCCTGGCCGCCGCCGCCGGCGTTACGCTAATTCTGCCGCACCAGCGAAGCTCCGCCCATCCTTTTGCGGCGCAGGCCGCCTGAAGAACATAGGGAGCGCCTTTGCGGAGACCCACCTCCCCGGCGATGAGCACGCGTAGCCTTCCGCCGTCGCGCCGGACGGGAGGCTCGGCTACGAACGGGGCGTCCACGCCGTAGGGCACCACCGCGCAGCGCGGCGCGGGGCCGCCGCATTCGGCGATGCCCCGGCGAACGAACTCGGACCCGCAGACGATCAGGTCCGCGCATCCCCACTCCGCCTGCTCCCGCGCGGCAAGCCTGGCGCGAAAGGAGTCTGACGGACGTGGTATCGCCCAATCCGGCCAAGCCTGATATTCTTCCGTCATCAGCCGATCCTGCACAGGTGCGGGGACGATGGTCTGCTCCATGACGCCGCGCAGGCCGTGCTCGCGGGCGTGTTCGAGCAGTTCCAGTCCGGCGGAGTTATAGGTGTAAACAGCGCTTGCCTTGCCGAGGCCGTGAGCAAGGATGCGGCGGCAGAAGGCAACTCCTGCCCACAGGAAGGTCGCCGTAAGTTGTGAGGGTGTCCGCGCCCGCCGCTGGCGGAGGTAGTACTCGATGGCAAATGCCGGCCAGTGAGTGATCTTGCCGGCCGGGATCCCTTTCGGGATGCGCGCGTCCATGCGGCCGAGCGCCCCGTTAGTGCGGCTGAATCTTCCCACCGCCCGCAACACGGCCGGCCACTGCCGCACCGCAACGAAGTCCGTGTAAAAACGCTCGAGCCTCCCGGCTGCATACAGAATGCGCGGCACGGCATAGTGCATTCGCGCGCCCAATTGCGCTACGCAAACAGTCAACGCCGCCTCGTCGAGCGCGGTGCTATCGGGAGTCATCGTCGCGGTGTCGCCGCTGCGCACTCCCTCACCTGGCGCCATGCCCGGAGAAGGTGTGAAAAGTCACCAAGCCCTGTCATTCCGAGCCCTTCGCTGTCATCCTGAGCCCTTCGCTTGTCATTCTGAGCGGAGCGAAGAATCTCGCTCTGCCGCTCAGGGTAAACTCCGCGAGGAATCTGCAGTTGTTTGTTCTCAGGAGATGAATCTCGAACTCCCAAGTTAGTTTCAGCGCTCCCAGGCCAACTCGTTGAATCTGAATTGCGTGCCCTGATAACCTCGAGAACGGGAGTTTGGATTCTTCGGAAGTAACCCCTCACCCGTCCCGCACCGGCTGATGACGACGCCGGCTGCGGGCCACCCTCTCCCCAAGGGAGAGGGCGGTCAACGAAGATGGATTTCAGCCCTCTCCCATGGGGAGAGGGTGGCGAGAGTAGCGAGCCGGGTGAGGGGTTCCTTCCCGCAGAGCCTCGCAACTTCGGAATTGGGGTAAATGCAGATGCTTCGCGCAGTTTACCCTGAGCGAACAAACTGCAGACCCTTCGCTTCGCTCAGGGTGACAGCGAAGGGCTCAGCATGACAGCGCGATTTTTTCACGCCTTGGGAGAGGAGGGGAACCCGCAAGCCGGCTCCCTTCCTTGCTACACAGCAGCGGGGGGTGAATGCTGTAAAACCGCATCATGCCCCGAGGCCGCGGAACAGGCGGTGGCAGTGGCCGGCTCGCGACGAACGTTCTTGGCTTCTCGCCAGTACACCTGCGGCAGCATTTTGCTGGTGTCGATTCGGTCGCGATAACGCAGAGCGATATTCATCAGTGAGTCGAGGAGAGAATCGGAAAGCAGGTGCGGCTTCAGCCCCAACTCGACCAGCTTGGAGTGCTTGGCGTTGTAATAATGTTTCTCAGCTTCCACGCGCGGATCGGGGATATGCTCGAGGTGGACTTCGAGGCCCAGCTTTTCCCCAGCCGTTTGCACCATCTGGGCCAATTCCAGGACCGAGAACTGTTCCGTGAACTGGTTGAAGACGCGGAATTCACCCTGCGCCGCAGGATTCAGCAAGGCAATCTCAATGCAGCGGACGGTATCGCGCAGATCCAGAAAACCTCGCGTTTGTCCGCCCTTTCCATAAACCGTGAGCGGCATGCCCACGGCGGCTTCCACGCAATAACGGTTCAGGACGGTGCCAAACACTTCGTCGTAGTCGAAGCGATTAATCAGGGCTTCGTCCAGCGCCACCTCGTCCGTGATCGTGCCGTAGACCACTCCCTGGTTCAGGTCGGTGGCGCGCAGTCCCCAAATCTTGCAGCAGAACATGATGTTGTGGCTGTCGTGCACCTTGGAAAGGTGATAAAAGGAACCCGGCTGCTTGGGGTAAGGGAGAACGTCCTTGCGCCCGTTGTGCTCGATGGTGATGTAGCCTTCTTCGATGTCGATATTGGGCGTGCCGTATTCGCCCATGGTGCCCAGTTTCACGAGGTGGCAATCGGGTAGAAACTCGCGCAGAGCGTAAAGGAGATTCAGGGTTCCGACCACATTATTGACTTGTGTGAAAACAGCGTGCTTGCGGTCGATCATGGAGTAAGGAGCGGCACGCTGTTCGGCAAAGTGCACCACCCCCTGCGGCCCAAAATCCTTCATGGCTGCAGATAGGAAGTCGTAATCCGTCACGTCCCCCACGAAGAGCTCAATCTGTTTTCCCGTGAGCTCCTGCCAGATTCTAAGACGATCGGCAAGAGTGCGAATCGGGGTCAGGGTTTGCACACCCAGTTCGTGGTCCCACTGACGACGAATGAAACTGTCGACAATCGCGACCTCGTGCCCCCGCTTCGACAGGTAAAGGGCCGTGGCCCACCCGCAGTATCCATCCCCTCCAAGCACCGCAACCTTCATTTGCCCTCCACGGAAACGTAGGATTGCCCCGCCACCTCGGGGCTAGGTAAAGGCCTTCGCCCGATGCCTAGTGCCGCCAGGCGCCACTGGTCACGGCGCTCCGCCCAATAGAAGAGGAAGAGAGGAGCCATCATGTAAGGTATAGGCGTCAGAACCGGCCCGAAGCCTTGCCCGAACATCGTTAAAGTGAGTGAGAACACGATGGCGTAGGCACACATAGCCAGAGGATTGTCGAGAGCCTCGGCGCGAATCAGCAGCCGCCTTGTGAACCATCCCAACCACACAAAGAAGATAAGCGAAAACCAGCCGAAACTCATATACATTTCCGCCACGATCCCGGTCGCGTGGCCACTCGCCAGCCGGACCCCCGTTGCGTCCAAGACGTCGTGGACGGTGATACCGGGCCCCCATTGATCGCGGGGAACCTCCGCCAGCCGCAGGGCGGGCTTTCCCGGCCACCAGATTCTCGGGATGATGTGCACCGTGTAAAGGGGCAGCAAGTTGCACGCGAAATCGTACCTTCCGGTCTGGTCGATCGTTTCGATCGCCACCGAGTGAACCACAAACTCCAGGCCAGTATCGTAGGGGCAGGTGCCCGGGTTGCTGGCCCCCAGACCTGCGGTGGCGGCCTCGGCGAAACCAGGGGCCTCCGCCGCCCTACTGCTCCCGAGGTAGACGTAACCTCGGTACCCGAATATCAAGATGGCGGCCAAGCCGGTGATGGCTAAGGCCGGCGCCGCGCGGTCGATCGTCGGCCGTGACCTGCGCGCCAGGCTCCAGCACGCCCACATGATGGCCAGTGTCTGGAACGTGCCCGTGCGGCTTCCTAAGAGCAACGAACTCACACCGAACAAAGCGGCAAAGAGCGCAATGGCGATGTATTGGGCGGCAGAGAGTCTGCGCTTTCTGGCGGCGAGGATCATCATGGCGAGGCCTGTCAGCACCCAGGTTGATCCCTGCCAGATGTAAGCCGTGTAGCCGGTCATGTAAAAGCCGGCGCCGTGCGGCGCTCCGTAAGCCTGCAGTAATCCTCCGGACCTTTCAACCAGCATCGTATGGAGCACCGTGCCCAGGCAGGCGGCGCCCAGCCCCATCTTGTAAAGGCGTCCGGCATCCCAGTCTCGCACCGTGTTGGAGTGCTGCATGACCTTCCCCATCCCGCGCGACCCTTGCCGCCAGCCCCACATCAGGCACAGGAGCGCCGGCACGGGCAGCAGGAGGCCCTTCACGAGCATCTTGTCATCCAGGAAGCACTGCGCTTCGCCGCTCAACAAAATGGAAGCCGGCTGGAGCAGGTATATGAAGGTGAAGACGCCAATGGCGATGACCGGCACACCGATCCCCTCGCTGGGGTGTCCGATCAGGGAGACCGCGCATCCAACGATGGTCACAATCAGAATCACAAATGCTAATAAAACCATGGTGTGAATCCAGCCTTCAAATCAGGATACTGCCGGCCCGCAAACGAGCTCGTCGATTGCACTGACGAACTGGTTGGCAATCCTCTCCCGCCGGAAGGTTTCCGCGCGCGCCGCGGCCTCCCTCACCAGCCGTGCGCGGAAACCAGCATCGAGCGCAACGCGAGTCCACTCGCGCACCACACTGTCGATATTTTCGCAGGCGGATTGCGCGCCTGCCTCTCCGACGATTTCCCTGAGCGCGTCGGCTGCGGAGATTAATACTGGCGTCCCCGCCGCCATCGCCTGCGCGACCGGCAGGCCAAATCCTTCATCCGCTGACAGCAGGATCACGCAACAGGCATGCTGGATAAGCCGCACCATACCCTGGTGCGACACGCGGGCAGAAATAATCTTTACGTTTTCGAGCAGTCCGAGCCGTCTGAACTCCTGAATTCGAGCTGCCCCGAGGGAAGTTCTCAAAACCAGCGGGTGGTCCTGGCGCAACTGCCGGGGCAATTGCGCGTACGCTTGCAAGGTTAGTTGTAAGCGCTTTTTGGGAATGTCAGAACCCACAAAAAGGAAGTACTTTCTTGGGAAGTCCGCGGCGCCGGCCCCGGCGCAGTAGAAGTCTGAATCGACTGGATTATATACGACCTTCACACGGCTGGGGGAGAGGTTCAAGAGTTCAACGAGACACCGCCGGGAGTACTGCGAGACGGTAATGGTCCCACAGGCGCGCAGGCAATGAAAGCGGATCAGTCTGCGAATTAACCAACGATACCAAGCCGTGCGGTGCCGGCCGCCCAGGTATTCGGCGGGCAGGCGGAAAAAGGACAGGTCGTGGACCATATTCACGCAGGGCACAGCCGAGAACACGGGTGCCTTGTAATAGCACGAAACAAACAAGTCAACGGGATCACGCCGGAGTTGACGCGTCAGGAATACGTGCACCCAGATGAAATCCTGGCCGAGGGCGCGTGGAGTTCGTACGTAGTGCAGTGTCACGTTGGGCGCCCCGAGATCACCGAGTTTGTGATCTCGATTCCAGGTAAAGAGTCTGTAGCGAAACGGATGGCGGGCCCGCGCGTTATCCAGGAGCACCTGGCGGAACAGCTCCGCGTGCGGGGACGCGGGCCTGCTGAGCAGAAATCGTGCGTCTACGCCGATAAGAGGATCCGCTCTCAAAGGCTTGCGGCCTCTGGCTCAAGCCTCCCGAGGGGCGACAGCCGCCGCCGCCCGAGATACCAAAACATGGCGGTGGCTACAAATACTTGCGAAAAGGTTACGGAGACCGCCATGCCATTGCCTTGCCAGCGCGGCGCGAGAAGAGCCGCCAAAGTCAGGTTTACAACTCCTGCGGACACCAGAATGACCGTATAGGCCAAGTCGTGCTTGAAGGGCACCATGATCTGAGTCCCCAAAACGTTGCTCAGCGCCACCAGGCAAGGCAAGGGTGAGAGGATCCTCAAGATGGTGATCGAGGCGTGGTACTTGGGGCCCAGCCCGATGGACACGATCCACGGCGCCCCGGCCAGAAGGCAGGTACTCATGGCAAAGCCGGCGGATCCCATCACCATCAGGGTCTTGCGCATGAAATGCAGGGCGGCATGGCGGGAGACCACAGCCAGCCGGCTGGCCCGGGGGTAGACAGCCTGCACAATGGGGTTCAAAAGGGTGAAGGCCATTTCTGCGATTTTTTCCGCCGCGTTATAATAACCCGCGATTACTACATTCGTGAACATGCCGAGAATAAAGGTGTTGCCTTGCGCATACGCCTTCACCGCCGCCTGGGAAACGAACAGGCTGAATCCCTCGCGCAACTGTGTCCCCAAGCCTCTCCACTGCGGTCTTGTACAGCGCACACCGAGACGCAGGTAAGCATAAAGCCACAGGATGGTTGCCGAAGTGGCCCAGCCGGCAGTTTGCAGCCCCACCCACTTCCAGGTGTCGGCAGGGTGCCGGACGACCAGAAACAAGAACGGCAGGAAAGCAAAGCGGACTCCCAGGCTGACGCGCGCCGAGAAACGGAGTTCCTCCAGCCCCTGATAAAGCCAGATGGGATTCAGGTGGAACGTGAAAAAATAGAGAAACCCCATCCACATAATGAGCTTGTTGCCCTGCAGCTTGGGCACCACCGAGATCAGGATCCAAAAAACGCCGGCGCAATTGAACCACAAAAAGATTCTGGCGAACATCACTTCGGTAGCAATTCGCGAGACTTCCTGGAGGTTGGCCCGGCTGACGGCCACCGCCCGGCTGGCGGTGAGATTCGAACCATACTCGGCTATGGTCCCGAAGAAGCTGGCAAACGAGATCGCGAAGGTTCCTAGGCCGTAGCCGCTGGGGGTCAAGACGCGCACGACGTAGGGAATGATAATAAGCGGCACAAGGTAGTTCGCGAACTGTACGACGTAAAGCGCAACGATATTATCGACCAGGCGGCTGTGGCGGACCTTAAACCATAGGGCGGAACCTTGCCGATCGAACGAGTCGCGGAGTTTCTCGATTGCAGCCCGTGCGGTCATTTCATTTCACGGCCCGGGGCACGAACTTCCCAGGTTCGCAGGACAGACGTCGATCCCCAGTAGATATCGCTTACGAACTTCGCCGGCAGATTGAACGGAGGCTGGTCTATAAAAACTCCTGACCGGAAGTGCACCCGCGTCGACGGGCCGTGTGTCATATCGAGGTTCGGCAGGCACTTGGGCCCCGTATAGATCTCGTCGCTGACGTATACAATCGGGTATGTGCTGACGATGTTGCGAAGCGCGGCCTGAATCTCGGCGTTACTGAGGTGCTGCAACACTTGGCGAACGAGGGCTACGTCTGCCGGAGGTAAGGAGTCACGGGTCAGGTCCGCACGGACAAAACGCACGCGATCACCAGCGTAGGCGCGCGCGTTATGGGCAATCACCGATTCTGCAATGTCGACGCCAACATAGTCTGCCGCCATTCCCGCGATAACCCTGCCTACGCTGAAGTCGCCACAACCCAAGTCAGCGACGGTGGCAGTTCGAAAACCGCGCAGCAGCCCTTCCAGCAGCTCACCGTATTCCAAGGCGCAGCGGCCCCTCGACCCGAATCCGGAGTGTGGGGTTGACCCACTCGCCCCAGTGCCCCAGAACCCGGTCGCATAAATCCTGTCAAACGCGTCTGCGCAACTGAGCGACTTATATCGCGCCTGGATCCGCCGGGCACGAAAAACGGAATACAGGTTGTACACGGGTTGAGGCGTAAGACGCCTTAGCGTTGACTTGATTTTCCGGTAGATGGAGCTCTTTTGTCCTGTCGTACTAGACTGCTCTTGCCCGGTTGTCGAGTGCGAGTGTTGCATGAGCCTGTTGAACTGCGGAGCCGCAGAGATTCAACGCCGGTAGCAGCGCCACCGCGCGCCGCGATTTAGACGGTATAACCGATTCGTTCGATCCTCTTCCTGGTTTCGGCATCCAACCCCTCCGCGAAAGCTTTGAATCGGGGTACTTCCTCTTTGACCACCAGGAAGCGAGAGGGTTTGGATCGCGGGAGTTGTAAGTCCGCACGGCTCAAATCAAGATCGACCGACATGACCTTAGCGATCTTGGAGAACTCCTTCAGCGGATCGATCATGAAGTCCTCGAACCGCAAGCAGAGCGTCGCCAAGCGCAGATAGAGTTCAGTTTCTTCAGTGTATTGCGAGAAGGACAGGAAGGGCGGGCCTGGAGCCGCCGCGAAGAAAGCTGGGTCGCCCTCGGCAAAGGCCACGAATGTGGCAAAGTTCCGCTCCAAGTCGGCACACAGGTCGTTGGAATTCTTGTACGCAGATGAGACAACACTTCCCGGCTCGCCGCGCACCCGGCTCGACCAGAAAACCCAGTTGGTCAGCAGTGAGTCGAGCGGATGACGATAGAGGAAAATCAAGTCGGCATACCGCAATCGGACAGCTTCCAGGATGCGGCTCGTGACGGCAGGCGGCGCTTGCGCGCGAGAAACGTGCTTGACGGTAGCATGGCCGCTGTAGATCATCGACGTCGGACCTCGATGGAGGCAGATCCTATCCCTGAAGTACCGAGCCCTTTTTCCAATATGCCGCTCGATCAGATCATTGACATAGAGCCTTCCCGAGCCGAACAGGCCAGTTATATAAGCAGTCCTGTCGTTCCCAGGGCTGAATATTTGCCAATACCAATCCGTTTCCGCCAGATGCTTGTAGACTCTACGAAATCTCCAGCGAACGGATTTGGCCAGGCTTCTCTTGAGCGCGTGAGGAGCTTCCATCAGCTTGGCTCGGAGATTAATGCATGGCCACTAGGGCCGAACCCACAACGCGGCTTTCGATTCGTTCGCAGGTCGCGGGTGATGCTCTACAACCGCTTCGTGGTTCCTTCCCGGCCCAATCAAGAGCCTTAGTGGGCAGGTGGAACGATGTCCGAAGCAGTCAATGGCCGGCTCACAACAGTATGGCCAAACCTGTGGTTCAGCGCCGGTACCACCGCCATCGCGCGCCGCTCCAAAGGGGCTTCCCCAGGGACGCAACCGCGAACGGAACGAGGATTGCCGCATTGCCGGTATTTTGGATTGCCTGGATCGCCGCGGCAAGGTCCAGAGTGGCGAGCGAGACGCGCCGGGCATTCACGTTGCGCGGGTCGTTTCTCGCATCGTAGGGCGCATAATAGAAATAAATGGACCTGGAATCGGGCGGTGCCACGGTGCAGGCTGCTGCCAGGCGGCGGTAATCCGCTTGTTCCTGCTCGTTCAGGCTCCAGAGGATTACACTGGCCGAGCGGGAAGGAATTCCGCGCGCTTGCGCAAACTCGAGAACGTCGTCCTCGCTTTCAAGGCCATGCCGGGCACGGTCCCGCATTGGCAGGCAGTCTTGCTGTGAAAGCGGGACCTCGAAAGTCAAGAGCGCCTCTTCGGGGAGAAACAATGTGGTCTCCCTGGGGAGGGTTTGGATGACTTTGACAGCCGAAGCAAATTCATCGGGTCCCCGCAGAGACCGCTCTCGAGCCCACGTCTCGCCGCAGCACGCAAAGCCGGCGAGCGCCGCCAGCGCCAAGGCAGGGACGCGCCAGCGGCGAACACGAGGGTAGTCCCAGTTGAAAATCCGGAATGCCACGGCGAGCAGCACCACGAGGCACGGCAAGGCGGGAAGAAAATACCTTGGGTAGGCCGTGGTAGCGTGTAGAAACGGGGGCGCCAGGGTAGCGATCAAAGCTGCAAACGAGGCGATCACGAGGCGCGTCTCCTCGTGGAAGAGGAGCAGGCAAATTCCGCCCAGGACGGCAAACAGAGCCAAGGCAGAAAACGTAATCCCCATCGCCTCGCTCCAAGTGGAGAAGAAAGCGGCAAGATTCCCCGCCGAGCCGGGTTTGCTGAGATTTCCGGCGACAGCCTTGGCGAACCGCACGGGCTCAGTCCACACATACGGGCAGCACAGCATGAACCCTACGGCAAGTCCGCCGGAAAAACGGAGCAGCAAGCCAGCCCGCTCGCGAAACGCTAGGGGCCTCTCAAGCAGAATGAGCAGCACCGGAAGCACAATCAGGCCCGCTACGGTGATCTTGGCGGCCAATCCCGCCGACATCAGAAAACCCGCCCAAGCCGCCGAGCGCCGGTCCGTTTCGCGCAACAAGCAAAGGATCGCCGCGAGAGCAAAGGTGATGCTGACAGCGTCCCCTGCGGCCATTACGGACTCTTGATAAAAGGTAGGTTGAAACGATACCAGTACCGCGCAAGCGAACCCGACGAAACGCGATTTGCTCAGCCGGACTCCGATGTAGTACGCCAGGATGGGGCTGACACTACACGTTATCGCGACAATCCATCTCACCAGGAGAATGCTGTGACGAGGGTCGGCGTAGGCGTGCGCTAAGTAGTCGGCGAACAGGCTGATGCCTTGCGGGAGCGTCCTCGGCAGATGAGACGGGGGCAAAAAATCACCGAGAAACACCGGCAAAGACAAAAGGTTGAGAATGCTTCCCGGCCACGCAAGGCTGACGACAGGCACGCCAATAAAACTATCCAGCGATCTGAGCCCCATCGTCAGTTCATCGGTGTTGTAAAAGAATCCGCGTGGGGCAAATAGCAGGGCCGGTAAGCGCGACCCGAGACTGAGCAAGTATCCCGCGGCTAAAAACAAGTATCGATAGCGTGACCAGCCGGCAGCTTCAAGACTTCGACTTCTTACCGTAGCGGCTGTAAGGGTTGCCATAATAAGCACGGTAATAGCCGCGCCGGCAGGAGCCGTAGCAGTCCGCACTCGGGACCGTTGGCCAGGCCGCGGATCGGCGGGAAAATCCCGCTGGCTTGCCGGGCGCCGGAAGTAGCGCCGACCTTTAGGTCGGCAAGTGCTGACCTAAAGGTCAGCGCTACGGTAAACGCATTTGCGTGACGCAACACTAGTGCAAGGGTCTGCCGGAGAGGGCGCCGGTGCGAGAAGCGTAGATGTAGCTCGCGCGCTCAACCGGGCATTGCCGGAGTTGCGCGTCCGCGGTCATTACCTGGAACCCGCTGGTGGCCAAGCGCGACACAATTTCGGCAGGGTCCCCGGCCTGCCGGTGGACTTCCATGGCGAGGTTTTGCAATCCCTGAATCCATCGGCAAGGGGGGGCAAAGACTGAGAACTCCGCGCCTTCAATGTCCATCTTCAGAAACGAGATGGGATCGAGATGATGCGTTTCCATCAGGTTTTCGAGCGTATACGCCCCATCTGCGAGGCCGCGCTCCTGGCGCATCGTCTTGCGCCAAAATGCCGGGAGGGCGTCGCTCCTGCCTACCAGTATGCCCTCGAGAGGTACGATTCTGGCATTCGGCGTGTTGCTTGAGATGAGCGCATTCAGCGCGCCGAGATACTGGGGCTGCATCTCAACCCAAATGACCTTTTGCGCGCGTTTCGCGGCATAAATCGTGAACAGACCGCGGTTCCCGCCTGCGTCGATCACATTCAGCATCGGGATGCGCGAGAGGTCGAAAAACCTCAGGTAAACATCCCGGCCGTACATCTCCCGGATGTTCGCGAAGGTGGGCGTGTCGCCGGGAAGAAATGCGTCGACCTCGGCCAGATTGATCGCAATCTGGGCGCCATGGTAGGTGACTCTCACCTTGCCCTTCATCAGGGGGTCCGCCGGGGCGAGTTTCCGGGCGGCATAGATTCCCGGCGCAGACCGCACACAGCACAGTAAGTAGCGAGCAAAAGTTCCCGCGGGCAGCGCGTCTCGAAGGCCCCGGAGTTCGAGACCCAGCCGCCGCAGCGCGCCGCGTGCGCCGAGGGACGCGGCCGGAGGGCAGGCTGGTTGTTCCAACACGGATCGAGAGATTTCGCACATGCGCTTACCTCGCCACGCAAATCGGGCGAAGTCCGCACGTTTCGAGCGGTTTGTGGGAAGTTTGCATGGGCCTTTGGCGCACCCGAGTGAACGAAAATCACATACGACGTCGCCCGCGCGAAAGCGGGGGCCCATTGCGGGTCGGGAGAAAGATGGATTCCCGCTTTCGCGGGAATGACACAGAGAGGGTGATTTTCGGGGGCGCCATAAGAGTGCCCCGCCCAGCCCAGAGACGTCCGGGCGGAAGGACGGGTTGAGGTTCAGATCGCCCGGGCGATCAGCCGGCAACTTCAGGACTTCGACTTCTCTCCGTAGCGGCGTTGGTAATAGTTCCCATAATAGGCGCGGTAATAGCCGCGATAGTAGGAGCCATAATAGGCGTAGTAGCCCTCGCTGCGCGCATCCCATTTATTGAGGACGCCGCCCAGGATTCTTCCCCCGGCGCTCTGCAGGATTTTGTGCGCACGCGCCAGGCCGCGGCGCGCCATCACACCGCTCTCTACTACCAGCACCGTGCCGTCGACCATGCCGGAAAGAATGGTGGCGTCGGTTACCATCAACAAGGGGGCGGAGTCCAGGACCACGTGCGTGAACCGACTGCGCAGTTCTGCCAAAACCTTGTGCATGGTGGGCGAAGAGAGCAGGTCCGCCGGGTTGGGGGCTTCCGGGCCGGCTGGCAGCACCCAAAGATTGGGGACCTGCTCAAACTGATGCAGGCATTCGTCCAGGGTATGTCCACCGGCAAGAACCGTGCTCAGCCCCGCGCCATTGACGCTGACGCCGAGGGCGCGGGCAATGCCGGGGCGCCGCATGTCAGCGTCCACAAGCACCACCGGCACGCCGCGCTGGGCTAGTCCCATAGCAAGGTTGAGCGCCGTGCAGGTCTTTCCCTCGCCGGGTTGCGCGCTGGTCACCAGCAATGCCTGCGGCGGGGCCGGGGCAGTCGAAAGCAGAATCGCGGTGCGCAGAATGTGGTAAGACTCAGCCAACGAGGAGGTCGGGTGCCTCAATACGATCGATTCCACCGAGTTCTCCGGCCGGAGCTTGTCCTTGGTCCTCGTCAGCCAGGACGCGCGCGCCATGGGGACCACGGCCAAGGTCGGAACGCCGACGAGCCGCTCCAGGTCCTCGGCGCTCTTGATGGAAGTATCCATGCTCTCCTGGATGAAGGCGAGTGCAATCCCCAGCACCAGTCCCACCAGAAAGCTGATGGCAACGTTATACAAAACTCTGGGCCGCACCGGGTAGGAGGGAACCAGCGCCGAATCGACCAGGTGGATGTTGGTGGCCCGCAAACCCGCCGAGACCGTAGCGTCTTTCAGGTGCTGGAGCAGGCTGGAATAAAGCTGCTGGTTGGTATCAAACTCTCGTTTCAGGAGGTTGTGCTCGATGGAAAGTTGATTGAGCTTTCCCACTTCCTCCTTCTCGTGGGCCACCGCGGCAGACAAGAGCCTTTCCCGGCCGAGAGCCGTCCGGTAGTCGTCGCGGATGCGCGAGGTTAAGCGCTTGCGTTCACGATCCATCATGGACTTCACTTCGTTCAGTTGGTCCTGGAGCCTTTTGACTTTAGGAAAGTTGGGACCGTACTGCCCGACGGCGTCCACATAGTCTTCCCGCAAGGCGGCGTGTTTTTCGTCCAGGCTTTCCAGCAGCGGGTCCTGAGTGGTGAGCGCGGCCTCGGAGTCGTTGGAGTTCACCAACTCGTAAAGCGCTTGCTTTTGCATTCGCTCGCTTTGGGCGGAAGTCAAATCGGCGCTCAAACCGGATAGCCTCTGCTCGACCACCGATTGTTTGTCGCCGATATCCACGATCAGGTTCTTGCGCTCGTAATCCACCAGGGCTTGCTGGGACTTCTCCACCTTGGCTTTCAACTCGTCGAGTTGCTGCTCCATGAATCCTGAGGCTTGCCGCGTAGCGTCGTATTTCTGATGGAAATTGTACTCCGTGTAATTGTTCACCAGGGCGTTCGCGGCCCGGGACGCCAGCCGAGGGTCGGTGCTGGCGAAAGTCACCTCGATCATGCGGCTGTCGCGAATCAACTGCACACGCAGGTGTGATCGGAACAGCGAAATGAGCGTATTCTGGGCCGCCTCCGGTGAAATCGGCTGCGCGGCCTTGCCATCTTGTCCACCCAGGGCGTATTCTCCCTTCCCCGCCACGTCGAGCTCCTGAAGGGTCCGCCAAGCCAGGTTTTCACTCTTCAGCACATTAACCTGGGTTTGCAGGAAAGTGTCATCCGAGTAACCAGCCTCGCCCCGATAGAGATCGTTGAGCGACTGGATTTGAGGGGTGTCGGGATCAACCTCGACTCGCGCTGTCGACTCGTAAACCGGCCGCATCCTTAATGAAATCATCGTTACCAGGGTGACCAGAAGGGCCACGACGGTAAGGACCGCCCAGCGGCGCTTCATCAGAATCAGCCAGTAGGCGCGAAGATAGGAATAGCCTTCGGTGCCTTCCGGTCCCGCGTCGATCGTCTCATTCATCCGGCGAGGTACCCTTTCCGGAAGTCGCGGTTGGGTGGGGACTAATTCTTCGTGTTCAGCCATATCGAGACACCGCCTTTGCTAAATTCATCGCAAGCTTCGAAGTGTTGCGGGTGTTCCGCCCGCGCGGAGGTGCAGGCGGCCTGCATGACATCACAACGCAAAGGCCGCCCGCGTAGACAGAAAGCGTCAGGGCATGATCGCGGCAGCTCCCGCAAACGAAACACCCATCGCCACAACGTCGGCGCCCCGGTGGAGCGCCTTCATGGCGGTGCTGTCGGGGATAAACAGGATATCGTTGCTTTGCAGCGGCCGGTCCGAAGCATCACCCTTCAGCATGGCTCGCAGGTTTATGGGAATCTCGTCCCGGCCCTTGGGAGCAGCGGCATTAGGGCGAAGAAGCACCGCACTCTTGCTCTTCGCGTATGGGGCAAGGGACCCCGCTAAGGCAAGAGCCCTCAAAACCGTCATATCCTGCCGCGCATCGGCCAGCGAATAGGCGCCTGGCTTGCTTACCGCCCCTACGACATAAACGAGCCCGGCGCGCGACACTGTGACGTGGTCGCCCGGATAAACGTCCATGTTCAATTTCGCATCGCCGGTATCCATCAACTGCCGAAGATTGATGGTCACGGCGGCGGGTGAGGAAGCCGATTTCGTGTCGTCCCCAGCGGCTCCCGTACTTGCCGCTGCCACCAGACGGGAGGTATCGCCGCGCGTAATGGTTACCGTCCCGCCTGCATCATCCGCCAGTCCCCCGGCTTGAGCGAGGAGGTCCAAGAGCGAGATACGGCCGAACACCGGATAGATTTGCGGGGCCCTTACAGCGCCCGAGACCGACACCGAGTGAACTCGCGATTCGCGAACCGTGACGCTGATTTGGGGATGGCTTAGCACTCCCGCTTCCATGCACTTCATTGAGATGGCTTTCGCCGCCTGCCCGGGCGTCAGACCCGCAACCTGTACCGGCTCGGGGAGAGGCGGGAAGTCCACCGTTCCGGCCCCATTCACGCGGTATTCGCGCGTCATCTGTTCCACATCGAACACCTGGATGAAGAGCAGATCGTTGGCGGAAATGATCGTCTCCGCACTCGTGAAGGGCTGCTGCCCGCTGCCGCTTCCGGCTCCGGTTGTCTCCTGCTGGGAAGCCGCAGTCAAAACCCTGGGCGCCCCAATAAGACCAGCCAGGCTCACGAACAGCATTGCCAGCGTCGCCAATTGCAAGCGCCCAAGTACCCTACCGCCAACGCTCCCGGCCACCTCGATGCGTGATGACAACCCGCTCATTCCCCATGCCATGCTCGTTACTCCTTAAACTGTGGACATTGAAACCACGGTCTGCGCTGCGCACTAAAGCACTCTTGTCTCCCTGCTGATGAACCAAATGCAGGGACGTTCGCGCCCCACAACCGTGCGCGCCGATGCCAGGCGTCCGGCTCCCGTGCCAAGGGCTCTATACAGCTCCGCCCTGTGACTTACAGGAGAGCAAATATGGCCTCCTGCAAATGTCAACGGTCTCCGCCCCTTCCTGTTAGAGTTATCACCCGAAACGGCTCGCCCTGCAACGGTACGAACGTACACCCAAATGGGTGCACAAGTAACAGTACCCTATCAGACCCCTCAACCCTTGGCATCCAACGAGTGATCAGCCTGTTGTTACCCCGTTGAACAGGGCCGAAGGTGCCGATATGGGCCTAACCGGCAAATTAAATCGGTTGCCCAACGCAGATGTTCTCAGGTAATGTCGAAGAGCTGGACGTTGAATTCATAACAAATGTAATTGTCCCCGCGACAAAGCACATGGGCGCCTGACTACCCGTCGGCTTCCAACAGAGCACATCTATATGATCTTATCATCTATCTGAAATGCCACCCAGGGGAGGATCCCCCGGACCCTTGTTCGGGCTTCAGGTCGCGCCCAATGAGCAACGGAAACATAAGTTACCATTATGCAGGCAGCATGTCAAGGTTTGTTGAACAATATCACTATGATAACGGCACCGGAAGCCCCTTTGACGGGCGATTGGCGATCCGAATTGGGCGCGTCGGTGGCTGGTGATCGTTGACCAGCAAGCCTCCGATCAGCGCCGCGAAGGCGGTCTTCAAGAAACTCGTAGGGGGACGGCTTGCCGTCCCCAAGTGAACGGGGTAGGGAAAGCCCTAGGCCGTACACGTTTTCAGAGCAGTCGCTCATGCCCGTCGGCTGACGGGCGCCCAGCAACCATGAAGTACCCGGGAGCGCGGGCATCCTGCCCGCAGCGTGCGTTCAATTGCGGCGCGAAAGGCGGGCAGGATGCCCGCGCTCCCAGATATCTTCAAAGCACAAGGTGTCAAGGGCGGCAGCCTCGGCGTATGGCGACGCTCCCTGACCCGTCCTTCAAGGCGCGGGGCAGTAATTCCCAGGCAGAGCGGGGAGCGGAATGATGATGGAATTTTCGGTCATAATGTCCGTCAACATGCGCCTTTGAGCGGCCAAGCCTGCACGATTCGATAGCGGCGGCATGACGTTTTGTCCAAAGAGCTGGGTCCGAGTTAGGGCTGCGTCAAAGTCCCAGAAGTAGAACAATCTAAAACGACTCGATTTTCCGCTGGCAATTTCCTTTTTGGTTTGATAGCCTTTTGGCATGGCGGAAGCTGCCCGTCAGGGTGCGAAC